>JAEUSJ010000009.1:41321-44517 GCA_016788215.1 bacterium | reverse complement strand
ATTGGCGAAGTTCAAAAGCAGTCCATTTGAGATAATGAGCCGTTTGACTCCCGCTGCTGACGGTTTGCCCTAAACTATTGTCCTTGTCTAGGGGTAACCCTACCATATAGCCCAATCTTAAAAAAGAAATAATGCGAAAACTTAGTCCAGCCAACAGATAATGGTTATTACGCAGATTATATTTGTATGAGTAATATCCATAACCAATGCTGGTCACCACTCGGCGGTAACCAAATGATACGTCGAGCGTTCCGGCATAATGGTCGATGTCGGTTTTCCCCGAACTATTAAGGTACATAAGACTCATCCCGCCGCCAAAAAAGCTTTGCGAACGCCCCTTTTTTTGCTGATATAATTCTTTCTGTCGTTGTTGGTTTTTTTCACGAAAGGCCATTTCGTCCTTTATGCCAAGCAGATTATCCACTCTTTTATCAATCTTAATTTCGTAGGACATGACGGTGATAAGGCTGCCGGTTTGAACATCCGTCAGCTTCATTGTAATTTGAATATTTTCGGGCAAAACCTGATACGAGCCGGTCAGTATAACATTGGCATTAAGTAATTTCCCGGCTTCAACACTTTTACTTTGATCCACCAGATCGCTGATGGCCAGCTGCTGTTCCAAAAGAACTTTTTCAAGTGAACCTCTTTCAACTACGTCAAACGCTATACGCTGTTTATTATTCATCAATCCAATAATGATCTGATCCGTCATATAATTTTCAAAAATGGAGTAAGTAAGGTTTGCTTCATTAAGAACCTGCCGGTCGAGATTAAACACTCCGATTCTGACCGCCCCTGGATTATTAGTGTATCGCGCTTGTAAGTTCAAAACTGTCGTTTCTGCAATATTTTCTGTGACGTCGCGAATATCTTTTTGAGCAAACAAGGGATGATAGGCGGCGACAAAGCATAATAGAATTGTAAAAAATCTAATCATATCAACCTCAAAATCGTATTAGTTAGCGGATGGTTCAATCAGAAATTTCTATTTGCCGCAAGGGCATTCGAATCTGAATGATCTTTCAATAAAAAAAGTAAACATAAAATAATTAATTCGAAAGGTTAAAACATTCGGTGGCCTTTTGAACAATAGTATCGGCTATCGCAAGTGAAGCCGTGGCCGCCGGCGACGGTGCATTACAGACATGTATGGCATGCGCGGTTGAGTTGATCATAAAGTCATCTGCTAAATTACCATTGGGCAGTAAAGCCTGCGCGCGTACTCCAGAACCGCAGGTCATCAGATCGGAGGACTGAATTTCAGGCACCAGTTTCTGCAGCGCTTTAACAAATAATGTTTTACTATACGACCTTTTCATTTCTGCAAAACCCATTCTCCAATTTTTTTTGACTAATTTTAGGAAGCCTGAGTAGGTGAGTGTTTCAAAAGTGTCAATCAGATTGAAATCGTTTTTCTTGTAACCTTCGCGCTTGAATGCCAGCACCGCATTCGGCCCGGCCTCGACGCCGCCGTGAATGAGATTGGTAAAATGGACGCCAAGAAAGGGGAAGCGCGGATCGGGGACCGGATAAATGAGTCCTTTTACCAGGTAGTTCATGTCCGGTTTGATCTTGTAATATTCGCCGCGGAACGGCACGATCTTGATCATGGGATCGGTTCCGCCCATACGCGCGATGCGATCGGAAAATAAGCCTGCGCATCCGATGATAAATCGGACTTGAAATTCGTCGTGCGGTGTGCGCAGGATCCAATTTTTTGAGTTCTTTGCAATAGAGACTACGCGCGAATCCAGAAGAATTTGATTGCCGGCGAACTGGATGTGTTCTCCCAACTTTTCAGAAACCTGCGTATAATCAACAATTCCTGCGTGCGGAACGTGCAGGGCGCGTATTCCTGCGGCGTGAGGTTCAATTTCCTTCAATTCTTCACGGCTCAGGATTTTCAGGTCCTTGACGCCGTTGGCGACCCCTCGCCGATAAAGTTCGTCGAGAGCCGGTAACTCACTTTCATCCGTTGCTACGACAACCTTTCCGCACAAATCGTATGGAATCGAGTTCGCCTCACAAAATTGAATCATCATATGAGCGCCACGTACGGCGGTTGAAGCTTTTGTCGAACCCGGTTTATAATAAAGCCCGGAATGAATCACGCCGCTGTTATGGCCTGTTTGATGCGCCGCGAGCCGATTTTCTTTTTCAATGATGACGTTTTTTAGACCAGGGTATTGCTGCGATAGACGATAAGCTGTTGCCAAACCAACAATTCCGCCGCCGATAATACCAATGTCAAACTGCTGGGACATGCAAATAAAAATAAAACATATTAGTAATAGCTGCAAAATATCGATCAACTTCTTATCATATTCAATGACTATTTCAGTGGGTCACAAATAATTTAAAAATAAAAGCCTATCTCATTCTGCCTGCCTAATAATCCCTTGACTTTTTTGATACCGCAAACTATATTGGGCTCTCTTTTTGAAGAACTTGAGTTTTAACATCACATATGATAATCAACTATTAATAAATAGTTAATTATTTGTTTACTTGGAGGGTTTTAAGGAATGGTTAAGAACAAAAATGTCAGGCTAGGAATCATTCTCGTTTGCATAGCGTTATCCTTGATTGCACTGTGGCCGACGTTCAAATTCTATGGATTATCTAATGACGATAAAGCGAAAATGCGTGAATCGGCAGAGGGAACTAAAGAACTGAACGACCTTCAGGGCAAATCTATTAATCTCGGGCTCGATCTTAAAGGCGGTATACATCTTGTTTTGGAGGCGGATGTGGTCACGTTGTTTGAGAATCTCGTAAAGACCAAAGATAACGAATTTGTAAAAATTTTTGAGAAAGCGGCGGCTGAATACCGCACCGATCAGGAATCCAATTTTGCAAGAGTATTGGAGAATCATTTTTCTGAAGCCAACCTGCCGATGATCAATTATTGGGGCGATAAGCATAAAGACGATGCAGGCGTTGTCAAATTTCTCAACGACGAAGCCAAAGACGCCGTTGATCGAGCTCAATCGATTATTAGGAACCGCGTGGATCAGTTTGGCGTGAGTGAACCGACAATTCAGAAACAGGGCGACCATCGTATTATAGTTGAATTGCCTGGAATTGACGATCCTGTTATTGCAAAGAATCTAATTCAGCAAACGGCACTGCTCGAATTCAAGCTGCTCCGTGACCCGCAGGATGCCGGTAACATATTCGAAAGACTGGATAC
>JAEUSJ010000009.1:0-41222 GCA_016788215.1 bacterium | reverse complement strand
TCAGCAAACGGCACTGCTCGAATTCAAGCTGCTCCGTGACCCGCAGGATGCCGGTAACATATTCGAAAGACTGGATACGTATTTTGCGCGAATTGATACGCTCGATGCCCAAAATGTGACGAAGGATTCAATTACAAAGATTGACAAAGATACTACCAAGTTAAGCGGCCTTTCGGCTGAATTGCTTAAACCTGAAAGCGATACCGCAAAAACAGATACTGCGGGTGTCCAGTCCGGAGCCAAACCTTTTACACAATATATTATCGGACAACAGATCGGCCAAACAGGTTATGATTTTTATGTTGCTGCGCAAAATCTGGAATTCGTAAAGTCATTGCTATTTATGAAAGTCGGCGACCGCACAAAAATTAAACCGGGCGTGCAGGCCGCGATCGGAGAATCCAATGAAATCTTGTTCAGCAATAAAGAAGTGCATGAAGGATTTTACGCCGCCTATGTTGTCAAAAAAGCAGCGGAATTATCCGGCGCGGTAGTTACGGAAGCGAAACAGGATATTTACCAGGGAATGGATCCCGGTATGGCCGGACGTCCGATCGTCACTTTGAAAATGACTCCGGACGGCAGCAAACGTTGGGCTGTTGTGACTGGCGCGAATATTAACAAACGCATTGCCGTAGTTTTGGATGACAAAGTGCAATCGGCTCCGAATATCATTGAAAAAATATCGGGCGGGAATACGCAGATTACAGGCATGGATAACATGGAAGAAGCCAAGAGTCTTGCTATAGCGTTACGCGCAGGTTCTCTGCCGGCACCCGTTCACATCATCGAAGAACGTACCATTGGTCCTTCTCTCGGCGCAGATTCGATTGACAGCGGTAAATTAGCTTTTTGGGTTGCATTCATAGTTGTAGCTATTGCGATGATTGTTTACTATCGAAATTCAGGCGGCGTTGCCGACATGGCGCTGGTCCTCAATGTGCTTTTTTTGATGGGAATTCTGACCGGGTTCGGATTTACCTTGACATTGCCGGGCATTGCAGGTATGATTTTAACCATGGGTATGGCGGTAGACGCCAACGTGCTGATATACGAACGTATTCGTGAGGAGATACGTCTGGGCAAAACCGTTCGTGCATCAATAGAAACGGGTTTTTCAAAAGCATTTGTTACTATTCTTGACGCTAATTTGACCACTTTTGGAACCGGCTTGGTGCTATTTCAGTTTGGTACCGGCCCGATAAAGGGTTTTGCGTTGACGCTCATGATTGGAATTATTACAACAATTTTCTGCGGAGTTTTTGTAACACGGGTTCTGATGGATTTGATCTACGATCGAGCAACGATAGAACAACGAATCAGTATCGGTGTGGATTATGACCGTATAGTAACTCAAAAAGTTTAAGAAAAATAATACGCGAAAGTGTAAGGAGCATTTGTAATGGAGTTTTTGGTTAATAAGAATTATGCCTTTGTGGCGCTGCGAACCAAGGCCTATCTGGTTTCGGGTAGCTTGATCATATTAAGCTTGCTTTTATTTTTTGTTATGGATCTGAACTATGGTGTCGACTTTGTTGGTGGAACTTCACTCGAAGTGAAATTCAACGAACCGGTTGAGCTGGAAAAAGTTCGTTCGGTTGTATCTAGTAAATTTGGCGCCGATCGTATACAAAATTTTGGGTCTCCCAACGACGTATTGATCCACGTTATTGAACAAAATGACAAAGTTGCCGGCGAAGTTTTGAAGTTGTTAAACGCCAATTTTGCGACTAACCAAGCTGAAATACGTTCGGTAAGCCAGGTTGGGCCGAAGATCGGGGAAGAACTAAAAAGCTCTGCCGTTTGGGCCACGCTTTGGGGTTTATTCTTTATTATTGTTTATTTGGCTATCCGGTTTCACTGGAAGTGGGGATTAGCCGCTGTCATTGCTTTGTCCCATGACGTTTTGATCACCTTAGGTGTATTTGTTGTTTTACGATTGGAGTTTTCACTCGGAGCGGTTGCCGCGTTTCTTACGATTGTCGGATATTCTGTTAATGATACTATTGTCGTGTTTGATCGTATTCGTGAAAATCTTCGATTACTTAAAAGAGGTTTGACTTTTGAACAGGTTGTAGACAAAAGCATAAATGAAACTTTGAGCCGAACGATCATGACGTCATTCATGACTTTGCTGTCAGTAATCGTACTGCTGATACTGGGCGGTGAAGTGATTCGACCTTTTGCCTGGGCGCTTCTTACAGGCATCCTGGTTGGAACATATTCTTCCGTCTTTGTTGCCAGCCCGGTATTGATCGAATGGCAGGCCGGCGAAGACCTGAAAGCTAAAGCAAAATAATTTTCTGAACTTGACTGGCTTCTGGAAATAAAGTAATTTTGTTTCTGTTGTCTAATCAAAGGAAAGCATTCAAATGGAATTCAATACGCTTGAAAAAAACGGGATTGTGGTAATGGAAGTTCGCGGAAGTATCATGGGCGGACCTGACGCAACGCAGCTCAACGATGAAGTCCATCGCTGGATCAAAGAAGGCAAAAAGAACTTTATTGTGAACTTGCAATCGGTAGACCTCATCAACAGTTCCGGGTTGGGTATATTAATAAGCAATCTGACCAATGTCAAAAACAACGGCGGCGATTTACGATTGAGCAATCTTTCCCAGAAAATCAGGCAAATATTTCAGATTACGAAATTGGCATCGGTTTTCAAACAATTTGAAACCGTAGATGACGCGGTAAAAAGTTTCTCATGATGTAGAATTTAATGAATCCATGATAGTACAAAACCCAAGATCTGCCAGCAGGTTTTGGGTTATTTTTTGCATATTATCAATTCTAAGGAAGAAATCATGCCGGTTAGAGTTATTATTGGGGCCCAGTGGGGAGACGAAGGAAAAGGAAAAATTGTAGATTTGCTTGCAAGCAAAGTTCAGGTCGTTGCGCGCTATCAAGGCGGCGCAAATGCAGGACACACGATCTGGGACGGTGATAAGAAATATATACTGAGGCTTATACCCTCGGGCATATTGCACGACGGCGTGATGTGTATTCTCGGCAATGGCGTTGTTATTGATCCGATAGCCTTCTTTGATGAGTTGGATGGCCTTGCGAAGGGCGGTATTAAGATGGAAGGCCGGGTCATGGTGAGTCCGCATGCGCACATTATTTTTCCGTATCACAAGCTCATTGACCAGGCAAAGGAAAAATATCTTGGGAAGAATCAGGTAGGAACCACGCAGCGCGGGATCGGACCGGCCTATTTGGATAAAATTGACCGTTGCGGAATCCGAGCCATCGATCTGATGAACCATGCGACCCTCACGGAAAAACTACAAAAAAATATATCTGAAAAAAATAAAATATTAAAAGCGTTTGGCGCTGAGGAGTTGGCTCCGGAGCCGATGATCAAACAGTTTCATGAACTGGGAAATCGGCTGAAGGAATATGTTAAAGACGTTGCTGTTTATTTATACACGGCAGTTAAAGCAAACAAAGAAGTCCTGCTTGAAGGCGCACAGGGTACCCTACTGGATATTGATCACGGTACTTATCCATTTGTGACTTCGTCAAATTCCAGCAGCGGCGGCGCAAGTACGGGTTTGGGTTTGGGACCGACAAAGATCAATCATGTCATGGGCGTGGCAAAAGCTTATACCACTCGGGTTGGAAACGGGCCGTTTCCTACAGAGTTTGATGAAACATTTTCTGAAAAAATTAGAAAATTGGGAGGCGAGTACGGTGCGGTAACCGGGCGCCCGCGGCGCTGCGGCTGGCTTGATCTTGTACAGCTAAAGTATGCAATGGCGGTAAATGGTATTGATGAATTGGCAATAACAAAATTGGACGTACTGGATACTTTAGACGAATTGAAAATATGTATTGCTTATAAAGTAGATGGCGTGAAAATAGATTATCCCGTAACGGATGCAGGAGAACTTGCAAAAGTTGAGCCGGTGTATACAACCGTTAAAGGTTGGTTATCGGGGACAAGTAACGCCAAAAAATATACAGATCTTCCGGAGAAAGCCAGATCGTACTTGAAGTTTATAGAAGATTTCATGGAAGACGCTAAGATAAAAATTGTTTCAGTCGGTCAGGAACGAGACCGTACACTTATGATATAATTTGATTCAGGTTTTTTATGAGTGATAAATTATTTGAACCGGTCATGGGGCTGGAAGTTCATTGTCAACTGCTGACGCATACCAAAGCGTTTTGCACTTGCAGTGCCGCGTACGGCGGAACTCCCAACTCACAAACTTGCCCGGTTTGCCTGGGACTTCCAGGCGCTCTGCCTGTACTGAATAAGCAGGCTGTTGAATTTGCGATCCGTATGGGACTCGCGGCGCACTGCATTATTGCCGCCGAATCGATATTTGCGCGGAAAAACTATTTTTATCCTGATTTACCCAAAGGGTATCAAATTTCACAATTCGATAAACCCTTATGTGAACACGGATGGATTGAAATAGAGGTTGGAGAAGAGACTAAACGTATCGGTATTAAACGTATTCACCTCGAGGAAGATGCCGGCAAATCAATTCATGATGACGCAGTAACGGGAGGAAATGCAACGTTTATTGATTTGAATCGCTGCGGCACACCGTTAATTGAAATTGTATCTGAACCGGATTTTCGATCTGCCGCAGAAGTGACCGCCTATCTTACCAAAATACGCCAGATCGTCCAGTATCTCGAAATATGCGATGGAAATATGGAGGAGGGCAGCCTTCGGTGTGATGCGAATATATCCATGCGCCCTGTCGGCGTTGAAAAACTAGGAACAAAAACTGAACTCAAGAATATGAATTCGTTTAAGGCGGTTGAAAGGGCTTTGGCCTATGAGATGGCAAGACAAACGAAAGTGCTCAGGGAAGGCGGGGAGATCATTCAACAGACTCTTTTGTGGGACGACAACGCAGGAGAATCCCGCGCCATGCGCAGCAAGGAAGAAGCGCATGATTATCGATATTTTCCGGAACCGGACCTCGTGCCGTTAAAGGTCTCGAAGGAGTGGATTGAATCCGTTTCAGAAAATTTATCTGAATTGCCGCAGGCGCGTCGCGACCGTTTTGTCAAGGAGTATGGAATTCCAAAATACGATGCCGAAGTGTTGACATTAAACAAATCTTTGGCCAATTATTTTGAAGAAACTCTAAAATTTGTGAAAGATGCAAAACTCGCAAGCAACTGGATCATGAGCGAGATGATGGCTGTCATGAAAGAAAACAAACAAGAGGCGGATCAGTTCATCGTGACGCCCAAAAATCTCGGTATGTTGCTGGATCTCATTGTTAAGGGAACTATCAGCGGCAAAATAGCTAAAAGCGTATTTGAAGAAATGTGCAAAGAGGGCGCAGATCCAAATACTATCGTGAAAGAAAAGGGATTACTGCAAATCACAAATCGTGAAGAAATCGAAAAATTGGTAGATAAAATGTTCGAGTCCAACCAATCCCAGGTCAAAGAATATCTGAACGGCAAGGAAGCGCTATTCGGGCATTTTGTCGGGCAAGTAATGAAAATATCACAGGGCAAAGCCAACCCCGCTATGACCAATGAGATTTTGAAAGAGAAACTGAAAAAGCACGGCTAGCGGAAAAATTGCTTGCAGGTCATAACGATATTTTTTATCTTGCACCGCTTTAAATTATGTGCTTATCGGGTTTACTCACATACGTCATGGTGAGCGGAGTCGAACCATGACCAAGTTTAGTAAAATCAGTCTTCGACTTCGCTCAGACTGAAGTGTTCTCTTCCGTTTGTGAGCCAACCCGATAAGCACGTTAAATTATCTATGGAGAGATGCAGGAGTGGTTTAACTGGCTCGCCTGGAAAGCGTGTGTGCGGCTAACCCCGTGCCGTGAGTTCGAATCTCACTCTCTCCGCTTCAAGTTTCAAAAAAGTAACATAACGTAAGGAGGCGACCTATGAAAGTTGACATGGTCATGCCGCAAATGGGGGAAAGTATTGTCGAAGGTAAAATCCTAAAGTGGCATAAGAAAGTCGGCGACAAAGTTGCTAAAGATGAGACGGTTCTGGAGATCAGCACGGATAAGGTGGATTCTGAGATCCCTTCTCCTACCGCCGGGATTATCACAGAATTAGTGATTGCAGAGGGAGAAACCGTGTCGGTTGGGACTTTGATCGCCCGCATCGAAACTGATGCGTCGGTAAGCGTATCTGCAAAGCCCGTTTCTACACCTCCGGCTCAGAAAAAGGACGATCAAAAATCCGCAGCTGTAACTCCGGTGAAACCAGCTTCGCCGAGTTCCGCAGGTTCTGTAGATATGGTTATGCCGCAGATGGGCGAGAGCATTACTGAGGGCAAAATTCTAAAGTGGCACAAAAAAGTCGGAGACAAGGTTGCAAAGGATGAAACTGTTTTGGAAATAAGTACGGATAAGGTGGATTCAGAAATTCCCTCGCCTGTATCAGGACTCATTACAGAAATCCTGGTGCCGGAAGGTGAGACAGTATTGGTAGGAACATTAGTCGCTCGAATCGGAAGTGAAGTTGGCGCGCCTGTGGTTTCAGTAACTAAAACAGAAACCAAAAAAGAAGAGGCCATGCACTTTTCGAGTTCAATCGAAGATTTTCAGAAACAGAATCAGATTCATACGCCCATTGCAAAGGCCACAGTTCAATCCGGCGCGCTGCTGAGCGGCGGCAATGGCGATAGGTTTTATTCGCCCTTGGTTAGAAATATTGCTAAAACAGAAGGAATCACGATGCAGGAACTGGAAACCGTTCCCGGCAGCGGATTGAACCGCCGCGTGACTAAAAATGATATTATGGCATATTTGGGTACTCGTCGTAAAGGTGTTTTTACTCCGCAAACTACGAAAGTTTCTGCTGTTACTTCGGCTGTCGCAAAACAGCCGAGCGAAGTGAAGTACGGCTTTAACAAAGAACGTGTTGAATTTATCGAAATGAACAACGTTCGTAAGTTGACTGCGGAACATATGCGCAGAAGCGTTGATACATCGGCTCATGTATATACGATGACCGAGGTGGACATGACCAATATTGTCAAATTCAGAACGAAGCAAAAAGACGCATTTGAAAAACGCGAAGGTTTTAAGCTGACGTATACGCCATTCTTAATTGATGCCATGGCAAAAACTCTGAAAGACCTACCGATGGTCAACGTGTCGGTCGAGGGCACCACGATTATTAAGAAAAATTATATCAATATCGGCATGGCTGTTTCAATAGAGAATAACACCGGACTCATAGTTCCCGTAATCAAAGATGCAGACACGTTGAATCTGACAGGTATTTGCCGGGCAGCCAATGATATGGCCATGCGGGCTCGTACGAAAAAACTTAAACTGGATGAAATTCAGGATGGAACTATAACGCTAACCAATATGGGCGTTTTTGGAAGCACGGCCGGTTTTCCCATCATCAATCAGCCGCAAGTTGCAATCATGGGCGTCGGGATGATCAAGAAACGCCCGGTGGTTATCGAATCTCAGGATGGCGATGATACGATTGCGATTCGCTCGATTATGTTTGCATCACTGTCGTATGATCATCGCGTCGTAGATGGAGCGCTCGGCGGCGCATTCTTGCAAAGGGTTACACAGTATCTTGAGAACTTTGATATGAATACGCCTCTTTGATTTGTCAGAAATATTCTCCACATTAAAACTCCCGACCAAATATCGGGAGTTTTTTGTTTTATGAAACTAAACTTGTCGTTATATCTGATCGCTGATGCGGGAGTCCCAACTCGTCTCCCCTTTCTTCAGACCATTGAAGAGGCATTAATGGGAGGCGTTACTATGGTGCAACTTCGTTCCAAGAATAATACATTTCGCGAGTTTATGGAAATTGCGAGCCCGGTGCGCGTCATTACGTCGAAGTATCAAGTTCCTTTCATTATTAATGATAACATTCGGGTGGCTCGTGAGATTAATGCTGATGGAGTTCATCTTGGGCAAGGCGATTTGCCCATAGAACAGGCCAGAAAAATTCTTGGGCATAAGAAGATTATTGGAATTTCGACGCATAATCGCGAAGAAGCGCACGAAGCGGGAACAAAAGGCGCGGATTACATCGGAGCTGGAACAGTATTTCCAACGGCGTCAAAAGATGATATTACTGGAATCATTGGCGTGGAAGGTCTAAGAAAAATAGTTCTGAGCGCTAAACTGCCGGTTGTCGCCATTGGCGGAATTGACATCTTAAATGCGGCGGCTGTAATGGAAACCGGCGTAACCGGCGTCGCCGTTATCTCATCTATCATGAAATCGGATACTCCACGAGAAACTGCTGAACGTTTTCGTGCCATCATAGATCGACAAAGAAAAGTGTAATGGAAATGTTATTATATGAAATATCTGTTGTGGAAACTTGCACAAGAATAGTTCTTGAAAAAAAATACTAAATATCCAGGCCGGTTTGCTTAGTGTTGCGTCTTGGTTTTAATTTGAGATGATCGTATGCAAGATGGGTAACTTCTCTTCCTCGTGGCGTCCTTTTTAAAAGCCCCTTTTGAATCAGGAATGGCTCATATACTTCTTCAATAGTGCCCGCCTCTTCCCCTACAGAAATGGCGATGTTGTCCACGCCAACCGGCCCGCCGTTGAATTTTTCTATGATCGCCGTCAGAATTCGTTTATCCATATCATCCAGACCATGTTCGTCCACCTCCAACGCGAGCAACGAATAGTCGGCGATAGCCTTGTCTATAACGGCTTGCTTCTGAACTTGTGCAAAATCACGCGTTCTTTTCAAAAGCCGGTTAGCTATACGCGGCGTCCCTCTGGAGCGTTTTGCAATTTCTTCGGCCCCTTTTTTGTTGATTTCTGTATTGAGAATATCGGCTGATCGTGTTACAATGTCGGTGAGATTCTCATCATTGTAGTAATCAAGCCGGCAGCTGATTCCGAATCGTGACCGTAAAGGCGCAGTGATCAGCCCGGCGCGTGTGGTTGCGCCAATTAAAGTGAAATGGGGGAGAGTCAGCTGAATAGTCCGTGCGCTGGGACCTTTGTCGATAACGATGTCCAGCTGAAAATCCTCCATTGCAGAATACAAGTATTCTTCGACAATAGGATTAAGTCGGTGAATTTCATCTATAAATAGTACATCCCGCTCTTCAAGATTGGTTAAAATACCTGCAAGATCGCCGGCCTTGTCGAGTACCGGTCCGGAAGTCACGCGGATTTGGACGCCCAGTTCATGCGCAATAATATGAGACAACGTGGTTTTGCCTAATCCGGGCGGCCCTGAAAGTAAAACGTGATCCAAGGAATCTCCGCGAAGTTTTGCAGCCTCGATAAATACTTTCAGATTCTGAATGATCTTATGCTGTCCAACGAATTCGTTGAATTTTGACGGCCTCAATGACAGATCAAGATCCACATCCTCATAGGATTTCTTTGGGCGAATTATGTCGTCCGATTCTTGTTGCAGCGCCAAAACAATCTCCAGGAAATTTCTTAAAATTTAATTAGATTTTACGCGTGAATCAATACACAAAACTATTTGTCAGGTTTCTGTTTGAGTTTCTTAAGTATCTCCGGAATTTTGCGAATATATGCTTCTTTTCTCAATGATTCTGCATGGTTCCGTGCGGGATACCCGGAAACTGTTTCTCCATCACCGATAGAGGAGATGACCCCTGATTGTGCACCAATGGTAACATTGTTTCCCACGGTGATATGTCCTACGATGCCGACCTGTCCCGCTATTGTAACGCTGTCGCCTATCGTTGTACTCCCGGCGATGCCCGATTGAGCGGCAATCAGCGTATTTTGACCTATGATTACATTGTGCGCGATTTGAACCAAATTATCAATTTTAGATCCTCTCATGATGCGGGTTTCACCTAAAGTACCGCGATCTATCGTACAGTTAGAGCCAATTTCCACATCATCTTCGACCACTACTTTTCCTACGTGCGGAATTTTTTTGTGACGATCCTTTTGTTTATAATAGCCAAATCCGTCGGAACCGATAACTGTTCCCGCATGAATGATTACGTTTTGTCCTATCCATGAGTTGTCGTAAATTGTCACATTTGGATAAATAACCGTGTTGTCGCCGAGTTGAACATTATTTCCAATAAAAGAATTTGCCATGACGGTTACCTGACTTCCGATATGAGAATGAGCACCAATGGTTACGTGCGGGCCAACGTGAACCATTCCTTCACATACGGTTAATTCGCTAATAACAGCGGAGGGATGAATGAACGGAGCAGGTTGACTATTCGGATGGAATAGCTGTATCACTTTGATAAATGTCTCGTAGATGTCATCTGATACGATATAACTGACTTGAGTGCGGTCTAAAAAATCTGAAAGATCGGGATTGAACAGCGTCTTATTTATGATCCAGGCTTTTGAACGGATTATATACTTATCATTTAGTGTTTTTTTTTGGATAATGAAAATGGCTTCATCCTCAAGCGCTTTAACAGGGTCTGAAATATTGGAGATGGAAATATCTCTACCAACAATTTCTAAGTTTGTTTCAGCGGCAATTTGACTAAATGAAATCATAATAACGCGTGTGAATAAAAAATGGAAACTCTTAGGGCAGAGTTTCCATTTATAAAACGTACTGAAAAATTGCTATTTTTTGCCCGTGTCTTTGGTTTCTTTTACACCGGTATCTTTAGCTGTTGTTCCGGCCATTTTTATCAATTCATTTATGGCTTTTTCCGTCAGGTCGTATTTGGTATCTTCAGCCAGCAAAATACCTGAAGCAGAATCCAAAATAAAGTCCATGCCTTCTGCTTTACGTACGTTTTCCAAAGCCTTTTTAACTTTGTCAAAAACAGGCTGCATCAGTTCTTGCTGCTTCTTGCCCAACTCTTCATTATAGCGTTGGCCCGCAGTCTGTACATAATATGCCAGCTCTTCAATCCCTTTCTGAATGGATTGTCTGATATTTTCTTTTATAAGAGGATTATTCTTATAATTATTCACAAAATCGTCCTGAGCATTTGCCAGAGAATCCTGCAGATATTGGAATTGTTTAGCCATTTTTTCCTGTTCCACCTGCAGTTTTGCTTGAACGGTTTGCGTTTCTTTCAAAGACTGCATGATCTTCTGAGAATCAACGTAGCCGATTTTGCTTTGCGCGCTGGTTGATTTAGCCGTAATTCCCAGCAGAACAACACTGAGTATCATGATTAATCGTTTCACTTCATTGTCTCCTTATGGATGTTGGGTATATGATGTAAACTACTATTTGTCTTCTATTTTTTCTTGTTTGATAGGCTCGTCACTTTGTTGTGATTTACCTTTTTCTTCCACCTTGCCGGGCTGTACTTTTTTTGTACCGGATTGAATTTCTCGTTGACCACCGGAGGGGATATTTGTACGCGACTCGGTGCTGACGGCTTGTTCCTTAACAGTAAGGCCAACGGCGACCAGTTCGTCTATAACCAAAACGGTCACGTCATATTTCTTGTCGATGGAAACCGGGTTTCCTGCCGATACGTCGAAAATAACATCTATTTTTTCACGGAGCCTCACATTATCAATGGCACGGCGAACTCTGTCGATAAGCGGCTGGAGTAATTCTTGCTGCTTCTTGTATAATTCACCTGTGACCGGCGAAAACTTTTGTTCCTGAAATGCAGCAATTTTCTGCCGTTTATCGCTGATTCTCTTTTCGAGTATTTCTCTTCCCGATTTACTCAGCGTAAGACTGACTGTTTCAATGTCCTTTTCAAGATTCGTAAGAGTGTCCGTCATGGCTACAATTTCGTTTGTCCAATCGGAAGCCAGCTTCTGAATCTCGATTTGAACATCTTCAGCTGACTTCACTTGGGATATGATATATTGAAAATCGATATAGGCGATCTTATTCTGTGCATAAATAGCCGGACATTGCAAAACGATCCCGCATAAAAAGATGAAAATATTTTTTTTCACGTTAGACTCCTGTGATTAGAATTGTTGTCCCAACTGGAAATGAAAACGTGGGAAATTCCGATTCTTATTCGTTTTATCTAATCCATAAGCCACGTCCAATCCGATGACCCCAACTAGCGGCATAAAGAGCCTAAATCCATATCCAAAGGATCGTTTCACCTTAAACGGATCAGTCTCGCTCAATGAACGAAATACATTGCCTGCTTCGGCGAATCCCAGAATATACATGGTCGGGCTTGGAATGACTGGTAATCGTATTTCTGCCGAGTATTTCACCATCGAAGCTCCGCCGGCGGCAAAACCGCTCTCTTGCGGTCCAACGCCACGGCCGCCATAACCTCGTAATTGAATTGAACCTATATCCAAAGCGCTTCCACCCATATAAAAACGATCAAGTTGAGGAATTTCTTCAACTAAAGGATTTCTCTTAAATGTTCGAGAATAACCCATGGTAAAATCCGTGTACAGAACAAATGACCATAGTGTGGGGTAATAGTTTTCTGCTCGGAAAGTATGTCGCGTGTAATTCTGCGGCAATACACGTACTGCATTTGCATATCCGGAAGTGTCGATACTAACGAAGCCAAAGTCGGTTGTCAATGTGTAAACAGAACCGGATTTTGGAAATTCAGCGGCGTCCTTGCTGTTACGTTGAATAACTTGCGTCAAGGTCAGGCTCTGCTGTTGACCATAAGTAAACTGGGGGTATAAATTAGACAAACTCAACGGCTTCAAAGTTGAATTAGCGTAACCGACCGACCAGTTTGCCAAAAAATAATCATCGGGCCATTTAAGTCTGCGTCCGAAACTGATTGAGCCTCCATAACTTCTTTGTTTATACCCAACGTACTGCGCGCGACGATTGCCGTCAAGTGAAAAGTAGAAACTGGCGCCGAAGGATGTACGCGTGTCAAAAAGGTAAGGCTCTGAAAAACCTACGGAAAACACCCTATATCCGGCGCCGCCCAATTGTAGATTCAGGCTCACGATCTGTCCATTGCCCAAGAAATTATTGAATGCTACGCCGGCAGACCCAATAAGTCCATCTTGCGCGCTGTATCCCATCGATAGATTTGCCGTATCTGTCGGCTTCTCCGTGACCGTCATGATGACGTTGACCTTGTCTTGGCTTATTGGCTGCACATCCGGAATAACGTTTTCAAAATAATTAAGAACCATAAGGTTTCGTTGGGATCGTATCAACGCTTCACGACTGAATTTTTCACCGGGGAACGCAACTACGTCGCGCCGAATAACTTTCTCTTTGGTCTTGGTGTTATTTCTTATTTCAACTTTCTCGATATATACCTGGTTACCTTCGGTTACAATAAATTCAAGGTCGAGCGTATCTTTGCTGACCGGTTTTTCAATTGGAACTATCTGAGCGAAGATGTAGCCGCGATCGTAATACATCGCATTGACCTGCTCCTGCATGTTTTTGTCGTATTTTTCCTGATTGAAAATCTCCCCGCGGCTGAATCCAAAAGCGTGGCTTAATTCTTCGTTGGAAAAAAGCGTATTGCCGGTCCACGTAACATCTCCAATTCTGTATTTCACGCCTTCTTCAACGTGAATGTCAATAAAAAAATCCTTCTTGTTCTTCGCATAATATGTAGAGTCTTTTACAACTTGGAAATCCCGGTATCCTTTTTTCTTATAATATGCAATTAACTTCTTAACGTCTTCTCTGTATTTTTTTTCATCGAAATCTCCTCCTTTAAACCACCGAAAAACTCCGGACTTGGATTTGGTGTCGTCAAAGGTGCCTTCCAGTTTTGCGTCTGCAAAGGAGTAGTTGCCGAAAAAGTTGATTCCCCGAATTTTGACTTTTGCTCCTTCGGTGATTTTTATCTTTAGCAGGACTTTATTGGAATCATTTTGTGAAGCGTAGGTGGTAATCTCCACATCGGCATTCAAATAACCTTCTTCTGCATATTTTCTTTTTATACGCTCGATTGCTTTCTTTATATGCTGGGGGCTTACGGTTTGTGAAGTATAAAGCCCCATTTTACCTCTAATGTCCTCTTCATCAATCTTATCCTGGCCTTCCAAGTCCATCGATTCGAGCCTTGGATATTCTTTCACTACAATAACCACCTCAATACCGTCTTCGATCTGCTCGCCATAAACCTGGATATCTTTGAAAACGTTCATTTCCCATAGGTTTTCTATGGCTTTGGTAATATCATCTGCATTGAATTCCTGACTTACAGAAAGGCCGGAGGCTATAATAATAAGTTCAGCATCCGATTTAAGATTGCCTTCAACTTTGATTGAAGCGATCTTTGGACGTTCCGCCAAGCCTCGCGTCTGCGCTGCAATGTGAATAGTGAAAAAACATGAGATCATGACCAGAACAAGCATGATGGGCAGACGATGCAAAAACAATTTTTTCATTAATGAGAATTTCCGTTCCGTTGTTGAGTGAATGATTTTGAGCACATTGATGTAAACAATTTTATTTTTTGCCGTGAACAGTTTTTTTTACATGCTTTTTTTCGACGTTGACCTGTTCGCTTACTTTCCCGAAACGACGTTCGCGTTTCTGATAATTGCGAATGGCTTCATACAATTGCGGTTTTCTGAAATCAGGCCAGTACGTGTCCGTTATATAAATTTCAGAATAAGCGATCTGCCATAAGAGGAAGTTACTTATCCTGTATTCGCCGCTCGTTCGAATAACCAGGTCCGGATCGGGCAGATCCCAAGTGTCCAGGTTTTTTGAAAAAAAATCTTCGTCTATCTTTTCAATGTTAATCGAATTTTGAATTATGTTCTTTGCAATTTTTTTGACGGCATCCATGATCTCGATTCGTGCGCTGTAGCTTAATGCAAGATTCAATACCAAGCCCGTGTTGCTTTTAGTAATGTTGATTGCGGTTTGAACTTGTTTAAGCGTTTCAGGCGGCAGGAGTTCAATATGGCCTATGGTTTTGATGCGAACATTGTTCGCATTGAGGTTGTCGATCTCGTTATTAATCGTACGCATCAGCAGTTTCATCAGCGCTGAAACCTCCCAGGTAGGCCTTTTCCAGTTTTCCTGGCTGAAAGCGTATAAGGTCAGAGCCTCAATGCCTAATTCACCGCAGGCTTCGACGATTTCTTTCACCGATTTCACGCCCTGATTGTGCCCGGCAATTCGCGGCATGCCGCGTTCTTTGGCCCATCGGCCGTTGCCATCCATAATGATTGCAATGTGCCTCGGCAAATTGCCTGCTTCTTGCACTTCGGTTAATAATCTTTCTTTTTTAGATTTTGAGAAATTACGGGTGAAGGCGTGGAAGACCGACTTGCGTGAGGACTTATCAGTATTGCGGGAAGACACGGTTTGGAACACTCCAAAAAGTATGGTATAATATACAGTATAAATTGAAAAAAAATATACAGATTGATATTAAAAATTGCAAGGTGAAAATTGGATTTTTGTGGGTTAGGTAGAGGGCTGTAACGGCATCAGAAAACGAGTTCAATGCCAACAGGGCAATGATCCGATCCCAATACGTCGGGCATTATCCACGCATTTTTCAGGTGCGGTAGAAGATCTTCGGATATAAAATGATAATCAATTCGCCAACCGACATTTCGCTGTCTTGCATAAGTTTGCATATCCCACCATGTATAGTGTTCGGGTTCCTGATTAAATTGCCTGAACGTGTCGACAAATCCGTGAGCCACTAATTTGTCCATCCAAGCGCGTTCAATGGGAAGAAATCCTGAAATCTTTTCATTTTCTTTGGGCCGGGCGAGATCGATTTCTTTGTGGGCGGTATTGTAATCCCCGCAAATAACCAGTTTTTTGCCTTTTTTCCTGAGTGATTCAAAATACTTTAAAACCTCTTCATAAAATTCCATTTTATAGTCCAGCCGCTCCCGGCGCATCTTTCCGTTTGGAAAATAGATGTTAAATAGCAAAAAATGCCCGTGATCGGTCATCAAGACGCGTCCCTCAGAATCAAATTTCGCAATGCCAAAACCGTTCTTAAAATCGACAGGTTTTTTTGCGCAGTAGGTTGCGACGCCGCTGTACCCTTTTTTTTCGGCGCTATTGAAATAGCCTTCATAACCGTCCGGATGAAGCAAGGATTCGTCAAGTTGGTCGATTTGCGCCTTGATTTCCTGCAAACATAACACATCAGGCGAAGCCTGGGCAAACCATTGCAGAAAACCCTTTTTGGAAACGGCGCGCAGGCCGTTAACGTTCCACGACAGAATAACCATAGCCAATCAGGTATTGTGAATATTAACCGGATAATGTATGGTACTGCATTTTTCAATGCAAGAGTTTGTTTAACAACAAAAATTCTTGAAAAGAGTCGAAAATATTAGTATATGACAATGTAAAAATGGAGAGGGTTTTATGTTTAAACATCGTGTCGCGCGCAACCGGGTTCTATATTTTGTAGTGTTGTTGCTTGTCCTCATTGCTTTTGCATATCTCATAACGAATTTTCACTGGGAACTATACCAACTTTTGATCATTGCGCTTGTTTTCTTGATTCCGGGAAGATTAGTGCAATATTACTGGCGTGATTTTTTCAAAGGCCGCAAAAACCTGGAAAAGAAAAATTACGACAAAGCCATTCAACGATTCGAACTGTTTCTCAAAGACGTCGAAGAATCACCGTGGATCAAGTGGCTGATGTTCTTCTCCTACGGGTTATATTCATTCAAAGTGGAAGCCGTTGCATTGGCGTATTTAGGGAAATGCAATATATATAAAAAGAACCTCGAGCAAGCTGAGCAATTTCTTAATCGGGCACTTCAAACCGACTCAAAATATCCGGTTGCTTTTTTTAATCTCTCGGTGATCTATGCGTTGCGAAACGATGAAATCACAGCGCGCCGTTATTTTGATGCAGCGCGGGAACACGGGTATCCAAAAATGAAATTTGAGAACCTAAATGCCTTTATTCGTGACGAATTTACCGCACCCAACTAGCCCCATCTGCATAATATGAAATCTGTTATTTCGGCGATCCTGCGTTTTGGCCGCATGATTAAGTTTTCGCACACAATTTTTGCCATGCCGTTTGCATTGACCTCGGCAGTGCTCGCGTCACGATATTTTCACCTATCAATTGAAAAAATATTCTGGATCATTGTTGCCATGGTGGGCGCACGCAGCGCCGCTATGGGGTTCAATCGGATTGTGGATGCCCGCATTGATTCAAGAAACCCGCGAACAGCTAACCGCGAGATACCAATCGGGGCTGTTTCAAAAGCACAGGCCATTCTGTTTGTTCTGGCGTCGTCGCTTTTACTTGTAGGAGCATCGTATTGTCTCAACGATCTGTGTTTCAGATTATCACCGCTTGCGCTGGCGGTCATTTTCTTTTATTCTTATACAAAACGGTTTACTTCCTTTGCACATATGTTTTTGGGCGCCGCATTAGGCGTGGCGCCTTTAGGCGCATGGATTGCCGTTACCGGGGCATGGAGTTGGCAGGCATTTCTCTTAGGATGCGGCGTTGTATTCTGGGTTGCGGGATTCGATGTTATCTACGCCTGTCAGGATTATGAATTCGATAAGAAGGAGAATCTGTTCTCGATTCCAAAAACATTTGGCCTTGTTAATGCGCTTCGAATTTCCCGGCTTTTGCATGCCATGGCTTTTTTTGTTCTAATTATTCTTGGGTTCTGGCTTGCGTTATCTTGGCTATATTTCACTGGAGTTGTGATTGTTGGAATTATACTGGTTTACGAACAAGCCATAATTCGCGAACACAATCTTTCAAAAATCAATATGGCTTTTTTTAATATGAATGGAATCATCAGTATGATCTACTTTTTATTTACAGCAGCGGACGTATGGTTATTACTGTAAGGGCCATGCAGCTATGAAATATATTCTTATTGGAATCGGCGGCGCAATCGGCGCGATTAGTCGGTATGCTCTGCAGGGCATTGTCTATCAGTTTGCAGGAACAGGTTTTCCATACGGCACATTGGCGGTGAATATTATTGGCTGCTTTTTGATCGGATTTTTCATGGAGTTAACTGAAAATCGATATTTTGTTGACCCGCAGATCAGAATATTTATTACGGTCGGGATTCTGGGCGGATTTACAACTTTTTCCACATTCGGTTATGAAACGTTCTCGTTATGGCGAGACGGAGAATTCATGCGCGCTTCGTATAATATTATCAGCAGCGTCTTGATAGGCCTTACGGCGGTTTGGTTGGGTTTTATAACAGCGCGTATTATATGAGAGGGAGTATACTATGAAGGTCGATGGCGAAGGAAAATTGCTGAGAATATTTGTCGGGGAATCGGATAAATTCCATTCAAAACCGCTTTTTGAGGCCATTGTTGAAAAGGCTAAGGAAATGGGTATGGCCGGTTCGACCGTTTTAAGGGGTATAGAAGGTTTTGGAGCAAACTCCAGAATTCACACTGCAAAAATCCTGCGGTTATCTGAAGATTTGCCCATGCTGATCGAGATCGTCGATTCCGACGAAAGGATTAAAGAAGCGCTCCCGGTTTTTGAAAATATGATTAATGAATCAAACTGTGGTGTGTTGATGACATTAGAGCGCGTGGAGATCATTAAATATACGTCCAGGAAATAGTGTCTGACTATCTATCGTAGACAGGCATAAAATCAGCATTTCGTGGGAGTTACAAAAAACATTTTCTTGACATACGATTCTTTTTACTGTATCTTAAACATTAGTAAAAACTCTACTTAATGTGTAAACCATTGAAAGTGGGTGTGAATTTTTTATGTCCCTAAGCGGCCACGTGCTCGTTCTGAATCAGAACTATGAGCCGATGACCATTTGTCACGTAAAAAAAGCCATTGTATTGATCTTTTTGGGCAAGGCAGAGATTATTGAAGTGATAGAGGGTAAAGCGGTACGTTCCGTCCGTTCATCCTATCCATTTCCAAGCATTGTCAGAATATATTCCTATATATATAAAAAAAATAAAGGAATTATGCTGTCCAGAAAAAACATTTTAAAGCGGGACGGTTTTGAATGTCAATATTGCGGAAGCAAGACGCACTCGATGACGGTGGATCATATTATGCCGAAAGTTCGCGGCGGAAAAGACACTTGGGAAAACATGATAACGGCTTGCATTCACTGTAATAATCGAAAAGGCGACATGACTCCGGAGGAAGCACAGATGCGCTTGATGACCAATCCGCGTAAACCTCATCATTTGAGCTTCATACAAAAACATGTGGGCGTCCGGGATGAACGCTGGAAGCAGTATTTATTTATGAAGTGATCGAGTATCGAATTTTATTAATTTGAATAAGGTTTTTTTTAAAGAAGGAGCGAAAACATTTGCCAAGAATATTCAGCGGGATGCGTCCGACGGGAAAACTGCATTTAGGACACCTGGTAGGGGCTTTGGAAAACTGGACTAGATTTCAAAGCGAATATGAAACCATCTATGGCATTGTTGACTGGCACGCGTTGACGACCGGTTACAAAGATACTTCAAGGCTAAAAGAATATATTCTAGAAACTGCGATAGACTGGATCTCGGTGGGAATTGATCCCAATAAGAGTATCATCATGCTTCAGTCGTTGGTAAAAGAACATGCCGAACTTCATTTGCTTTTTTCGATGATTACGCCGACGCCGTGGTTAATCAGAAACCCCGCAGTGAAACAACAAGCAAGAGAAATGGGGTTGATCGAGAATGCAAATGACGAAGAGATGGCCAAAATTGATTTTGGGCATTTAGGATATCCTGTGCTTCAAACGGCGGACATATTGGTTTACCGCGCCGATACGGTTCCCGTCGGCGAGGATCAGATTCCTCACATCGAGCTATGCCGGGAGATCGCGAGGCGATTTAATTTTTTGTTCTCCAAATCCGGGTTTCAGTTTCCGGAGCCGCAGCATAAACTTACAGTCACGCCGCGCTTGCCGGGGGTAGACGGTAATATGAAGATGAGCAAGAGCCTGAACAATTGTATTTATCTTTCGGATGACGACGCTACCGTCCATGCTCAAGTTAGGAAAATGATTACCGATCCGAATAAGGTTCGCAAAAACGATCCTGGCCGTCCGGAAATTTGTTCCGTTTTTACGTATCACACGGTGTTTAATAATAGTGAAGTTGATGAAATTGAAAAAAACTGCAGATCAGGTGAACTGGGCTGCGTTGCATGTAAAAAAAACCTGGCTGAAAAAATCTCAGTAAAGTTAGAGCCGTTCAGGCAGAAGCGTAAAGAATTGGTTGACAACCTTGATGGGGTTGAAAAGATAATAAAGGATGGTTCCGATAAAGCCCGAGCGATAGCGTCCGATACGCTCAAACAGGTTCGCCGATCAATGAACTTAATGGAACGATGAGTTGGATGGACTATTAGAAAATGAATCGCTGATTTTTGCCGGCATTTTTGTATTATTTAGTTGCATTCCTGTTCTAGTTTTATATCTTGCTGTCCGGCAAAGAAGAAAACTGCGTAAAAGTTTTGCAGTTTTTGCAGAAAGGCTTGGGTGTCCGGCATCTATTCCGACAGGATTTTTTGGCGGTTTTCCTTCGCTCACCGGCGTATATCGAAAACGGTCGTTGAGGGTATATATGTTCAGCCGCTCGTCGGGATCAGGCAAGAACCGGAGATCGAAGACGTATACGGCCTTCACGCTTCATGTCGACAATCCGGATGGTTTTCAGTTTAATATTTATGAACAGGGGTTCTTTACAACGTTGTTAACCAAATTTGGCATGCAGGATATTTTAACAGGCGACGAAGCATTTGATAAGGAATTTATAGTAAAATCTAATAACGAAGAAAAAGTTCGCACCATGTTATCGCCAATGCTCCTTGCAAAATTCATGGATTTTGCTGCGCGTTACACTGCATTTGGGGTAGAATTGAAAGGCGACCGGTTCTACTATGAAGCGCCTGAGACGATCATTGGCGATAAACACATGCTGCGTTATGAAGAGAAAATTAATTTTATGTGCGACATCTCGGATCGTCTGGACGAAATGAATCGACGCAGAAGAAATTAGTATGAGTACTTTATATAAAATAAAACTACAAAATTTCGAAGGTCCGCTGGATCTTCTACTTTTTTTTGTTCGCAAAGACGAGTTGAATATCTATGATATTCCTCTGGCGCGCATCACTAAATCGTATCTCGAGTACCTACAATTAATGCAGGACTTGAACCTTGATATTGCTTCGGAATTTATTCTCATGGCGGCGACGTTAATGCGGATTAAAGTTCGGACGATGCTACCTAAGGATCCTGTGGCAGAGGACGAGGAAGATATGATGGATCCAAGGGAAGAGTTATCCCGCCGCCTGATCGAGTATCGTCAATTTAAGGAAGCCTCTAAATCACTGTCGGAATTGGACGAATACTGGCGCCAGGTCTATAGACGTAGTTATTTCAATTTTGACCTTTTGCCTCAAAACGAGGAAGAAGTCATTGGGTTAAAAGACATATCTTTTTTTGATTTATTGGCTGCTTATAAGAAGGCGCTTGAAAAGAAGCCGATAACTGTTTTTCACAGCATTGAGAGGCTCAATGTAACGGTTGAAGATCAGCAAAAGTACATCATAGATTTTTTCAGGGAACGTAATTGTTATTTATTCACGGAACTTTGCGATGATATGGCTAAGGTCGAGATTGTTGTCACGTTTCTCGCTTTACTTGATCTTGTGAAGAGGGCCGATATCGCCATTAAACAGGCTTCTATTTTTGATGATATCTGGATATACAAAGCATCGGAATTCAAAGAGGATATGATTCCGGAAGCAGAACGCGTTGAAACGGACCTGCACGAATTGACGGAATCGAGTAACAGTCAAAATATTTTGCATGACACAGATGAAACTGAATTCACCAACGAAGCGGCATCAACAGGTGCTGATGTGAACCAGGATGATGTTTCGCCAGAGACGTTGACTACGCCGGCAGAGATAAAAGTTGAGTTTGTAAAGAACGACATTAAGGCTGTAGAGCTGAAGGATGATCACGAGCAGTCGGAGACTGAATACAAAGCAGCATTAATGGACACCGGATTAACCAAGTCGGCAGCGGAAGAAACTGAAAAAATAAATGATGAACGGCTACGTGTTACCGACATGCCGAATGAAAAGGGACAGGATTTTGACCAGAACTCTTCGGAAGATGAAACCACGACTAATGCAGCTTTTGAAGTAAAAGAAAGTCTAGCCGAGCTGAATCGCGACGAAATATATCATCAGATGGCAAGTGATCTTGAGAAAGAAGAACCCAACATAGAAAATGTTAATGAAACACTGCCTGAAGATGAAAGCGGTAATGCAGACGATCAAGTGGTTGAAACTGAATATTATGACGAACAGGTTAAAGAACAAACGGACACAGACGTGCAGTTAAACCAAAAAACAATACCCGAAAAAAATATAGAAACAGAAGAAAGCGATATTAGAAAATCAGAAATTGCCGACTCTTCTACTCAGGACCAAAATAGATTTGAAACCGAAATTTCTGAAATTGAGAATCGAGCAGTACGAGATGAAACGGTTGTACCTGAGCTTACGGAATCTACCGCCGGCAAGGTTTCGTCTGCTGAAGAATCGGCAGTGGTTGAAAAAGAAAAAGAGTCTGAAAAGAAAGTGACGCGATGGAAGAGTTTTTTTCATAAGATCGTGTCGATAGTACGAAAAATATTTTCCAAATAGTTCTAATACGGAGGCACTAAAAACGTTGAGTTCAGAACAAATTACTGTTGATGGGATTGATTTACAAAACATCATTGAGGCGATCATCTTTGCATCAACCGAGCCATTGCCGATCGAGCGCATTGTCGAGTGTATTCAAAAAGAAGAAATAGGCTCCAAATCCGTCGAAGAGTCGATCGACCAACTGAACAAACATTATCAAAACGTCAATCACACGCTCCGCATCGTCAAATTAGCGGGAGGATATCAATATGCAACCCATCCGCAGTATGACAAATGGGTGAGCCGTCTGTTTAAGGCGAAGGCGGAAAAAAAACTGTCACAATCTTCGCTGGAAGTACTTGCCATCGTGGCCTACCGTCAGCCGATCACACGCGCAGAAATTGAAAAAATTCGCGGCGTCAACGCCGACTGGACTTTACGTTCGTTAATGGAAAAAAATCTTCTTACCGTAGTTGGTCGCGAAGATGCGCCAGGAAGACCGCTGCTTTTTGGAACAACGAAGGCTTTTTTAGAACATTTCGGTTTGTTTGAAATAGCAGAACTTCCTAAATTAAAAGAAATTGAAGACATCCTTAAAGAAGATAAGGAATTTGCAGAAACTCTCGAACTCGATTTCACTGAAAAGCAGCTAACGAATGATGATAGCAATCAAGGCGATATGAATTCAAAGGATGATTCACTCAAAGAAGAGTATTAAGAAATAGATACTTTGTTAAAAGAAAACAAATTTGATCCTGAACAATATTCGGATCCCACTAATCACTAAACTGCAAGATACTAAGCGGGGCAATTATGGACACTAGATTTTTAAGAGATTACACATGGATCGTCAACAATGACGCACCATGGAAACATTTGTCGAAGAATCTGAGCGAAGCCAAAGTAGCTCTGATCACGACGGCCGGTTTATACAATTGGAAGCTGACGAAACACTATAATTTGGGCGACGATAACGGCGATGCATCGTACCGTGAAATTAAGAAGGACGTAACCCAGCAGGATATTCGTGTTTCTCACAAAGTAATTGAGTTAAAGAATAGCGCCGGACTTGATTATAATTGTATATTTCCCCTGGACCGATTATTGGAAATGGAAAAAGAAAAAAGAATAAGTTCCGTATCAGAAATTCACTTCAGCGTGATGGGTGAAATAAAAGATCCGAAGGGATTTCTCGACGATTCGGTTCCCAGAATTATTAAAACGCTGCAAAAATTTCTGGTCGACGTGGTCATCATATCGGCAGTCGGGCCTCTTAGTCATCAAACGGCAGGCCTTTTAGCGCGTGAAATCGAAGAAGCGGAAATAAGCACCATCGTCATCGGTTCCTTACGAACGGTATTGAAGAATGTAAAACCGCCGCGAACCGTATTAGTTCGGTTTCCATTCGGGCAAGTGTTCGGCGCGCCTTTTGATATTTCTTCACAGAAGGAAATTCTGACGGAATGCATTATTCATATCAAATCGATCAAGGAGCCCGGCGAGATTGCAGAATTTGGTTTCCGCTGGCAGGATTCATTTAAAAAAGCCTTGTCCGCCAAGCCGGATCTGGGAACCTTAATCACAAAAACGGGAAGCAAGGAGCCTGAATCCTCAGAAAAAAATAAGATTGCCGCAGATCAATTTTAGAATAAAAAATTTACGCGTTACACTATGAGATTAAATAAATATCTGGCAACTGCCGGCGTCGCCAGCCGGCGCAGTTGCGATGAGGTCATTAAAGAAGGCCGTGTTACGGTAAATGGCAATACGGTAAGCGATTTGTCTACGTTTGTAGATGTCGAGTTGGATAAAGTAGAAGTGGACGGAAGGCCCGTTCATGTGAAGACAAAAGATGTTTACATTCTCCTATACAAACCGCTGAATTATGTCACAACAGTCAAAGACGAAAAAGGAAGAGATTCTGTCATTGACCTTGTTCGCATATCCGATCGTGTATTTCCTGTAGGTCGCCTTGATTATGATACAACAGGATTACTTTTGATGACCAATGACGGCGAACTGACGTTTCGACTTTCTCATCCGAAATTTGGCGTGGAAAAAACGTATGTAGCTGTGCTCAACAAGAAGATCACGGAACAGGAACTCAGTTATTTACGAAAAGGGGTCGTTCTAATTGACGGAAAAACGGCGCCTTGCAAAGCGATTAAACTTGGAAAAGAAGTTGTTCAGATTACGATTCATGAAGGGAAAAATAAGCAGGTCAAACGGATGTTTCGGAAACTTGGCTTCAAAGTCCGCGAACTGCACCGTACACAATACGGCCCGCTTCATCTTGCCAAACTTAAATACGGACAATGGCGAAATTTACGCCCGCCCGAGGTTCAAGCTTTAAAGAAAGCGGTTGGCTTAGCTTAACAATAAATGTCTGCACGAAAACTTATTATCACATTGGATGGGCCCGCGGGCTCCGGTAAAAGCACGACGGCCAAACAATTGGCAATGCGCCTAGGTTACGCATATCTTGACACCGGAGCCATGTACAGGGCCATAACTTTAATGGTTCTTTCGAGAAAAGTTAATCCTTCCATTCCCGCTGATGTTGTTTGTTTGCTCCCAGAAATCCAAATTGATCTTACGTACGCAGAAGGTGTCCAAAAAACTATTTTAAACGGTAAAGACGTTTCCGAAGATATTCGCAGTGTAGAGGTGACAAAACACGTCAGTGCCATATCCAGCATCAGAGAGGTGCGGCAATTTCTAGTAAAACAGCAACAGGCTATCGGAAAACCGGGCGGATATGTGATCGACGGACGCGATGCAGGCACGGTAATTTTCCCGGATGCAGATAAGAAATTTTTTTTGACGGCAGATATTGAAACCCGGGCGCGCAGGCGTCAGAAGGAACTGGAATCAAATAATGTAATCGTTCCTTTTAACAAAATGGCGGAAGAAATTCACGCCCGTGATTCTTTTGACGAAAGCCGCGATGAAAGCCCGCTTGTCATACCCGCCGATGCGATGGTAATTGATAATTCAAATATGACACCGGAAGAACAGGTAGATTATATTATTCGATTGATACAGGATTAATTTTCATGACCACAGATACTAAACTATCAAACCTCGGACGTTATCAAATAGAGGATGTACTTGGGCAAGGCGCAATGGCGATTGTGTACAAGGCCGTTGATCCGAGAATCGACCGCGCCATAGCGATTAAGGCATTGAACATCCATTCCGGACTCAGCGAAGAACAGGCCAGGCAATTTCAGGAACGTTTTATCTACGAGTCAAAATTGGCCGGAAAACTCATGCATCCGAATATCGTAGCCATATACGACGCGGAAGAGGATCAGGGAATTTCGTATATTGCAATGGAATTTGTGAATGGTAAAACGCTCGAAGAAATTATCCAGAAATCGATTGAATACACGCCTGCACAAAAATTAGATATTATCATTCAAATCTGTGACGGATTGAGCTATGCGCATAAGCACGGGATAATTCACCGCGATATCAAACCGGGTAACATCATAGTCACGCAGGACGGACACCCGAAGATAACTGATTTTGGTATTGCAAAAGCCGTGGCGTCGACTACGACCGTCATGGGGACGATCCTCGGTACTCCGGGCTACATGTCGCCGGAACAGATAACAGGAAAACCTGTGGATCACCGATCCGATATTTTTTCTCTTGGGACGGTATTTTACGAATTTCTCACAGGCGAAAAGGCATTTCCCGGAAAGAATCTTACAGAAATATTATACCGGGTTGTCAACGAAAATCCGATACCGCCTTCCATCGTAAATCCAGGATTACAAGACGGCCTGAACGATGTGATATTGAAGAGCCTGGCCAAAAACCCCGACGACCGGTTCCAAAATATTGGCGAATTGGAAGAAGTCCTTAAGCATATCAAAGCAAATCGTACGGTTGCCTTTTCCAGAACCAAATTATTGTTTCGCACCGGTGAACAAATTATTTTACAATCGCTTTTCGGAAAATTTTACGACTGGTTCGGCAATCGCATCTTTTCAATGATTTCTTTTTTCTGGGCCGTTATCGCCACGGTCGTGTGCCTCTCCATGATTTTTACACAATCTAACGGAGAATCCAAACTAGCCAAAGCGCTGAGCGAGGAGAAGCCGGCCTCTTTGAGGATGAAACTAAACGTCCCTGATGCAGCGGTACTTATCGATGATCAGCAATACAATATGTCCGGTCCCCTTTTGCAAATTGACAGTATCAGCGTTGGAGAACACCGGGTATACGCGACACGCGAGAATTACCAGCCGTATGAGACGGCAATTATTTTTGGAAAGGGCGAAACCAAAAACATAGATGCGCATTTGAAATTAATGCCGGTTGAAATTCCCGGCGGAGTGGATACATCCTACGTTTCCATTGTTTCAGTTCCTGCAATGGTTAAGGTTGAAACCAGTTACGGCAAATTTCTAGGTTATACGCCAATTGACAGTTTGATATTTCCTGCGGGGAAATATACATTTATTTTTTCGAAAGAAGATCATCTTATTAAACGCAGAGACGTTTCGCTAAGGAAAAGCAGATTGACCCGCACGGATTTTACTCTCGACAAAATGCGCGGATTTGTTTCCCTCGAAAAAGTCTATCCTGAAAACGCGTATATTCTCGTAGACGGGAAGAGGCTAAACCGGAATTACAAAGAAAATAAGTACAGCCTGGAAGTTGGTGAAAAGAAAATATTGATTCACGCGGACGGATACGAAGAATGGGCTAAGAATATCACTGTCACTGCTGAGGAAACGCTCGAACTCGTCGACTCATTGAAACCGACGTACGGGTCCCTTCTTATCAAATCAAACCCCTCAGGCGCCGATGTGTATTTGGACGAGCAGGAACAGGCCGAAGGGAAAACGCCATTGCAGATTGACGGTTTACTGGCAAGTTCGCACAAGATTAAAGCCGTTTATAAAAATGAAAAGAAAACTCAGACTGTAAAGGTAGCAAAGGACGACACCACCGAGAGCGCTGTTGTGTTTTCATACCCTAACGGGTTTTTAGAACTTACGACCGACCCGCCCGGTGCGGATATTTATTTGAATACTGTTAGAGAATACGGACAAGTTACGCCTGCGCTCAAAGAAGTGAAGCCGGGATTTTATAAAGTGAGGCTGGCGCATTCCAAATTTCGAAAGTATTATGAAATTACCGTCCGAGTCAAAGCGCAACAGGCAACAAAGATCGATTACAAATTTGAATAGGAGGATTTATGAAAAAGAAAAAAACGCAGTCAGCTAAGTTACCTTCGCATTATACCAAATTTTTGAAAAATTATCCTGAAGTAGCTGAGCATTATACGAATCTCTCTAACGCGACCAAAAAAGTAGGCCCCTTGAACCCCAAAACACGGGCACTGATAAAATTGGGCATTTCCATCGGCCTTAAACACGAAGGAGCCGTTCATTCCCACACACGTAAGTCTTTGGAGGCCGGCGCGTCAGCTGTAGAAATACGACAAGCGGTCATTCTATCTTTGACCACCATAGGATTTCCTTCCATGATGGCGGCGCTAAGCTGGGTTAACGATGTTTTGGAGCAGCGTTGATTGAAAAAGTTTTTCATAATTTATTCATGTAGTTTACTGCTTATCAATTCATGCGGCCAGGATGAAACCATCCGTGACCCGTCGTTTCATCTCAATCTCATCATCAATAATCCTGCGAAACCCTTCAAAGTATCCCTAAACATTTGTCGTGACCCGTATTCCGAACAAAGCGGCCTGATTTATATTCAACGGATTCAAGAAAACTCGTCCATTACGGACTATCGTGAAAACGGGGTTGTGCGCAGACAGATGTTAGATACGGTTCATATAGAAAAGAAAGCGTTCGCAGAATTTGCCTCGCTGATCAAGAAGACAAAAATATGGGAACAGGAAAATTCGATCGGCCGGCGAACCGACGGCAATGCCTATCAGTTTACAGTGAAAGACAGTCTGCGAGAACATTCTTTTTCTGTTATGGGCGTATCCGAGCATGAGTATATGCAGGAATTGGCAATGTTTTGCCTTACTCAGTTTGATTTGCATTTTCCGTCTATTCCCGTCATGGAAATTAATTCAGAAATTAGCCTCAAAAAATACGATCGTCTTACCAACACAATGGATTCAGCACAGATACGGATTATCAAATCCGGCAATGCCATCACAGCCTTCTATAATAGGCGGCCTTTTCGATTAACGGAAGACCAATACATAGAATTATGGCAGGTTATGGAAAATAATCATATATGGAATCTTGAAACGATGACAAAATTTGAAACCAAATATCCGGTGGAGTACCGGCTATCTGTAAAAAGAGGTATTCAAAGCAGCTTTGTTATAGTTTACGCGCCGTCCAAACTACCCGATAAACGTTTGTTTAATATAATAAATTTTATTGAAACCATGAGACTGCATGAAATCAATGAGACCGATACTTCTAAATAGCCTGGTCCTATTGAGTAAATCCAAGGTGTTGTTAGTTCTAAGCGCGCTTCCTGCACTGGTTACCGTCGGATTGATGTTTATTCCGTTGTTTCGTGACTTTGACTACGAATTTAATGAGACGCTTGGGGTGATTTTTTTTCTGACAACTATGGGAATTTCAATCGCAGTCGAACGCGTTCCTATGTCAGGAATTGCAGGCAGAATGAAAGAGATTGTTATTGAAATACGAAAGAGTAATCTCTATATTTTTAAATACACACTGTGCATAATTTTTCTGAGCCTTCTAACGCCGCTTATCATCGTATTGTTTTTTTTGTTTTTTTGTGAAACGTGTTCTTTGACAAGAGGGTTGCAGTTGTTTTTGTTATTACCTGTAAGCGCCTCGTTGGTCGGGTGGAGCGTCGGGCATCTTTTCGCCGTATTGTTCGGAAAAGCCGTTTGGATAGCGGCCATGTGTGCTATCATTCTTTCCGCCGTGCTGAATATTTTTTGGTTACAATGGCATGTGCCGATCTATGTTTATAGTATTTTTTGGGGTTATTTTCCGGGGCCTCTGTATGATGAATGGATTCCTGTCACTTTCACTTTGTGGATTCACCGTTTGTGGAGTTTATGTTTTGCGGTTTTGTTCATTGTCTCCTCTTTGATATGGAAACGAAGACAAACTTTATCGCGAAACCATGTAATGGCGTTAACGGCGATTCTATTGTTGTTATTCAGCATTTACGGCATGCGATTTAAAATTGGTTTTGACGCAGGGTACGATGAACTTAAATCGGAATTGGGGGCTGAACTAAAGTCGGATCAAATATCCATATTTTTCGATAATAATATAGATAAACAGGAAATGAAGTGGGTACAGGCTTTGTCTGAGTTTTATTATCAGCAGATCAGTCATTTTTTGGATCTCAAGACGAGCCGTAGGGTGACTATTTACGTATACATAGACGAATATCAAAAGAAGAAGTTAATGGGCGCCGGAGTAACCAATTTTGCAAAGATCATCAATGACGAGATCCATATTAACTATGAAGATATCGACGGCGTTTTAAAACACGAGTTGACGCATGTACTTGCAAATGACTTCGGCCATGACGTATACAGTACAACACGAATAGGATTTCTGGAAGGATTGGCGGTAGCGGCAGAGTGGAACGAGAATTATTTTACGCCGCATGAATGGGCTGCGGCATTGAAACAACAAAATAAATTGCCGGACGTTCTTTCTCTCATCGGCGGCAGCGGATTTTTAAAAAACGCTTCAGGCATGAGTTACATTGTGTCAGGATCATTTACCCGTTTCTTAATCGACTCGTTTGGCGTTACGAAGTTCAAAAAAGCCTATTATGATGAGGACGTGGAAATCGTATACGGTATGCCGAAAATTGAACTAGCCGGCCGCTGGCTGCGATTTCTGGACGGTATGGCCATTCGCGATGACGATATCCAACTCGCCGGGTTATTAATTAGGCCTTCTTTATTCCAAAAAAAATGCCCGCACTATGTTGCCGATATTCTTGAAGAAGCCGGCGCAGCAAATTCGAATGAGCATTTTTCAGCCGCTGCGGCTTTGTATCAAAAGGCGCTTGATACGGATAAGGAAAATTACAGAATTCAAATTGCCCATATTAGAAGTAATTTTTATGCCGGACAACTTCATTCCGCATTGCACTCTCTTGATTCGTTACTTGCAGATGAAAGTATTAACTATCCCGCCAAGGCGATGCTGCGATTATTGAGAGGCGACATCTTATTACATATGGATAATTTCGATTCCGCAATGATTGCGTATCAACAGGTGAAACAAAACTATAAAAATATTCCTTATGTGTATCTGTCGGCAATTCTTCGAATGGACTTTTTAAGTCACGGACTGAACGATCCATTGAAAGAACTTGCCGGGACGTTAAACTCAAATAAGCAGGAAATGGTGCTAAGAACGATGCTTGAGAAAAATCCAGATTTCTGGTCCGGCCAATTCTGGCTGGCGAGGTTATGTTTCCAACGCTCTGCTTTTGCAGACGTCGTATCCTTAATTGAAAATCCAAGTACCACTGTTACGGACACGGCCGTCGCCTTTGCACGGTCAGTAATGATCGCAGATTCTTATGTACGTTTGGCGAAATACGAAAAGGCGCAGATGAACTTGAAGGAAGCAAACAAGTGGAGCGGTTGCTCAATGGATCGGGAATTAATATCGCAAAAGACCGCGCTGCTAAATTGGTTGGCACAACGGTCGAATTAAACAGGTGAGGGTGAATTGAGTTTATTTAATAGCATTGTGTTAAGTGGTCTTTTGGTTACATCTATGCTCATGCAGTTGGCCGCACAGGAAAACCCAAAACACAGCATGAAAACCATTCATTTTAGCTTCGCTGATTCTCTGATCGGTTGGGCTGTTGGCGACGTCAAGACGGGCGGTATGGTTTACAAAGATTCTACAAGAAATGCTCAGCGTAAGAATGTGTATAAATCTATGATCGCCAAGACGTATGACGGCGGAACGACCTGGGAGTTACAAACGGTGATTCAATCCGGGGACGAAGCTCCGGAAGTGAGAGCCGTTTATGCGCTGGATAATCAGCACTGCTGGATCGCTATCCGGCAAGATTTTAACGATAAGGATTATATTCTTGCTACGGAAGACGGGAACACATGGAAAGCAATGAGTTTTATCCATCCGGAAATATTGATTAAAAAAATAATTTTTACGGATGTAAGAAACGGGTGGTTGATAGCAGAAGAAATATTTGGTGAAGATAAAATATTTCGATCTGCGGACGGCGGGGCAAATTGGTTTGAATACGATATCGGTTACGCCGGGAAATTTCATGACATATTGTTTACGCAAGAGAGCAGTTATATTGTTGCCAACCTTAAATCAAATCCATCGGTATGTTCAATATTGCGGAGCAATGACGGAGGGCAGATATGGATCATTGCGAATGAGTTCAAACCTGACACCGGTCAAATCATTGAAGGCATGGCCCTACATGCCTTCCAAAACGAAATCTATGTTCTGGTTAAAACGTATGATCCTGAAGCTCCTGAAACGGCGCACTCCGATGTCATTTACTCCAACAATGGTTTTGTATCGTTTACGTCAAGTAAAATCGATTATGAGAAAGAAAGCAAGATCAGTGAAACCGTTCTTGATGATATTTCAATAAGTGAATCGGGTATAACGGCGGTCGATAAGTTATATTACGATGGATATGGTGAGGGGCTGCCGTTTAATTCAAATCTGATCCGATCGCAGGATAAAGGGCGCAGCTGGACAAAAATTTCTGAAATCGATAATCTCACTTTTGATTATCATGCCGTTGGCGCGCAAAAAACGGTGTGCAGCAATTCGGACGGTGAAATAAAAAAATCAGACAACGGCGGAATCACATGGAATATTGCGGAGATCAATTTTAAGAACGTTTTTCATAGACCCTCTGTGTCGGAATCTGTATCCCCATTAGGTAATTTATATACTTTTATGGAAGAAGAGGATTTCGGATTAGATCACGATACGACGTATGCGAGCAAATGGGAAAACAGGGCGGACTCGTTACTAGCATTAAATTTCAGCAAAATTACCGATATCAAAAAATATAAAGTCGACACCTCTTTGGATTTTGCCGTTGGCATTGATTCGGCTTATTCCAGCGCCGTAGTTCTCAGTAAACGCGTGCGCTACGGTTCCAAACATCAAACATGGGACCTAATAAAGGAGGAAGCTTTTGCAGGTGAAATCCGCATCCGTAAATATAAGACGATTCGGCTGGTTGGAAAAGTGAATGCGTCGAACGGACGGACGGCAACGCGTTACAGTTGGTCCTCGAGCATCAATGGGGAATTAAGCAACCAAGCGGCATTCACAACTACGCCGAAACAACTGGTCGCAGGGACGCACTACATCTTTTTCAAAGCAATGGACGACCGTGGAAAATGGTCGGATCCGATGGTTATTAAAGTTATTGTTGACGATTTCCCGAAATACAAATTTCCATTCGACGGTTTATGGTCGGCCGGGGGGGGCGGAAGTTATTACAACCGAGGACACCATATTCGCGGAATTCGTTACGCGCTGGATTTGAATTATCAGGAAGGACAAGACGGCGGCGACAGCGATTACGGCATTCCGGTTCGCGCATCTACAGATGGAATTGTTACGTTTGCGGGATATGTACGTGGATACGGGCGTATGGTGAAAATTGATTATATGTACGGCGGGCATAAATATACTACATTAGTATCACATCTGGCCACCATATCGGTTGATATCGGAGAAAAGGTAAAGCAAGGCCAGGAGATCGGGGGATGCGGAACTACCGGACGATCCAGCGCGCCGCATATTCACTGGGAATTACGAATTGACGATCAGTGCACGCCGCCGGAACCGATTTTCGTAAACGATTCGACGGTCGTCCAGAGTATTCGTGACGGATATGCTTTTAGATCGGATAATGTATATCAGCCTGAGCATATCGTTGTAGTCGATGAAGGAGACATTCCAAATACGTACAAGGACTATCGCGGATATTACCACAGTTATCGTTACGTTGGCGTTATGAAAAACACCAAGACAACGGAGGCAACATGGAAACCAAAACTTCCCAGATCCGGCGTTTATAAAGTGCAGGTTCACAATCCAAAAAAATTCGCCACCGGTATGGCCAAATATCGTATTTATTCAAAAGCGGGCGTCCAGGAAGTTAAGGTCAATCAAAATAAATTTACCGATGAATGGGTAACGCTTGGTACGTACGAATTTGATGCAAGCGACAACGTTTACATTGCGCTGGATAATGTAACCGGCCAAACGAGGGGCACTATTGCCTTCGATGCCGTTCGATTCATCGGCCAGTGGGAAAATAAACATTCGGGCTTAGGATTATCTCAATAAATTTTAACCAAAGGGGTGATCGATTGAAAAATCCATGGTTACACAAACGAACGCTCGGCGTTCTAATGGTGCTTTTGCTCTCCTTTTCATTTTTCGGAGGGTGGTTCGCTGAATCGCTGGTTGGCGATGATTATTATTATGAAGTAAAACGCGGAATCCGCCTGTTTGGCGATGTTTATAAAACAATCACTGAAAAATACGTCGATGAAATTCCTCCAAAAGATTTCATGCGGACCGGCATTGACGGGCTCCTGGCGACATTGGATCCGTATACCGTTTACTATGAAGGCGATGAAAGCGGGGATTTGGACGCGCTCATGATGGGGAAATATGGCGGGGTAGGAATTTCAGTTGGTATAAAAGACGGATTTATTACCGTGATCACCACGATGGATGGTTCTCCGGCTCAGCGCGTAGGAATTTTACCCGGTGACCGCATCGTCGGGGTCAACGGCCTTACAGCGCATGATATTTCACTTCAGGAGATGTCCAACTTCGTTAAAGGTGAGCCGGGAACCAAAGTACGGCTGACGGTACTGCGTGAAGGACAGGATCATCGCATGGATTTTGAATTAGTAAGAGAGATGATAGCCGTTGAAAACATTTCGTATACGGGGATGATGAACGGCAGTATCGGATATATCAAAATTACAAAATTTTCAAAAACTGCGAATTTTGATTTTGTTCGAGCTCTGAAAGATCTTAAAAATAGCGGCATGCAATCCTTAATATTGGATCTGCGTGGGAATCCCGGCGGTCTGCTTGATGCGGCTATCGATGTAACCAATCAGTTCGTCAAAAAAGGTGAGACTATAACTTATACCAAAGGGCGGATTGCCGACGCATCACGCAATTACAATGCAATTAACGATCCCATGTTCCCGGATATGCCTTTGGTGGTATTGGTTGACGGCGGCAGCGCAAGCGCGTCGGAAATTGTAGGCGGCGCTTTGCAGGATCTGGATCGCGGCGTGGTGATCGGGTCAACGACCTTTGGAAAAGGATTAGTTCAAACCGTATATCCGCTCCAGGAAAGAGACGCCGTCATTAAAATTACAACGGCAAAATATTACACGCCCAGCGGCCGCAGTATTCAGAAGGAAGATTACTCGTCACGCAGAACAAGGAAAATGGAACGCGGCGATGACGGCGAAAGAGACATTTTTGACACATTCGGTTCCGGGGATACAGGCTCTGATTCGAGTAAAACCCAGGCTGATAGGTCAAATGAGAAGCAGGTTTTCAAAACTGCAAAAGGCCGAAGCGTGTACGCGAATGGAGGCATCACGCCGGATATTGAGATTGCCTCGCACGAATATACGGTATACTTCAGGGAGGTATTAAAACGCGGCCTGATCTTTGATTACGCTACGAACTTCGTAGCCCATCACGCTCGAATAGATTCCGATTTTGCCGTGGATGAAAACTTAATAATCGATTTTGAAAAATACTTGCAGCATAGAAATTTCAATTATGTTTCGGCAGCGGAAAAGCAAATGGAAGAAATTGAACGGCTGGCAAAGAAGAATAATTACGGCGCAACGGCCATGGACAAAATTGACGTCCTGCGTGGTGAACTTACCGCAGAGAAACAAAAAGATTTTCAGAACAGCAAAACCTTTATTGCAATGACTTTGGAACAAGAGATCGTATCGCGTTATTTTGGCAATAGGGCGCGTATTCTCACCAGCTTCAAATACGACAAGCCGTATCTGGCGGCGGTCGCATTGTTAAAAAATCAGGATAAATACCGACAGGTGCTCGCAGGGAAGTAAATAAATATGCACGATCCGATTTTATATTATATCCTGATTGGCGCCGTCGCAGGGACGCTCGGTTCGATGGTGGGCCTGGGCGGGGGGATCATTATGGTTCCGGCATTAACCATATTACTCGGCGTGGACATAAAAAACGCCATCAGCGCCAGCCTGATTTCGCTTGTCGCCACATCCATCATGTCCGTATCCGTTTTTGCAAAGAAGGAACTGGTACATTTTAAATTAGGTTTAATTCTTGTGTCGACGACTATCGTCGGATCATTTGGAGGAAGTTACATCGGAGTTTATCTTGACCCAAATATTCTGATGATGCTATTTACCGCGCTGATGATATTTGCCGCGATCATGTTAATTCGTAATTTGAAAAAAAACGCGGAAGATGGCGTTTATGAATCACGAACGGATGTACAAGATGGCCGTTTTTTTGGCATAACCGGAAAATATCGATCTGAAAAATCCAATCAAGTACAGGGGTTTACAGTACGACGCGTTCCTTTAAATATTGGGCTGTCCACGTTTGCCGGCGCTATATCCGGCATGCTCGGCGTCGGCGGCGGCGTAATACAAGTTCCGATGATGCACCTGATAGGAGGAGTTCCGATAAAAGTCGCATCGGCAACGAGCAGTTTTATGATCGGTTTTACAGGGCTTGCCGGGGCAATCGTTTATTTTATGTATGACCAATTTGACGTAGTGATGACCTCCGGTTTGATCATTGGCATTATTGGCGGTTCCTATTTAGGATCTAAAATTGCAATGAAAGTGAACTCCAAGTTTCTCATTATGGTTTTATTGGTCGTTTTACTCTATACGTCATTTCGCATGATTATGAAAGTCTTTAATTGAGTTATGCAGGACATAAGCCAAAGTTATAGAATATTAATGCGGGCAGGATCGGTTTTGAGTTTGTCTTTTCTTGCGCTGGGCCTTACGGTTTATGCCTTTCTACCAAGCTCTGGAACGCATGTATGGGAATGGCGCAACGGCTACGTATATCTAATGATCGGTATCGTCAGTTTGCTGATGACTCCGTTAATGGGCCTGCTGGCTTTTCTTGTTTTTAGCATACGGCAGCGAGCATTTACGATGGCTTTTCTTATTGTCACACTATTGATTTTACTAATCGGCGGAACATGGCTAATTCATCCAGGTCATTAAGTAACATTAAAGGATATACTATGAGATTAGGTCTTACGCTCATGAGCGTGTACATATTATGTATTGCCGGCTGCGGCCAGGTAAGCAAAACGGTCATATACAACGATCACACCTATAAGGAGGTGTCAAAAGCAGAGAATGTTCGCATCACACATATTGACGGAAAAACATTCGGATTTTACAGAATGGAAGTTATAACGGTGGACGACCATTTTATCTATGCCCGCTGCTGGGAAAAAAAGAAGTCCGAACCCATTGACTATAAATTTAACAAGCAGGAAGTGATCATTGAGAGTACTTCATTCAGCGGGGCGAAAACTGCAAATTATATTTTTTTCACTGCCGTGACGGTCGGGCTTATAATTTTCCTTAACATTATTTTAAGTAAGTAAGTAACGAATGATCGAAGAACAATATACGGCTGCCTTACAGGTGGAATTTGAAAACACCGTCTGTCCGAATTGCGCTTTTGCAGAAAATAAATCGATATATACATTTACAGATAAGTTCGGTTCGTATAATTTAGTTTGCTGTAAATTTTGTCAGTTAAGCTATTTGAATCCGAGGCCGACGAAATCAACCATCGGCATATATTATGAAGGCGGTCAGTACACGCCGTTTTTGAGTTCGGGCAGCGGTCGTTCACTATTTGGCCGTGTTTATACCGTCATCAGAAAATATTCCGTTCGCTGGAAGCGGGAAAAAATTGAACGCTTCAGGGCAGGCCATTCGATATTGGACATTGGCTGCGGAACGGGTGAATTCTTGTCTGAAATGCAGTCAAACGGATGGACATCGTATGGATTGGAGCCGTCGCCGGAGGCATCGGAATTTGCAAGGAAAACGTATCACCTCGAAATTGAAACCGGATTTATCGATCACAAAGGCCCGGCATTTTCAATCAGCCGGTTTGACGTTATAACTATGTGGCATGTGTTGGAGCATGTTCACAAACCATTGGAAGCGCTGAATAGAGTTCGCGCTCTGCTCGCAGCTGACGGCTTGCTGATCATTGCATTGCCCAATGTATCGTCATTTGATGCAGGTGCTTACAAAGAGAATTGGGTTGCACTGGATGTTCCGCGGCACTTACTGCATTTCACGCCCGATACGTTAAAATCAATTTTACATAAAGCCGGTATGGAAATCGTGAATCAACATCAAATGCCTCTGGATACTGTATTCAATTGCCTGATGAGCGAAAAAAAAATTATGGAAAATGTGCCATGGTACACGATTCCATTCTTTCTATTGCGAATGAAGTTACTTATTCTTATTTCGTGGATTGTTGGAATGAACGATAAAAGAGGTTCATCTGTAATGTATTATGTCCGCAAAACCAAAGCCTGATATGCCTACCATTAAAATATTGTCTGAGAATGTGGCCAACAAGATTGCGGCAGGCGAAGTGGTTGAACGGCCGGCCTCCGTCGTAAAGGAACTCATTGAAAATTCCATCGATGCAGGCTCTGACGAGATCGTAATAACCGTTAAGTCCGGAGGCAAGGGGCTGATTCAGGTCATTGATAACGGAAGCGGGATGAATTCAGATGACGCCGTGTTGTGCTTTGAAAGGCATGCAACGAGTAAAATCAGTTCGTGGGAGGATCTCCAGCGCGTCAAAAGTTTTGGTTTCCGTGGGGAAGCTCTGGCGAGCATTAGTTCCGTTTCCGATGTGGAAATGAAAACTAAAACAAAAAGTGAGGAAGTCGGTACAATCGTCAGAATGCATGCCGGAAATATATCAGAAGTGACTAAGGAAGCATCTTTGCAGGGGACTACGATTACCGTCAAAAACTTGTTTTATAACGTTCCCGCGCGAAGGAATTTCCTCAAAACGAACAACACCGAATTTCGTCACATTACGTCGGTAATTAAGAAATTCGCCATGGCTTATCCGGGCGTCGAATTTACGCTGTTTCATGAAGATGAAAAAATATTTCAGCTCCGCAAGGCGGATCTTCCGGCGCGGCTGGAAAAAGTTATCGGAAAAGATATCATGTCGTACACATTGCCGCTGGATGTGGAGCAGTTTGGAACGCATGTCAAAGGGTATTTGAGTAAACCTTCTTTTTCCTACAAAACGAAAGGGGAACAGTATTTGTTCCTTAACGGGCGGCCGATCGTTAACAGGACCGTTAATTTTGCTGTATTTTCAGCCTACGGACATTCGATCCCGAAAGGGGATAAGCCTTTTTTCGTTTTGTTTTTGGAAAGTAACCCGGAAGATTTTGACGTGAATGTTCATCCAACAAAGGCAGAGGTGAAATTCAAAGATGAGCAATTGCTCTATAGGACTATGTTTCACGCGGTGCGTGACTCTATGAGCACGGACTCTATGATTCCTTCGCTTACAAGATCGTCGTCCAATGAAAATGATTCGGAACAGTCTAACCTGTCGCTGGAATTACATACGCAAAAAGAAAATCTGCGGATGCCATTGGGCTCCGGGATGCAGAATTCGGGTCAGAGTTCAGACAGCGGTTCACAAAACGAGGACGACGTTGCCCGTTTTTTTGAATCGCCGGAAGAAGAAAAGAAAGCAATTCAAACACAGCTTACTCAGCCTAAACAGACTGTGAATTTGAGCAGTTTGGTCTGGCAGCTGCATAATAGGTATATTATTTCGCAGATTAAGAGCGGCCTCGCGATCATCGACCAGCATGTTGCGCACGAACGTATTTTATATGAAAGAGCTTTGGATGCTTTTGAAAAGAATCCGATTTTTTCTCAGCAATTGCTTTTTCCGCAAACGCTGGAGTTTTCTGGTGAAGACTTTTCTATTTTAGAGGAATTTCTGCCTTTGGTGGAAAAACTGGGTTTTGTAATCAAGAAGTTCGGCAAACGAACGGTAGTGGTGGAGGCCGTACCTGCAGATGTGCGGCTTGGAAATGAACAAAAAATTCTCACCGAGATGATCAACGAGTATAAAATTAACAGTTATAACGACCTGGATCCGAGGGATAATTTGGCAAAATCATTTTCCTGCAAATCCGCTATCAAATCCGGAGACCCTTTGACGGTCGAGGAGATGAACAGCCTGATTGATCAACTGTTTGCCTGTAAATTCCCGTATGTCTGCCCGCACGGGAGACCGATCATCATACAACTGTCATTAGAGGAATTAGACAAACGTTTTATGCGTATTTAGCTTCTAATCGTATCTCATTTCAATATTATTATCTATTTATATTAATGATGTTAACTCAGTTTACATTGACTTGCTTTTATACAGTCAAAATGTCGGGCGCGTCATATGCCTATTCCTGAAAATAAACGAAAAATACCGGTCATCGTCGGACCGACCGCTATCGGAAAAACATCCTTATCGGTTGCCGTTGCAAAAGCAATCAATGCTGAAATCATTTCCGCCGATTCGAGGCAAATATTCCGATATATGGATATTTGTACTGCGAAGCCTACCTTAGAAGAACGCGGTTCTATTCCACACCATTTTATCGATCACATCGATCCCGATCAATATTACAATGCCGGGCAATATGGCGCAGACGGACGGGTAGTAATCGAAGAGATTTGGGCGCGCAACAAAGAAGTGGTTGTTGTAGGCGGTTCTGGCCTTTACATTCGAGCGCTGATCGACGGATTTATCGGTGAAGGTGAGAAGAACGAATCGGTTCGACTGGAAATTAGGGAGCGAATCGCACGTCTTGGTTTGGAATCGGTTTATCATGAACTGGAAATAGTTGACTCGGCGGCAGCAGCCAAAATTCATCCCAACGATGCGAAGAGGATTGAACGCGCATTGGAAGTTTTTGAACTCACCGGCAAACGGATTTCCGAGAAACATGCGGAACAAGTTGTTGAAATAAATTTCAAGCCGGTGATAATCGGGCTTACATGCGAGCGGGAGGAACTCTATCGCCGTATCGAAGCGCGCGTGGACGACATGATCCGGCGCGGCGTGATCGAAGAAACAAAACAATTGATTGCAAAAGGTTATTCACCGCACCTGACATCCATGGAAAGTCTCGGATACCGGGAGATCATTGCCCATCTTGAGGGGGAAATAAGCTATGAGCGTATGGTGGAACTATTTAAGCAAGGTTCCCGCAACTATGCCAAACGTCAACTCACCTGGTTTCGCCGCGACCCACGTATCCGGTGGTTTGATGTAACTAAATATACGGCCGTGGAACTGGTTGACGAAGTGATTTTATTTTTCCAGGCTTCGGAAAATCATTGACTAATTTTAATTGTATGTGCAATGACATTTTCTATATCAATTGACAGCGCTTTGGCTATGCAACTGACAAATTAAAAGAGTTGGCATTTAACAGAAACAATTGCAAATTCATAAGACATTAACCTGAGATATTAACCTGAGATATTTATATGAACCAATTCCCAAGCATTTTTAATGACGTCATGGGTCCGGTCATGAGAGGTCCGTCCAGTTCGCACTGTGCCGCATCGCTTCGGATCGGCCGCATATGCCGCGACCTTGTGGATCAGCAA
>JAEUSJ010000099.1:4855-11968 GCA_016788215.1 bacterium | reverse complement strand
TTTTTTTCATTGTCAGGCATAGGCACTACATCCCATATATCCAATTTAGTCTTATCTATCTTTTCCTGCGGTGACATTTCTAATTTTACCGCGAAAGAAGTTGCTTTATAGTTGGTTATCACAATTTCTATGATCTTATTTTGTTTTTTTCGTTTCATATATACTCATTCGTATTATCTGCTAATATGTTTCAGCAGAAAAGATGCCAGTTTTCACGAGCGTAACGATTTAAATGAAATCGTTGTTAAATCTATATTTAATGGGATTGTTTAATTGGAGGTAAACAGCGAATAGGGGTAAAAAACGGATAGTGTATCGAAAATTCACATAGATGCAAGAAACTGTGGTTGGTTAAAGAAATACTGCCCCATTGGTTTTGTTACCCATCCGGGGCAGATTTAAGCTTATTTTAGGTAGGTAGCGCCTTCAGCAGAGTATTTCTGGACTTTGTTTTTAACGGGTTTTACGGTTCTCAAAAAGGTGTAAATTGCACCAAGGTCTTCTTCGGTCATCCCGGCGTATTGGGTCCACGGCATCAGCGTATTAAAATGTCCTTCATCAAAAGGGGGTTTTAATACGATCTGGGTGGCAGCATCATTGTCAAATGTTTTGAATCGCTTGATAAATTGTTCTTTCGTCCAAGAACCGATACCCGTTTCTATATCAGGCGTGATGTTAGCTGTGCGTATGGTTCCCCAAGGCATAATAAATTTTAGTCCGCCGGCGAAATCCATTCCTTGGATCGGCTCTCCTTTTTCCTGAGGTGTGTGGCAATCACCGCAGGATGCAAGCGTAGTCATATACCGGCCGTACGCAATAGTATCCGTTGTTTCCGGACGCTTTTTAAAATCTGCAGGTTTAGGGATCGTACGTACGATGAGATTCAACGGAAAATTAAGGCTTCTTTGTTTGACTTGATTTTCAACCGGTTTGAGGGTCTTAATATAGGCAATAATGGCATAGATATCTTCTTTGTCTGCCTGTCGGTAATTATGATACGGCATCAGCGGAAAGAGAGGTTCTCCGGACTTGGTGACCCCGGTAGTGATGGCGTGAAATATATCTGCGTCCGTCCAGTCCTTGATCCCTGAACTCGCCGCAGTGATGTTTTTCGAATAGATATTGCCGGGGAAACCCATATCGTCCGAAAATAATTCGCCGCCGATCCCATCGGTTCCCGGGATCAATGGCCCTGCGTAGTATTCCCAGTTTCTGTGTGAATGACAGTCCATACACAGGGCGACATGATACGCAAGATATTTACCGCGTTCAACTCGTTCCGGCGTCGACTCGATCGTGATATCTTCAACGGGTCCGGCATTGGGAAGCCGGGTATTGATATAGATAAGTCCTCCGATTATAAGTAGGACTACTAGTCCAACTATTCCGACAAGGATTTTCAGAAATATTTTCATAGAAATAATCCTCCTTTTAATTCATTAATCCAAAGACTCTTTATTCATTACCAACAATTGCTTCGGCTTCTATTTCAACAAGCATATCCGGATGAATAAGCCTGCTGATCTCGATCATACTTGTTGCCGGACGAATCGCACCGAAATATTCGCCGTGCGCTTTTCCGATCTTTTCCCAGTCCTCGATATTCAGAACATATATTCTCGTACGAACCACATCCTGCAAGGATGCGCCGGCTTTTATCAAAGCCGATTCGATATTTTTCAACGTCTGAATAGTTTGTGCATAAGGATCGCCGGCGCCAACCACATCTCCTTTTTCGCTGGTCGCCGTTGTTCCGGAAACGTAAATGTTGCTTCCGATTCGTACCGCGCGTGAATAACCCACAATGGGTTCCCACGGCGTTCCCGACGAAATATTCCTTCGCTTGGAGTTCATAATACAGTCAAATGTAACAAACCTGATATGTGAAAGATAAATAGGTTTTGCTTTATAGACAATATTAATATTTTTTGATTTGAGATTAAAGATTTAGTATGTTTAATCATAACGCAAAAGTTGATAAGTAAGTATGTCCAATATTGAAAAACCACATGAGCGGATTTTGGTTGTTGATGACAGCAAAGTACAGTTATTTGCCATGGGAAAAATGCTGGAAAAAGAAGGATATGTCGTTTTCAGCGCGAGTGAGCCTCTCCATGCGAAACGAATGCTTGAGAATTCCGAGTTTGACCTGCTGTTATGCGACCTCATCATGCCGGATATGGACGGAATAGCTATGCTGAAATTTTCAAAGTCAGCGAGACCAATCATGCCGGTGGTCATCATGACCGCATTTGGAGACCGTGAATCCGCCATTGAAGCGCTTAAGGACGGCGCAGAGGATTACATTTTCAAAGCCAGCGGGGAAAGAGAACGCGACGAATTCCTTATCCGCATTCGGCGCACACTGGAAAAATCAAAACTTCAAAAGAAGATTCTTGCCTACCAAAACAGCCTTGAACACATGGTAGATGAGCGCACCAAAGAACTCAGAGAAACGCAGGAAAAACTCATTCAATCCGAACGCCTTCGTTCTCTTGGAGTGATCACTACGGGAGTTGCTCATGACTTCAATAATATTTTAGGAGTCATATTAGGGCGAACACAAATGCTGATTCGAAAAATGAAAAGTTCTGAAATTGTCGACGATTTGCTCATCATTGAAAAATCAGCCTTAAAGGGATCATCGACGATAAAGCGCATGCAGGATTATACGCGTATTCGGAAAGATGAAACGTTTGTGCCGGTGCAGATGAACGAAATCATCGACGAGGTGATCGAGATCACGAAAACGCGCTGGAAGGACGAAGCGGAAAATATGGGGATATCTATCGAAGTAGAAAAAAAGTGCGATGACATTCCATACGTTACCGGAAACGCATCTGAATTGAAAGACGTTCTCATAAACGTTCTGTTTAATGCTTTTGATTCCATGGTATCGGGCGGTAGGGTGACCGTAAAAACGTATTTGGAGCATATCCATGATGAACAGTGGGTAACCACAGAGGTCAGCGATACGGGCTGCGGCATTGCGGAAAATATTCAATCGAAAATATTCGATCCTTTTTTTACAACTAAATCGGAGCACGGAACCGGATTAGGTATGAGTACCGCGTACGGCATCATACAGCGGCATAAAGGCGAGATCACTTTTAAAAGTAAGGAAAAAGAAGGTACGACTTTTTATATCAGACTGATGGCTGCGCTTTTTGTTCATCAGGTTATGCCCGAAAATCCAATAGTGAAATCCGCGCAGGATGCCACGCGTCAATTTGCGATCCTGGTCGTGGACGATGATGAAGCGGTTCGGTCCACACTCGCAGAAATGCTCGAGATCCAGGGCCATGATGTATCGATGGCTTCGTCGGGTCCGGAAGCCATTCGTATGATAATGCAAAGACATTATGAAATTATTTTTACCGACCTTGGTATGCCCGGAATGTCGGGTTGGGAGCTTTCACAGGAGATCAGGCAGCGTTCACCGCAAACGCATGTCGTGATGATTACAGGGTGGGGGACCCAATTAGATCATCAGAAAGCGGCAGAAAGTAACGTAAAGAAAATTCTGCCCAAACCTGTATCCTATGATGAGATCATTCATGCAGTAAATGATTATATTGAAACGCTTTGATTGTTTCATGGACATTACTTAACCTGTTTCCAAATAATTTTTCCGCTTCTGTCCACGTAGGCCATCCGCCCATCTAAACGAACGCGTGCAACCGACCCTGAGAAATCAGACGCTTTCTCAAATTGAGAACTAATGACGGCTTTGCCGTTCTTGTCAATGTAACCCCATTTGCCGGAGACTTTCACACGTGCTAATCCATCCGAAAAGTCATGGGCATCATCACACTTCGGATTTAGTATCCATGTTCCTTTTTTGTTGATGTAGCCTCTTTTTCCGTTATCAACAACGCAGACCAAACCGTCCGAAAAAGTTCCGGCAGATTGAAATTGTGGTTTGACAACAAACGATCCGTTCTTATCAATAAATCCCCACTTACCGGCAGACTTGACTCGCGCTAAACCGTCTCGGAAAGGATATGCATCTTCAAATTGAGGATTGATCGCATAACGGCCGGTTTTATCAATATAACCCCATTTCCCTTCAATTTTGGCGCACGCCAGACCTTCCGAAAATCCCGATGCCTTGTCAAATTGCCCATTGATTACTTGCTTGCCGTTTTTATCAAAATATCCCGATTTACCATTGATCTCAACTCTGACCATACCTTCTGAATACGTATCTGCTTTGTTGAATTGCGGATTGACAACGTATTTTCCGGACTTGTCAACAAAACCAAATTTTCCGCCTATCCTGACTCGCGCGAGGCCTTCCGAAAACGAAGCTGCCTGATCGAATTGCGCCGAAATGACAAACCGGCCATTCTTGTCAATAAATCCCCATTTGCCTTTGATCTTGACGCAGGCAAGATCTTCTTCGAATGACGCGGCATCTTCAAATTGAGGATTGATCTGATATTGTCCTGCTCTGTCCGTAAATCCGTAACGGTTACACAGTCGAACCAATGCAAGGCCTTCTGAAAAGGAGTTGGCGTCATCAAACTGAGGAGCAATGACTGTTTTTCCGTATGCGTCGATGTATCCCCACAAATTATCTTGTTTTATAAGATGAAGTTGGTTCTGAGTTTTAGCCGGATGCGGCATAATACATAAAAATACAAATAACAGGTAAAAGGCCATTGTACATTTCTTCATAAATAACTCCCGGGTTTTGAAAAACAATTGTTATATTCTCGATAAATCAAAAACTACTGCCGGTCACAACATTGTAATGTTGAACGCGAATATCTTCGCTGGTGGCGGATGAATCGCTGTGGCCTAATTGCATTTTCCATTGGAAGAGTTCGGTGAACAAAGGTTTTGTTTTTGCGAGCAGTTGCTGGAAAAGTCCGCCCGCTTCGTAATTTTCTGCATCCTTGGCAGAATTCCAAATGGTGATGGAAATGAACTCGTTAACTTCTCTCAGGTTTTCCGTAAGAAAAGCGTAACCGCAGCCGGGTACACTCAGCAGCGCGGGAATGATTTCGGTTTTGTACACTTCTTTGAATTGTTCAACTTTATCCGGGCGGATCTTCAATGAAAGAAGGCGAACGTGTTTTGGATGAGTTTGCTCGGAAATAGAAATCTTTTCCGACGATGCCGTTGAAATGGCATAGGATTCGACGACAGGCTCTTCCGTCACCGCGGTATATTCAAGCGTCAGATCTTTTGATAATTGTATTTTCCACTCGGAAGAATCGGCAAGCACCGGCTGAAGATCCTTTAGTACGCGTTTATAAAGGCCGCTTTCCACATAGGCATCCACATGTTCTTTTGACTCCCACAACGTCATTGAGATGTACTCGTGCGGATGTGATTCACTTTTAATCAGTGACGCATAGATACACCCGAGAGTGTTCTGTAAAACGGCGTGAACTTTCTCTCGGTACACGTCATTCACTACGGCTTCCGCCTCGGGTTTGACTTTTGCTTGAACGAGTCGCATAAACATAAGATGCACCCCTTTCTAGACTATGTAAGTAAAATTCAGAACGGTATCAATAGTTTATCGGACGCTATTTTATATATTTGTATTTCTGCTTTTTTTTTCCATGAGTATATTAAAGACTTTAAATAGAAAAAAAACGTTTGCGACCGTCATCTTTCCTAATTAAATCAAAGGTTAATTCGATTCATGAATAGTCCTGATTTCGTCGTCCATTCCGGTTATCTGCCAGCGAATTAAGGAGACCGGTATCATGCCTGCTTCATACATTTCGCCAAAAAAATTAATTAGGCTAAAATTATCTTCCAATTGCCTCCCTCGATCCATGGCGAGTCGTTCTATAAGATATTTACCGGTTACATACCCCGGGCCGTAACCCGGCTGGCGCAAATAGAGGTGCTGCTCGCCTGCAACCAATCCTACATCACCTGTCCAACCCGCCGGCGTCCACTCGACCTGGTATTCCCTGGCCTGCTGAAGCGTGATCTCGTTGGCATGGGCGTAAAGCGAGGCGAGTCCACGGGCGCACCGCTGCGCGAGCATGATCCAAACCAACTCCCGCACGCGCGGATTGTCGTCGTACAAACCTGCATGCATGAACATTTCTTCTACGCCCGTGGCCAATCCTTCCGAACGGCTGAGCCATATATTATAGGGTAATGCGTCGCGGCGAATAAGGCTTGGATGGGGTTCTTCAGCCATACGCGCGAGATCGAACCAATGGGTTGCATGCGTGTAAAGCACGGCCGGTTCATAGTGAATAATCAGATGAAAAAAATTACGTTTTTCTTCCGGTTGAAATGAGCCGATATGTTTTCGTAATGCCGGTTCCATATAATCCTTTACCGGCAGAATCTCCTTTTCTTTCAAGAACTTCATTAAATTTTTAATTGATTGATCGGCATGGCGATTAAACTCTTGCGGACTCGAGATGGCCTTAAGGTGTGGCAAGTTTCGGTTATGCTGCCGCTCCAACTGCAAAGATGAATATGCACGAGCCAATTCACGGTTTAAAAGAGCAACCTCCTCATCCCATGAAAGAGGCACTAGCAGAACATGACGAAGATACCAAGTGTAATTGTTTTTTCCGATTCCGGATGGGCCGGTTTTTAGAGGGACTTGTTGTTCCAGCCATTCCGCAAAACTCAAGGTTGCTGATTTTGCCTTACTCAGCGCGTTCTTAAAATCGCTGCCGGCCGAGATAGTTTTTTTTGCCAGATCGCCCAGTTCAGCCGCTTGGTCACGAATACTCTTGATGCCGGCTATCCAAAGATCGCGCGCGTTGCCGGTCAGATTGGCTCGCGCCTGCTCGAGAAACGGCGGAATGATCTTTAATTGCGCGGCCAGTTTTTTTTCATCGTCCGGCGTGAGAGGAAAGTTATACGTCCAAAGTTCTATCGCGGCATGACAAACCGGCCCTTCATGCGACGGCGTATCGCTTTGCTCGCTCCAGACCAGCGCATAATAAGCCGGATCGCGTGTCCACGGCTGTAATATCCTCAAATTAAAATCCAGACCGTTCATCTCAGCGCGAACTAATTCATAGTCTATTTTTTGTTCCAATGTCCATCCGCTCGTGTCAATAGCGATGAGGCGGGCCTGGCAATCCTTTAAACGCAGGCCCATGTTCGATGTTGATTCCT
>JAEUSJ010000099.1:0-4756 GCA_016788215.1 bacterium | reverse complement strand
TCATGAAAGATTTTGATGAGATCATTGTATGTGCCGGGCGCCGGAACCTGTTCCCCAGCCAAAGCTGCAGCATGAACTACCAGAACTGACATCAATAGAATGGACCATGTTCTGAATGAAAAAGACATGTCAAGTCGCATAATTGATTTCCTTTTGCTGTTAATCGATATAATTTCGGTGTCCTTGAACTTAAAAACTCTTTCCGGCAACCATGCTATATCCTTCCACTTTCATCTCTCCACTCGTAACCGCCTTACCTCCGGATTCTTTCTCCAATTGCATCTTCCATTGATACACTTCGGAAAAAGTGTGTTCTACTTTTTTTACCAATTGGCTGAAGACTCCTGTCTGTTCATAAGCATCGGCGTCCTGCTTACTTTGCCAAATGGTAACGGAAATAACCTGGTCTTCCTTAATATTTTCTGTCAAGAATGCAAAGAGACAGCCTTTTACGGTCCGGAGTGCCGGAAGAATTTCGACATTGTAAAGTTGCTTGAATTCCTCAATTTTCCCCGGGTGGACATTGGGAGAAACAATACGAAGGTACAGAGATGAATTTTGAGGAATATTTTGGCTGGATGCAATTGTTGCAACACGATAGGCCTGAACAACGGGTTCCACCGGAACGGGCTGATATTGCACGGTTAAATCATCCGAAAGCTGGACCCTCCATTCGGAAGAATCAGCAAGATAGGGCGCGGCATCTTGGAGTATCTCCGCAAAGACTCCGCTTTTTTCGTAGGTCTCGGCATTTTCTTTCTCATCCCAAAGCGTCATCGATATACATTCATCCGCGTGCCTGGAGCTTTGAATCAGGCCTGCGTACTGGCAGCCTAAGGTCTGTTGAAGAGCAGGGATAAATTTTTTCTCATACATCGCGCGATAAGCCGACAGACTTTCGGGCTTTATTTTTCTGTGAACCAATCGCATGAACATAAAACTCTCCTTTCTAAGGGATGAGGAGTTCTGAGATTATTCATTTGCGAATTTCCGATTTTCAATCACGGATTGAAAATTAGGAATGCGTCTCTTCGTATTTCAAATTTATTTGCAAACATTCTTCCTGAAATTTTGACGATGGTATGATGCTGAACGTCTCGATTATTCCACAACCGAAAAAATCTCCCGACGACCCGATTCGATGTGCGTCATAAATTTACCATACCAGGCGCTGAATTCCTTCGAACCCATAGTTTCTGATGCATTCTTCTCGTAAGCCGAAAGAGTATCATATGACAACTCCATCTCCAAAGTATAAAACTGCCCGGTTACGTCCGTCATGAAACGCGCACCGCCCATGCCGTGCTGTTTCATAATATTCCTGCCCTCCGGAATGAGAGCTTTTGCGTCTTTGGCGTGTCCAAATTTTAATTGAAAAATGTTACGCACGATAATCATGGCAGCCTCCTTTGGGGTTGGGTGATTAATGGATTTTCGCTTATTCGAAAATTCCTTTTTCAGCAATCATTTTCTCTATGTCGGAGGGTTCGACGGGCGTGAGTCCGGTCAGAACTTCCGCGCCGTCTTTGGTGATCACGATCGTGTCCTCAAGGCGGAAGTGTATCTTTTTGATCTTGTCTTCAATGATAGGCTCGAGGTTAAACACGACGCCGGGAACATACCTCTGGCCACTCTTATAGCCGACATCATGTACCGCCATTCCAACAAAATGTCCTGCGTAATTCGGCCACAAATTGCCGTATCCATGTTTCTCATATACGGCCTTTCCAATAGCAAGAAGATCTTCGTACGTAACACCGGGTTTGAGAGCCTTGATCGCTTTCTCACGATATTCCACGATGCACAGATACATTTTTTTCTGGTCGTCTGTGAACTTTCCATTCACCGGCCACGTTCGGGTGATATCGGTAACATAATAATTGAAGTCCGGAGCGTAGTCGAGCAGAATGACGTCACCGGATTTCATGGTGTGATTATTGGCGTTGTAGTGCCAGTCGAGAGCCTGTTCACCTGATGCGGCAATGGCGAAGAATGCGGGATTTTGTTGTCCGTTGTATTGATAATAAAAATCACATGCAGCAACAATCTGGTATTCGTACAGACCCGGCCGTGTAATTTTCATGGCCTCATTGAAACCGAGAGCACCGATCCTGCCGCACTCGCGAATAACTGCAATTTCTTTTTCATCTTTTATCCAACGCATCTCGTGGATAACCGGCGAAATATCTTTGATCGTGACAGAGGGAAATCGAGCCTTTACGAGGTTTGCGAAATTTGTTTCCTTGGAAATCCTTCCGTCCCAGGAATCGTTGAGCCGTCTTAGGCGGGTTGCTCTGCTTCGGTCGGGGCTCATTTCTGCCGTTTCCTCCGGACCGAGGTAGAGGAATACCGTTCGATTCGGCGAAAGGTAGCCTTCAAGTATTGCGCTGAAGTTCGATCGCGGTGAGACCCAATCTACTTTATATTTCGAAGCGGCATCCGTTCCGGGAATAATCCTCGCTTCATTTCGAATATCGCCGGATGTAATAGCAGGTACCACCAAATGGGATGTCTTTTTCGCACCGTCGATGATCAGGATCGCGTCCGGAGCGTCAACACCGGAAAGATAATAGAAATTATTGTCCTGCCTGAATTTGATGAATGCTTCCGGAAGTTCGGCGCCCAGGAACACGGCGACGCCATCGCCAATTTTATCCATGACGGCAGTTCGGCGTTTTGCGAAATCGTCGGGAGTGAAGTATTTCCACATGTCTTGCGCGCTTACCGGGGCAATGGATGCAACAAGAAATAAGATTTGGATTAATATTTTCATAAGATTTCCTTTAATGAATGTTTTCCGGTGGCACATCGCATTGACTGCCGGGATTCTGATTGTGAACAGTTCAATGCTTTTTCTGCTTTTATTATTTAATATTGGACGTTCTATTTTTCAAGTCAGTGAACCAATTCAACACAACGGTAATCTGTTGAAAGTTATCCTTCTTATTTGCGCGCGTGCTGATAAAATATTGGCCATCGGGCGTGATATCATACGTTACACCGCTGTCCGTCGGCAGAAACGGCATACCGTCGAAGAGAAGTTGCGGCTGTCCTGCTGAAAATGCAGGACTGGTAGAAATCACAACGGCCATCATGCGCGTGTTTTGATGGTAATACAAGGTCTTACCGTCCGGTGACCAACGAGGCTCTAATCCGCCTTGCGTCGAAATCTGCCACTTGCCTTTCCGTTCCGGAAAGGATTGAACATAAACCTGATACGATCCCGATTCGTTAGAGACATACGCAAGCCATTTTTGATCCGGTGAGAGTGTACCCATGTATTCATCAAATTCAGAGGATAAGAAGTCAAATGGTTTTTGATTTTCGGTCAACGGCAAAACATGAATGTCGGATTGATTTCCCTGTGTTGCCCTGTCGAGGATCAGCATCAAACCGTCCCGGGACCACGCACTGATATACGTTCGGCCAAGTCCGGATACGGTTGGCTTTTCATTAGCGCTGCCGTCAAATGGTTTTGTGAATATGCCGCGAGAAGTCGAAAAATAGGCCACTTGTTTTCCATCCGGTGACCAAGTCGGGGTCCGGTTTGTTCCGCCAAACGTCAACCGGCTCATGGTTCTGCGAGTAACATCATAGATCCAGATATCCGAATCCTTTCCGGAGCCAAGAACCAGAGCGATTCGCTGGCCGTCCGGGGACATGCGCGGCTCCATCAGGGGTCCTGAAGCTAAATCGAAAGTGGATTCCTTACCGTTCCGGTCGATCTTGATAAGCGTCTGGTCGGCTCCCTCGGTATTTCCCGATACATATACTAGAGTTCCATTTCTGGAAATTGAAAAATGCATTCCGCCGGTGGTCGGATCGCCGCTTACATCATCGATGACCGGTGAAGGGGAATTAATTACTTCAACACGGCCGGCGTTAAACGGTTCCGCATAAAGGACTCCGGATCGGGAAAAAATCAAATGGCCCGTCTCAGCATATTGTGCCGAACTCGCCCCATTGATTAGCAGTTTGCGCATGCCTGTTTTTAGGTTTACGTATTGAATGGTTGCCTCTTCGTAATAGTCCGGGCTTTCCGTTATGCCCACCGTAAAAATAACGCCCGTTCCATCCGGAAGGAAGTGAGGCCAGCGGTGAGTGCGTTCTCTTTTTGTACTGTCTAAGGTAGTGATCGGCTCAACAAGTCCTCCGGCTTCGGGAATTCGCATCAGTCCAGAATTAACATACGGCGTAAAAACAATAGAGCCGTCCGCGCCCCAGGATCCGCCGCGATTGTCCGGTGCATCGGCGAGAACGATAGGGGCACCTCCACTGATAGAAACTTTTTTCAGTTTCCCTCCTGAAAAAAATCCAATCCACCTGCCGTCGGGAGAAAAAAATGGACTGCCGCCGTCTTCCGTACCCGGAATAACAATTGCGTCAATATTATCCAATGTTCGCAAATACAACCGGCCATTGGCTCGGTACACAAATCTGGAACCATCCGGAGCAATGGCGAGAGCGGAATATATGATGAGGTCAAGTCCGTCTTCTTTGGGAAGCGTCAATTTGAACCGAGCAACGGGCTCTTCACGCTTTGATTGCCAAGGCGCCCAAAGGATTGTGATAGTTACCAGAAACAAAACGAGAGTTACAATCCACGGTAAAATGTTTTTCATTGATGTCGGAACAGGTTGCGTTTCGCGCACACCGACAGAGGATTTTGTCATCGCCGGTCTTATCATGCTCACTCTTGATCGGCTGGATTCACGTTTGAATCGTTTGAGGTCAATAGCGATCTGCTTAACCGATT
>JAEUSJ010000098.1:8916-12056 GCA_016788215.1 bacterium | reverse complement strand
GCAGATCAGAGACAATGCGCTGAGCAAAGCGAGGTTTGAATTTCGCTGGGAAGACCAGTTCAATCTCTCGCTCGATCCCGATACGGCGCGGGAATTTCATGACGAGACTTTGCCGGCGGAAGGCGCAAAAGTGGCTCACTTCTGCAGTATGTGCGGGCCGCATTTCTGCTCCATGAAAATCACGCAGGATGTACGCGATTATGCCGATTCGCTTAAAGTGGATGAAAACAAAGCTCTCGAGATCGGAATGAAGGAAAAGGCGGAGGAATTCAAAAGAGCGGGTTCGGAAGTATACGTAGCAGTACCCGTGGAGTTATGAGCTTCGCCAATGTGTGAGTTATTTGCGAAAGCCCAGAAACGTTCCGGCGAGGGATAGTATTTTGAGGATTCCGTAGGAAATAAACCCAGGAATGACGTATGGCCGGAATTCATTTTTGACCATACATCGGGCAGTATTCTGAATACTTGAAAATGAAACTCCTAGGGCCGCACCGTACTTTCTCGGAAGATGGCGAATGGGTACCTCGGTGATTTTGAAATCAGCATTTTGAATTTTTATTAATACTTCCGCATCATAAAACGGTCCTTCGGAGATCAGCGGGAAAGCCGCCTGCAACGCCTTACGACGATAGATTTTGAGAGCGCTATTGGTGTCCTTTATTGACAGCCCGAAAGCGCATTTGAGAATAATATTGTAGATTACGGATATCCATTTCCGATGCATGCCGTCAGCCCTATAGACACGGGTGCCCGTTATCACGTCCGATTCGTTCATGTATTTGACAAAATTCAGAATATCTTGCGCATCATACTGAGCATCGCCGTCGGTATATCCGATCCATTCATATTGAGCCGCACCTACGCCCGTTCCAAAAGCCGCGCCAACCCCGCGATTCCGTTCATGACGAAAATATCTGAGCTTAGGAAAAGCGTCTTTCAGTTTACCCGCTATGTCCGGCGTTCCGTCAAGGCTCCCGTCGTCCACGATGATGATTTCGTAATCGGTACAACACTTTGCAAGAATGCGATCCATATTGGCGGTGAGATCTGGCAACGAAGGGGCATCGTTATAGGCCAAAATGATAAAGCTTATGGAATGACTACTTACCATCGGTTTTTGGAGTATAAATCCTATGAATAGAACTAGCCGATATCCGGGGATGCCTACCGCCGCCAATGAGATGAATACGTCCATTTACAACTGCGGCGCCGATACCGTGGCGCCCTTCGGGCAACCGGTCTACAATTTCCCACTTATCCGAACGCGTGTCATAACGCTCTATGATATCTAAACAGGTCCAAACGGATTCACCGCCAAAAGTATATATATAAGAACCCCATACTGCCGAGGCCAGGCCCCCTCGAGCGGCTGGAATAGAAGCGGCCGTAATCCACCGGTTTTCAAAGGTGTCATATACTTCGACGTTTGAAAGATTGAAACGCAAGTCGTCTTTTCTGCCGGAAATCGCATAGAGCCGCCCTGAAACAAATTCCAATCTTAAATGGTCGCGTGGCGAGGGCATAGGCTTCATTCGGGTCCATGTTTGTGATTCCAAGTCAAATTTAAACAGATCGTCAGATAACTCCCTATTCTCTTTGATTCCTCCGACATACCAGATGGATTGATCACCAAAGCACACTCCTCCTGCTCCCCGAGGTTCAGGCAGTTCAGGTGCTCTTGACCATTGACGATCATTTATGTCGTACACATAAACGCTGGCACGCGCATCCCATTTCGCAAACATAAAGCCCCTCAAACGTATCCCCAAAGGATCAAATCCTCCTACGACAAAAACTTTAGTACCGTACGACACCACACCGGGATGGTTAATGGGCTCAGGAAGATCCGGTAAGATCGTCCATGTCTCCAATGCAGGATCAAACGAAACAAACGAAGTTAGAGTTTGGCCCCAACCGTTAATTCCACCAATTATATATATCTTTCCATTTAATTCCGTGATTCCGGCTTCCGTTCGAGAACAGGGTAATGGTGCTGCTAGGGAAAAGTCACCTCTTGATCCGGTCACATTGTCCGACAGAGGCCAACCCGGGGAAGAAAAATGCCACCACCAGATCCAAAAGATAAGGAAAGCCAATAGTATGACTGCGGCCGTTCTCAGTTTTTTTAACACACGAATGAGTTTAGGGTTTGATTTTGTAATTATGATACGAATAAACTTCAATTTTCCCAAAAAGATTTTTGTCGGCAGGTGCAAATTTTGTCTTCATGGCGTCGTGAATTTGCAGGGTACGTCGGTCTCTGCCAAGTTTCAGATTAGAATGATGTGACAAAATCAGCCAAACGCGGGAGTAGCTTTTGTCAAGATTTGAGAGTAATTGAAAATTTAACTCGGGTTCAAAGCTTCCGCCACCCGGGGAATACACGCCGTCGGCAATTTCAAGAACATGGATGTTTTCTTTTGAAAAATCAGACCGGGTCAGGTAGTATTCAAAGGAATAGCGTGCGAAATAGGCATAGACAATGACCGCATCGCTTGGTTGATAAGATTTGCCAATATGTTCCACTACGGAACGCCATGGCTCCGGATCCGTTTTATATAATTGAATCAGAGCCGGAAGGGAGGCGAAAAACACACAAAGAATGATGATACCAGTTTGTAGGGGTTTAATAGATAATGCCGACAGCCCTGAGGCGGCCAGCAAAAAAATTGCCGGCTGACAGATCAAAAGATAATGATGGGCATAGATCGGTTTGACAAAGATCGAAAACACAAACGCAAATAACACCGGTCCCAGAAACCAGACGAGTGCAAAAAGATAGTGAGGGATATAATGATATACTGATGCGCGGTCTTTTCTGCGCCGGTAAATGAATACGCCGTAGATACCGGCAACGACCATAATTCCGTACAAGGAAAGAGTAACATAACTGCCTCCAGAAAATGTCCGAACTGTCTTAAATACCGTTCCTACGGCCGGCTTAGTTCGAAATTCTAATTTTTTTGGTAATTGAATGGCCATGTAAAACAGAGGTAGGGTTAAGGCCAAGACACAAAATCCGTAGAAGAGCATGATACGTATTTTTTTTCGATCGATAAGAGGAAAAGCGGTCAGATGCAGACCTGCGATCAGGATCCCAAAATAGTGGGTATAAACTGTTGCCGTAATGAGCCCGATAT
>JAEUSJ010000098.1:7463-8817 GCA_016788215.1 bacterium | reverse complement strand
TAAAAGCGGTCAGATGCAGACCTGCGATCAGGATCCCAAAATAGTGGGTATAAACTGTTGCCGTAATGAGCCCGATATAGGCCAGGCGCCACTTACGATCGGAATTTTGCAGGGATCGAATAAAAGCGTATGTAGACCAGATTGACAAACTCATGAGCAGGCCATAACTTCTGGCGTTTTGAGCGTATTGAATCGTTACAGGATTGACAGCCATCAGCCACACAGCGATTGATCCGGTTTGCTGACTGAATAACGTCTTTCCAATCTTGAAAAGAGCCGGGAATGAACACGCAATAGCAATTGCGGATAACACACGCACAAAAATTTCATTCTCTCCGAACACGATCCACGCCTTCAGAAGAATATAATATAAGATCATGTTGGGATCATTGAAAAATCGCCCAAAACCGTCATGGACGTAGTCCATCGTATACACTTCATCTACCCAAAAACTCTTATTGCCAATGGAGTTCAAACTTAAAAGTATGAAAACAAAGATCTGCGGCAGAACGGTATGATAGAACAACCACTGAGTGCGCTCTTTGATCTTTCCGAACATATGTTATCCTTTTGAATTGTCAATCAAATCTAACATATTACCAAAGGATGTCAATACGTATGTTGTGAGTGCACCAATTTCCATGACCCTTTTATGATTCGCGATCAACTGCGATTCCCCCCCTTTTTATTTAGCTAAATCCTTATTTTGACTTGAAATTAAAATGAAAAAAAGCTAAACTTTATTGCTAAAACATACTGCAATTTTTAGGAGAAAATATCATGTCCTCATTTCAAGTTCCACTGGCAAAATCGATGAGTCGTCTCGGTACGGAAACGGCGTTTGAGGTGCTGGTCAGGGCAAAAGCGTTAGAAGCGCAGGGCAAGGATGTGGTACATCTGGAGATCGGAGAACCTGATTTTAATACGCCTGCAAATATATCGGAAGCGGCAATCAAGGCTATTCACGAAGGATGGACACATTACGGACCTGCGGCGGGCCTGCCTGAATTACGTAAAGCAATCGCAGAATACATTTCCAAAACACGTAAAATTGACGTCGTTCCCGACGAGGTCGTCGTCACGCCCGGCGGTAAACCGATCATTTTCTTCCCAATTCTGGCTTTAATCGAAGAAGGGGATGAAGTGATCTACCCCAATCCGGGTTTTCCAATTTACGAATCGATGATCAAATTCGTGGGCGGGAAGGCCGTGCCGCTCCGTATCAGCGAAGAGAAGAATTTTACCATCGACGTAAACGAATTGAAGTCGAAGATCAATTCCAAGACCAAACTCATCATTATCAATTCTCCCGCCAATCCGACGGGCGGCGTTTTTACGCAACAAGACATCCAAG
>JAEUSJ010000098.1:0-7369 GCA_016788215.1 bacterium | reverse complement strand
ATCAATTCCAAGACCAAACTCATCATTATCAATTCTCCCGCCAATCCGACGGGCGGCGTTTTTACGCAACAAGACATCCAAGACATTGCGGATATCGTGAAAAATTACAACTGTTACGTTATGTCGGACGAAATATACAGCCGCATCATGTACGGATCGGAACATTTCAGTATTTCAAGTTTACCCGGCATGAAGGAACGCACGATCATTCTCGACGGTTTTTCTAAAACATATGCCATGACGGGATGGCGCGCGGGATACGGCGTGATGAATAAAGACCTTGCAGCCATGGTGGCGAAGCTGATGACGAATAGTAATTCGTGCACAAACAGTTTCGTTCAGCAGGCATGCGTAGAAGCTTTACAAGGATCGCAAAGCGAAGTGGATAAGATGGTGGCGGAATTCCAAAAGCGCCGCGATTTTATTGTCGACGGACTCAACCAGATCAAAGGCTTTTCATGCAAGAAACCGCTAGGCGCATTTTACGTGTTTCCGAATATTACCAAGACGGGAATGGAATCGAAAAAACTGGCGGATTACTTACTCAGTGAAGCCGGCGTTGCGGCGTTATCCGGAACGGCTTTTGGCGAATATGGCCAGGGTTATTTACGATTATCATACGCCAATTCGATTGAGAATATTGCTAAAGCATTGGAGAGAATAGATGCAGCAGTTAAAAAATTATAATTTTATCACCCGCAGATTCCGCAAATATGCGCAGAAATATTAATCCGCGTAAATCAGCGATATCTGCGGGAAGTTTAGGTTTTTGTTTTTTTACGTTGATCTAACTTCAGGAGAATAAATTGTCTACCTCAACTGGAACAATAAAAAAGACGCCATTCTATGACAAACATGTCGCGGCCGGCGCAAAGATGGCGGAATTTGCCGGGTACTATATGCCGATCCGTTATGACGGAGATATCGTAGAGCATCAGCGCGTGCGGACGAACGTCGGCGTTTTTGACGTGACGCACATGGGTGAATTTTATGTCAGCGGCAACGGCGCGATGGAATTTCTGCAGAAAATGACCGTCAACGACGTTTCTAAACTGGCTTTGCATCAGGCGCAATACAGCGCGATGTGTAAACCCGACGGCGGAATCGTCGACGATCTTATTGTGTATCGGTTTGCAGATAAATTCATGCTGGTGGTGAATGCGGCAAACTTGGAAAAAGATTTTAATTGGCTGAAATCGCACTGTCCTTCCGATGTGAAATTAGAGAATGTCAGCGACCATATCGCGCTTCTTGCTATACAAGGGCCCAATGCGCAGAACGTTCTTCAGCAATTGACCACGGTCAATTTATCGAACATCAAATTCTACTGGTTCGATGAAGGCGAAGTCGACGGCGTACACATGACGATTTCGCGAACGGGGTATACCGGTGAAATTGGTTACGAACTTTATTTTGATGAGAAACACGGCGACAAGATTTGGAATGCAGTGATGAAAGCCGGCGAAAAATATAACATCGGCCTTGCGGGATTAGGCGCACGGGATACGCTCCGTTTGGAAATGAAATATTGTTTATACGGAAACGATATTGACGAAACTACGCACCCGCTCGAAGCGGGTCTAGGTTGGATTACGAAATTGAAAAAGGGCGACTTTAACGGGCGTGACGTTATGCTGAAGGCCAAAGAAAAAGGTCTTACGCGTTTGTTGATCGGCTTAGAGGTAGACGGGAAAATACCGGCGCGTCACGGGTACGATGTAATGAAGGACGGGGAAAAAGTTGGGATCATCACCAGCGGAACTTTTTCGCCGACGCTTCAGAAAGCGATCGCAATGGCGTACGTGGACACACGATTTTCAGAAATCGGAACCTCGTTAACCGTTAATGCGCGCGGACGGAGTCTTACAGCTAAAGTTATTCCGACTCCTTTTTATAACGGAAATCCGAGTAAATAAAATAAAAAATAAGAAACGAAGTTTAAAAGATAGTTAAGCACAACCTGATGGCTCAAAAAGCAGCCGTCGCGGACAGTGTATACGTATTTTAATTTTAATCTTTTTTGTGCTAATTTTTTGTATGCAATCAAAGAAAAAAAATAGTCCGAAAACAAGAACGACCGGGGCCGCAAAGCCTAAGATTCCTCAAAAACCACTCCCGAAAAAAGGTTTAAATCTCAACTTGAGCACGAAACTCAAAGAAGAGATTGTAGGAATTTTGTTAATGACCTTCTGCGTTCTCTTGTTGCTTGCGATCGTTTCACACCGACCCAATGAACATCCGGCGAGTATCATGGAGTTATGGCGGGCGAATCAATTGGCCAATTTTCTCGGCGTCGTTGGCGCGTATATTTCATACTATCTTGTCTATTACACGTTCGGTTATGCATTTATAGCGGTGCCGACTTTGTTTTTCGTTTACGGATGGCTGCTATTTACACACAGAAGTATTTTTCTTGTCAATCAGTTTGCGTTTTATATTCTCACACTGATGATTATCGTGTCAACGTGGTTAGCGTTGCCTTATACCGACGTTCCCGGTGCGGGCTGGAGTGCAAGCGGTTTTTTAGGCGGGATGATCGCCACGCAGTTATTTATTTGGCTGAATAAATTCGGTTCCATGGCAATATGGGTAGTGGTTTCGCTTGTCTGGGTGATCATGGTTACCCGCATAAGCATTGCTGATCTTATACCGGCCATTCAGCACATATTCGTTTCTTCCTATCGTCAAACTTCGGAAACTATTTCCAAGTTCAAACATCGCCAGAACGCATTACTGGACGATGAAGAAAAAAGAAAAACCGAAAAACTTTCCGCTCAGGATGCGCAGGCGTTAAGCAGGAATACGTCAGAGGCCGTCATTCAAGAAGCAGAAAAACCGTTCATTCCGCAATATTTACAGAATGAAAATCAAGCCAAAGACGCAGTTCCTCCTGACCAGAGTACACCCAATGTCGTTGAGGAAAAGAAGCCGGAAGCGCCCGTCGAAAACACAAAACCAAAATTCATTAATGAAACGACCACCAAAGAAATTCAGAAGATTACGAAGACTGAAAAACCGAACGAAAAGAGCGATGACCTTACGGGTTTTGAATCCGGAATGGATACCCAGTTTATGCGTGACGTCAAGTCGCTGGGACACATCGAAAAACAGTTTGTAATTCCGTCGATTGATTTTGACAATACCCAAGAGGTGAGAGAACTGGAAGCGGCGGACAGAATAGCCAAAAAAATGGAAGGCATCGAAAGTACGGCGGAGTCTGCACAGTCCGCAAAGTTCAAGGAAAAAACCGAGGAGAATCCAACTGTTGACTTATCTAACATAGACTTTAAGGACATTGCTAAGAACGCATTTGATGCCGAACATGTCGGCGACTATCTCAAAGAGGAAACCGTTCGTGAGAAAGTGTCCGGCTCTTTCAAAAAGGAAGAAAGTAATGACGCTCAGGAAATTTCCGCGGAGCAAGAGCCCGTTACGGATGAAGCCGGGGAATTCGAGATTCAACACGAAAAAACCAATAACATTGATATAAGTGAAATCTACGACGAAAAACCGATTGAAAAAATTAAAGTAGTATCTGCGACGGAACAAATATTTGATACGGAGATTGATTTTGATAAAGAGAATCAGGCGGCTCGGAAACGTTACCGTCATCCGTCGCTGGATCTTTTGGAACCGACGCAGGAAATTGAGAAATTAACCGAAGAACAAATTCAGGAGTTGGATCAAAAAATTCATCTTATTATCAAGACCTTGTCTGAATTCGGCATTGATACAAAAGTAGTCGCCACCGAATACAACGGGCCGGTTGTGGCAATCTATCAATTGGAATTACCTACCGGATTGAAAATTTCGAAGATCACCGGCCTGGAAGACGAATTAGCATTATCGATGAAAGTGAAATCGGTTCGTATGGTTCCGGTCACATCCAAGGGAACCATACAGGTTGAGATTCCAAAACCGAAAGCCTCGCCGGTATTGATCCGTAGTTTATTTGAAGACAAATATTTTAAGAACGTAAAACATAAATACAAATTAGGATTGGCGCTCGGCAAGACCATCGACGGCGAAATTCATTTCGAGGATCTTGCGAAAATGCCGCACCTTCTGATCGCCGGTACTACGGGTTCCGGTAAAAGCGTCGGCGTCAATTCGTTTATCACCAGTTTGTTGTATCAATTTGATCCTTCGGATGTAAAGTTCGTTATGGTTGATCCGAAAAAAGTTGAGCTGGCTCTGTACCGGCGTTTGAAAGATCATCATTTGATCTGCTTGCGCAATCAGCGCGGCGAGATCATGGAAGACGTGATTACAAAACCGGAAAATGCAAAACTGATGCTAAAGGCGCTCGTAGAGGAGATGGAGGACCGTTATGAAAAACTGGCTCACGCGAACGTTCGCAATATCGAAGATTATAACAAGCGCTGGCATGAAGGAAGTCTGCCTGACGACGGAAAAACTCATCACTACAAGCTGGAATATATCGTGGCGATCATTGACGAATTAGCCGATCTCATGATGACGGCGCCGCGGGAAGTGGAGACGTCGATCACACGTTTGGCGCAAATGGCGCGCGCGGTCGGTATTCACCTGATCGTAGCGACGCAGCGCCCGTCCGTCGATGTACTCACGGGATTGATCAAAGCCAATTTTCCGGCTCGAATCGCTTATCAGGTACGCAGCAAGATCGACTCACGAACGATTCTCGATATGGGCGGGGCGGAACTGCTGCTCGGTAAGGGCGACATGTTATATCTCCCTCCAGGTGCGATGCCTATTCGAATTCAAAATGCCTTTACATCCACGCGGGAAACGGAATCGATCGTGGAGTATATCAGCAAGATGCCGCCATTTCCGAGAAAAGATTTTGTCATGAAAGAAGAGCCGCGAGAAAATGTGGACGGTGAATCTGAAGCCGGCGCTTACGACGCGCTTTTTAATGAAGCGTTGGATATCGTAGTAAAACACAACCAAGGCTCCGCTTCACTCTTACAGCGCAGGTTGAGTATCGGCTATGCACGGGCGGCGCGTATCGTGGATCAGTTGGAGCGGGCCGGAGTTGTCACTGCGCAGGACGGCGGTAAGGCTCGGCAGGTGCTGATCACGGAAGATCAGGTTGCGATGTACAGAGCGTAAAAATTGAATGGTCAATAGGACGGTTTTTCGGTATAATACTTTCTATTAAAGATTAACATAAGGATAGTGGGATGAGTTGTATCAAATTAGCGGCGTTGTTCTTTCTCATTTCGGCAAACTTGTCGGCCGGTGAAGACGCACCGTCGATTATAAAAAAGATTCAGAATAAATATAAGAAAACAGAAAGTTTTACTTTTAATTTTGATTATCATTTCAAATGGAAACTGACCGGACAGCATCAGGATCTTCAGGGAAAGCTTTATTTCAAGAAAGAAAATAATATTCGATATGAATTAGGGCAGCAGCTTAATATTACTAACGGCGAAGTCGTATGGCAATATTCGGAATTGAATAATCAGGTGCTCATTGATAAACTAAAGAAGAACAGTAAAAGCCTTTTCATGCCCAAGTATTTTCTCTATGACTATCTCGACAAGTTTATTGCTGAAGTTATTAAGATAGAAACCGTGAAAGATCGGCTGATTTATGTTCTGAAACTGGATCCGAGAGACCGGGATGATTTTGTTCAAAGCATGAAGATATGGGTTCCTGCAGACACGTGGATAACCGAGAAGATCGAGTATACAGATCTCGAAGGCAATTCCATTTCATACGAATTTACGCATGTTGAGATTGACCGCGCTCTGGATCCGAAGTTGTTCAACTTTCAGGTGGAACAGGGGATGGAAGTTATTGATCTGCGCTAACGGGAGAAGGTGTTGAAGAGAGTTTTTTGGTTATTATTAAATATCGGTATCAGCGTATTTTTTATATGGCTGGCGGTTAGAGGAATTGATTTTGATGAACTCACAAAATCTTTTTGGGGTGTAAGTATAGGTTTTGTTTTCTTTTCAGTTGCATTGAATTTGTTCAGTTGCTGGCTCCGGGCGCTTCGTTGGCAATATCTGCTTCTGCCGATAAAAAAAATTCGAACGTCTAATGTGTTTTCCGCTTTGATGATTGGTTTTATGGTCAATAATGTTCTCCCGTTTCGGTTAGGCGAATTTGTAAGAGGGTATGCGCTCAAACAGTCTGACAACATTTCATTTAGCGCTTCGATAGGCACGGTGGTGGTTGAACGTATCATCGATGTACTGACTTTATTGATGATTTTCGGATTCATCTTATTGCTGTTTCCTTTTCCGGAGTGGGTAAAAAACGGCAGTGTATTGGTAGCCGCAATAGTTGCCGTATCAATTTTTATTCTTTTCATGCTGGTAAAGAGAACCGATTGGACACTGAAGTTTGTTCACAGGTCAGTCAGCTTTTTTTCAGTCACATTGGCCTATAAGATCGATAAAATTGTAAAATCCTTTATTGAAGGCGTCAGTTTTTTACATTCAGCTAAATCGTATGTGATCATTACGGTTTTAAGCGTTGTGATCTGGGGCACTTATATTTATGTTATGTATGCAATGTTCTACGCGGTTCACTTTGAGTTGCTGTATCAACTGGATATGCTAGGGGCTACGGTTGTAATGGTATTTACTTCTTTTGCTATAATGATTCCTGCCGCGCCGGGCTATGTCGGAACATTTCATGAAATCGCAAAACAAAGTTTGATGTTGCTGAATGTGGACAAAGAACATGCATTGGGATTTGCGATTATTTTTCATGCTAGCCACTATATTTCAGTTACAGGAATCGGATTTATTTATTTTTTTAAAAATCGCTTAAAACTAAAAGATGCTTTACATTCCGCCGACGCAGCGGAACAACCTATAAACTAACCACACAAGGTATTGATGTTGAGAATTCCTTTTATCGCCCTGGCGCTGTGTTTTACGGTTCAGCTTTATTCGCAAGAAAAAAGGTATGCGGATACAACCGACAGTAAACCTTTATCGGCAAAAGTGGAAAGAAAAGTAAGGCCCGGAGAAAGATTACAGATTAGCGTTTACGGTCACGATGAACTTCCAAAAGAGGCGATGGTCGGAACGGACGGGACGATTAAATATCCTTTTATGAAGGATATCAAAGTGGACGGAATGACCTTGGAGCAGTTCAGTAATGTATTAGCGGCGCGCCTATCACAATATATCGGCGGCAGGGCGGAAGTAGTAGTCGCATTTGCGCAAGAAGAAATGATCGAGGTCATTGTGCTCGGACAGGTCAACAGCCCGGGTGCTTTGAAAATTCCAAAAAATCATACCATTCAGGGCGCTATTTCTGCTGCAGGAGGAGCGACGCCGCGATGCGATCTAAATAAAACGCGGATCATCCGTCGTAATCACGAAACCGGTTTACGTGAAGATATTACGATTCCGCTGGAAAC
>JAEUSJ010000097.1 GCA_016788215.1 bacterium | reverse complement strand
GTTCCAGCCTGCTATCATCGTAAAATTCGTCATCCTTGTCGGCCGCTTCCGTAACGCCATCTGTAAACATAACCACGACGTCATTGGACCCTAATTGAGTTTCCTCAGATTCATATTGGTCATATGGATACATGCCCAGCGGAATACCGCCGACCGTAAGTTTTTTGATAGCTCCGCTTCGGCAAATAAGCGGCGGGTTATGGCCGGCGTTGACGGATTTCAAAGTATGGGTTTGGGGATCAAGAATTCCTATAAAAAAAGTAATATATTTATCTGCCGTCGAATTTTTCAGTATGATGCGATTTAACTTTGTAACAAGTTTTTCAAGTTCAAAATCACTTTCCAGGTATGCGCGCAACGATGCCTGCAATGTCGACACCAGTAAGGCGCCCGGGATGCTTTTACCGGAAACATCGGCTATGATTAACGCAGTATTACCGTTGGGAAGGTAGACCACATCATAAAAATCGCCACCAACTTGTTTGCTCGGTACGTTGAAACCCGCAATCTCATATCCCTCTTGCTGAACAATCTCTTTCGGAATTATCATTTCCTGAATTGTGGCCGCAACTTCAAGTTCTTTTTCCATTCGTTCTTTTTCGATGGCTTCTTCGTAAAGACGCGCATTCTCAATTGCAATACAGGCGTCTACGGATAAGGTGTCAAGGAACTTTGTGTCGTCAACATTAAAAAAACCGGTCTTTTTATTTAGGATCTGAAAGACGCCGATCATCTGGCCCTTGCGGTTTTTCATAGGCATACACAATATACTTTTGGTCACATAACCCGTTTTTTTGTCAAAATCGGGATTGAATCGCGGGTCTTTATAAGCGTCTTTTAAAATAATTTTTTTTCCCGTTTGGGCAACAAAGCCTGCAATGCCCTGTCCAAGCGCTAAACGCACTTCAACAATGCTATCGCCCTGCAGCACCTTTGACCACAATTGTTTTTTTTCATGATCAATCAAATAGACGGTACCCCGATCGGCATTCAGGTTCTTTATGGCCGTATCTAAAATAATTTCGAGAATCTTATTTAGGTCCAGCGTCGAATTCAGCAGTTTACCAATTTCAACTATAGCCATCAGCCGGATTGTTTCATCCGTAATATTTTTTAATTTCTTTGAAAGGTCCATCCGCTAGTCCAAATGTTTACTTTGTATGACGCCCGTTGTATCGGCAACGAAAAAACTATTTATATTTTTGGTATTAATTCATCCTTTGGAAATCCCGTCATACGCGTCTCGTTCGCCGATAACACAACTTCAAATTCACGAACATCTGCGTTGATTGAATCTTCAAACGATTTATAATGATCCGACAAAAAGTGTACTTTTTGATTGAGTGAACTGCGCCACAATCGGTCACAATGCTGCTCTTTAACATATTCGCCATCCACCAATATATCCAACACGGCAAGAAGCTTAGATTGACCTTTATCGTTTCGTTGAATTTCAGCCAGGGTATATCCGGAGTAACTCATGATTGTCAGATTATTTTCTTTGAACAACACCGCCGCATCCGCTACCGCTTCGGCTTGGGCAAACGGCTCGCCCCCGCTGAAAGTTATTCCTTCTATATCCATAAAATCTGCGGTCATCCGTTTTACGGTATCAAAAAGATTCTGCGCTGTTAGCTGCCAAACACTACTGAACTTTAAATAGTCTTGATTCCAGCAGCCTGGGCAACGCTTGTGACAGCCCTGTACCCAGATTACCGCTCGTTTCCCAGGACCATTAACCTCGGAAACCGCTACGATTTGCGCTATATCAATCAAATGGTTATTCATATAAAAAAAGCTTATTCAAGAATATGAACAAGCTGGCAACGGCTTTTTCGTACAACAAAGTTCTATTCTTCTATGACGCCTCTGCCCGCTTTGGTTATACGTCCTGCTAATTTGAGATCTTCGTATACTGAATCCAAAATGCCGTTAACGAATTTGCTGCTTTTGTCAGTACTGTAACGTTTGCTGATTTCGATGACTTCATTTATCGAAACTTTGGGCGGGATATCTTCAAAATGTAAGAATTCACAAATTCCGATACGCAACAGCAAACGGTCAATCATCGCAATTCTTTCAAAATCCCAATTTTGGGTACGTGATTTGATGTGATTGTCAAGTACCTCACGATGCTTAACGGCGCATGCGACCAATTTCTTAATGAACGCCATAGTCTGATCTGTAAAAGGGCCGCAAACATCTTCGACGATTTTATTGACAGGATCCTGAGAAAATTCATAGGCATATAATACCTGAAGAACCGTTTCACGAGCTTCCCTGCGGCTGCTCTTAGGGGCATGATTGCCGGGTTTTAATTCGTCAAGCAACAGAGGATTCATAAGAATTGAGAAAGACCTTTTTCAACCTGCAGGTTGAATATGTTAATCAAATGGAACTAGAAACTTTCTAATCTGCGCATCACCGTTTCGGATTTTCTGACATACGTCTGCTTTATTCGGCCAATACTATTCATACGATCTTCGGCTATTTTGTTAGACGCTACATAAGTCGGAATATTTTCTTTTTCCGCCAGATCCAATATTATCTTTACAATTTCGTAAATACCCTTCGCCTGGGAAAGGGCTTTCTCCTGATTGTATCCTTCCAACTCATTATATACGTTGATCAAACCGCCTGAATTGATAACATAATCCGGCGCGTAAACTATTTTTTTATCGATCAACATCTGGCCGTGTTTGGCTTCGTCGGCAAGTTGGTTATTAGCGGCTCCTGCAATGATCTTGAACTTAAATTGCGGTATGGTCTGGTCGTTTACAATGGCGCCCAGTGCGCACGGAGCGAAAATATCTGCATCCACGGAATAAATTTTATCCGCGTCAACATATTCCGCCCCAAATTCATTAACAACTTTTTTTACTCTTTCATTGTCGATATCGTTCACAATCAGTTTGGCGCCCTCATCGTGAAGATGGCGCACAAGATAATAACCTACGTGGCCTAAACCCTGAATAGCGACACGTAATCCTTTTAATGACTGCGTCCCAAACACTTTTTCAACGCAAGCTTTCATACCGCGATACGTGCCTAATGCCGTGACGGGCGAAGGGTCTCCGCTCCCGCCTAATGCGCGCGATATTCCGGTAACGTATTTTGTTTCCATTCGAACCCATTCCATATCGGTCACGCACGTGCCGACATCTTCGGCGGTAATGTATCGTCCGCCAAGGCCTTGAATAAATCGACCAAATGCCCTGAATAGAATTTCATTTTTATTTTTTTTAGGATCGGCGATAATTACCGATTTTCCGCCTCCGAGATTAAGGCCGGCTACAGCGGCTTTGTACGTCATTCCGCGAGATAAGCGTAATACATCTGTCAAAGCTTGTTCAGTTGATGCATACGGGTACATTCTGCAGCCGCCCAGAGCAGGACCTAACGTGGTATTATGAATTGCTACGATCGCTTTCAACCCGCTTTTTTTATCGCTGAAAAACACAACCTCTTCGTGTTCTTTCTCTTCCATCAATTCAAACGTATTCATCATTCTCAATTCTCCGACGATATTGATCTACCAGTTCAAAACATTACGGGCGATTACAATGCGCTGAATTTCCGACGTGCCTTCGTAAATTTCCGTTATTTTTGCGTCGCGCATGTAACGTTCGACCGGGTATTCTTTTGTATAACCATAACCCCCGTGCATCTGTACGGCTTCGGTCGTTGCCCACATTGCCGTTTCAGAAGCAAACAATTTAGCCATCGCGGCTTCTTTACCGAATTTTTGGCCTTGATCTTTCAGCCAGCAGGCGCGGTAAAGCAGCAGCTTGGAAGCGTCAATCCGCATAGCCATGTCTGCGATCTTAAATTCATTTGCCTGGAATTTTGCAATCGGCTGGCCGAACTGCTCCCGCGCTTTGGTATACTTAACGGATTCATCAAGAGCGGCTTCGGCGATACCGATCGCTTGGGCGGCTATTCCGATACGACCGCCGTCCAGCGTTTCCATGGCAATCTTAAAACCCATACCTTCCTGACCCAAAAGATTTTCTTTTGGAACTTTGCAATTTTCAAACACAAGTTCCGTCGTGTCGGAAGCGCGAATACCCAGTTTATTCTCTTTTTTACCAACTTTAAACCCAGGGAAAGCTTTATCTACTATAAATGCGCTTATGCCCTTTGTTTTGTTGGACTTATCGGTTCTAATAAAACACACGACATAATCTGAATGGTGGCCATTCGTCACCCACAGTTTAGTTCCGTTTACCAGATAATGTTCGCCTTTGTTCTCCGCATAACAAATCAAACCGGCAGCGTCGCTTCCCGAGACCGCCTCCGATAAGGAATACGCACCCAGCGCCTGTCCGGACGCGAGAGGCTTGAGATACTTCTCCTTCTGGGCATCCGTACCATACTTTTCAATATTGAAACAAACGAGGGAATTATTAACGGATGCAATGACCGCGGCGGAAGCGTCGGCTTTTGCAAGTTCGATTATTACTTGTACGTATGAAATAGAATCTGAGGCAAACCCCCCCCATTTTTCGCCCACCATCATGCCCATAAATCCAAGTTCGCCCATCTGCTTAATAACTTCTTTTGGAAAAAATTGTTTTTCATCACGTTCCGCCGCATGGGGAGCCAGGTGCTCCTGTGCGAAATCCCGTGCAGTTTGCCTGATCATTTCTTGTTCATCGTTCAATTTGAAGTCCATAATACCCTCGTGATAAAAAATCTAAGTTGAGTGTTAATCCAACAAATTTTGTTGGTGCCAAATATAGTCATCCTGCTATGAATAATCAAGAAATTCTTTGAGTGCTGTCAAGCCAAAATAGAAATGTCCTGTTTTTACCAAAGTAGAAATGTCCTGTTATTGGTTTCATATAAATTGACTCATAACAGATTGCTCTTTCCAGGAAGACGGTTGTGCTGAAGTTGACGGAGAACGGGTAATACGATCGATGATTTCATGATACTTGAGATTATTCGTTTTTGAGAAAATATGCATAGCACCATCCACTCTCTGGTGGAGGATCACTTTTTTTGAATGGATGGGTGTTTCAATTTGATAAAGTTTTCCCTGATGCGCAATCGTGTTGTCTTTAGCCACCGTTCGTTCAGTTTTGATACATAGATGAGCGTCAAGGTTGAAGTAAGGCGGTAAAGCCACATGTGCATTGACCGGATTACGTGGAGAGACCCGGAATTGCTTATTGAAGCGGGGCCAATACTCTTCGAGGAATTCATTGGCCTTCTCCATGGTCGTAATACCTCGTAAGCGCATCTCCTTAACCAAACGATCCTGCAACGTACCGAATAGTCGTTCAATTCTGCCTTTGGCTTGCGGCGAATACGCGTGAATCACCTCTATCCCCAGTTCCTCCAGCGCCCGCTCAAATTGGCTCAGCGGGTTCATTCCCTCTAATTCTTCCCTCACGCTGAGTTTTTTGTTGGATTTGTACGTGGTGTGCCGGTCCAGATATACACTGATCGGCAGTCCATTGCGGCGTATATAACGCTTAAAACTATCCATGGCCGGCAAAGTGCCCTCATGATCATAAAACCGGCCAAACACTTCACCCGTGGCATCATCAATATAGCCCATCAATACCATCTTCTCACCGCGCTGCTCCAACCAGGCATGATGGGATCCATCCATCTGTATCATCTCCCCAAAACACTCTTTCCGAACCCGCCATCGACGATGGCGATTCTTCTTTCGCCGCCTCTGCCACAATCCGGCCTCCAAAAGCCACACCCTCAATGTCTCAGCGCTTATCTTGATACCCTCCAACTCAAAGAGTTTCTCAGTGGCTAACGTGGCTCCAAAGTCAGGGTACTTCCTCTGATACAACCGCAACACTTTCTCCTTGGCACGCTTTGGGATCTTCCGATTCGAGGGTCTGCCCCGAAGCTTGTGTATCACACCCTTCTCACCGTCGAATTGCACTGATGCAACAATCCGCCGTATCTGACGATCACTCAAATCCAGCATTGATGACGCTCTAACTTGGGTAATCCGTCTTTCCATCACTGGGTGAATCACCTTCAAGCGTTTCATCTCCTCCATACTCATCGTGATAATCTCCTTCAAAGCCATACCAACCTCCCTTCAAGAATTGTTGGTATAAACTTACATCAGGACATTTCTATTTTGGCAATATAGGACATTATCACTTTGGCGAGACAGAAATTCTTTGAGTGCAAAACATGATTACTGTGCGGTTAATACAAAAAAAATCCGTCCCGAAATCGGAACGGATTTAATGTTCACTGTTCTGCAAATTTAAACGGGCAGGTCTTTGTCCGCCACCCAATAGTTGTGATGCTTTTGCCAATACTCCAAATACTCGACCGTCACTTTAGAGCCTCGCTGATGTTCGTTCCATATTTTCGCCGCAATTTCACAATTCGTCTGCTCTTTTGTCTTGAAACTGAGGTCATACGCTTCCCCCGCCAGCTTTACCCCGGGTCGGCTATTCCCGTTCTTAATTTCCAGGCACGCCTTGCGCTGCATGAAATGCGCAATATGTTTTACGGTAGCGTTTTCGCCTTTGGCTTTTTCTTCCGTAATCACTTCTTCTATCCGGGATAATGCGCTTTTGTAGTCCTGCATTTTCTCTAGCGAGTCAAACACACATTCTTGAGTGATATAATAATGACTTTTTTTGTCATCCTCTTCCTTGAGTTCCTTCACCATATCCAGTGCAGCATTAAAAAACTCATATGCCTTACGATAATCCTGCTGAACGAAAAATTCACGGCCTTTTTTCATATAATCTTTATATTCGTCCATACGTTCCTCCTGTGTTAAAAACTTAGTAAAACTTATAAGTGGTAAAAACTTAATGAAATGAATGCCGCAATGTCAAACTAATTGTTTTAGTTCGTTGGCCAATATAAATTCCGCATAATTCAAATCATCGGGCGTTGTAATTTTGATATTTTCATAATCGCCTTCTACCAATTTTATTCGACGCCCGATTTTTTCAACCAACATGGCTTCGTCGGTACCATAGAACCCGGAACGATTGGCGTATTCGTAAGCTTCTTTCAGGATTTCATAATCGAATGCCTGCGGCGTTTGAATATTCCATAAGGTCGAACGATCCAATGTTTTTTCTATGTACCGTTCATTATCCTGTGATTTGACGGTGTCTTTCGGTCTGACAGCCAGAACGGCCGCTCCGACGGTACTGCAAACCTCGATCAATTGATCAATTCGGCTTGTTCTAACAAATGGCCTAACGCCGTCATGAACCAACACAATATCCGCGTGCTCAATTGCTTTAAACCCTTCGTAAACACTGTCCTGGCGTTCTTTTCCTCCGACTACGATCCTAATTATTCGTGAAAAATGATTTGGATTCAAAACTTCTTTTTTCATATACGAGATGGCTTCAGCCGCGCACACGACTATGATTTCATCGACGTATGTTGACTTAACAAATTTTTCAAGCGTGTAACTTATCAACGGCCTGTTATGCACAGAAACAAACTGTTTGCCTACTCCGCCCGGGACTACGTCCCGCATTCTTTTGCCGACGCCGGCAGATGGAATGATCGCACTTACAGTCTTCTGACCAATCATATAATTACCGTGTGTTCAACCCGACATTAAAAATCAATTTTTTCACCAAATCTATATCCTTTTTCATCACTAATCACAGTTCCCATAGCCATCTCCGGATCATGTTCGAAAAACAAAAACCATTTGCCTTCTACGGCTTGCGAGAGTATTTTCTTTTTTTCATCGATGGTTACCAGAGGCTGATTATCGTAAGCCATGACGTACGGAACGGACACATGCGTTTTTGTCGGCATCAAATCCCCGCAAAAAAAGATGGTCGTTATTCCGTCTGAAATAATAGGCAATTGCTGATATGGCGAATGACCATGCGCAATAAAAAAAGAAACGTTATCAAACAAAGAATCTGCATCGGTGACTAAATTCAGTTTTTTAGATTCCATAAGCGGCATGAAATCCGGTTTCAAAAAACTCGCACGGTCTTTCTCGCTCGCGTTCAGTCCATACTCATAATGTTTTTTTTGCACATAATACTTCGCATTTTTGAATGTAGGTACGACGTTGCCCTGAGCGTCGCTTGTAGTAGAGCCTCCTGCATGGTCAAAATGCAGGTGCGTAAGAACCGCATCCGTAATATCATCCGTTGTGAGCCCCAGATGTGATAAGGATTTCTGTAGAGTGAATTGCGAATGGTCCACGCGGTAAATAGAGGCGAATTTGTCATGGTATTTGTGTCCCAGACCGTTATCAAAGAGAATTTTTCTGCCGTCGTCAGCAATCAACAATAAGCAGCGCATGGCAAGGCTTATGCGATTCTGGTCGTCCGCAGGATTGGTTTTGTTCCATAGATTCTTTGGAACCACGCCGAACATGGCTCCTCCGTCCAGTGCAAATTTGCCTGTTTCGATAGGATGCACAGTATATGTTCCAATTCTCATATGGTTGTCTTCCCCACTAATGACCTATTCGTCTGCTTTGTAAACATGACAGGTGTTTTTTAGAATTTGTTTTGACAGATCAAAACGCTTTTTTTCGTCAAGAATATTAAATTCTCTGCTCATGAGGCCGAAGCCTTCATCATACCCCATCATCACGGTTGCAGCGAAATTAACCGTTTCGAACGCGAGTTCACGCAAATGAACACATCCCTCGCTCCCGCCAATGCGTTTGGAAATCTCTTTTGTAATACCTCGTCCTATAACAAGCCCTGTCAGAAGTTTTGCCTTCTCGGTCACACTGGGACAAATGGAGTGCGGATGATTCGCCATTTGACTTTTTGCAGCAACGATAGTGCGAGTGCGCGGATCAACCTGAATATTTAATCGTATCAAATGATACGGATCCAAAAAAGTCGCTTCCAGCATTACGTTACCGTTTTCCAATTCAAACGCCTCAATGCCTATATCTCGTTTGGATACGAGGCGTTTTACGGGGCTGAGAGCAACGTCTGTTTTATCAACTGTTGACATTTGCTAAACCTTAAATGTTTCTGATTAACTTAAGCAAACTGTCCGGAGGCACCATTCAAGAACGGATTATACCTCTTCTCATGGCCGATAGAAGTTACAGGGCCATGGCCGGGATAAACCAAGGTTTCATCCGGAAGAGTAAATAATTTCTCCCGTATCACACGGATCAACGTATCGTAATCGCCGCCGTACAGATCGGTTCGCCCGATGGATCCGTTGAACAATACATCCCCGCCGAAGACTATATTTTCCGATTGGAAATAAAAACATACCCCGCCGGGCGAATGTCCCGGAGTGTGAAAAATCTGCGCTGTGAGCCCGCCAATCAGAATTTGCGTTTCCGTACCGTAGAAGAAGTCAACCTCAGGCACACGATCAACAAATATTCCAAACATAGCGGCTTGCTTTGGAAGATTCTGTAAAAGAACCAGATCGTCTTTGTGGAGATAAAAAGGGATTTGCAAAGCATCCTTGACTTCTTGTACTCCGCAAACGTGGTCAATATGCGCATGCGTATTGAGTATATATTTAAACTGTAATCCGGTTTTCTTGGACGTTTTAAGAATACGTTCTGCTTCATCGCCCGGATCGATAATGGCGCCGGTCATTGTTTTCTCATCGCCGATGATATAACAATTTTCCTGAAATGGTCCGACCGTTTCAATTTCAATAATCATAATCTACTTTAAAAAATTGCTGAACCATTCATGCGTCAGTGAAAAAGCTTTCTTAAGCTCCGGCGTGGGGCCGTCAAAAGGGTGGACACAGCCGTACGTATGTGTCGCGTTCGGAATGATTTCAAGCCGGATTCTTGATAAGTGTAGCTCCTGAAAAATACTGCGCGCTTCATTTACAGGCACGCTTTCGTCTTTTTCACCATGGATAACCATGTAAGGAACATCCAGTTTCGAAGCCGATCTGGAAATATTCAGCCGCGATTTTGCATTTCTTTCGATATCTTCTACGATATTCATATTGAGCCGCATCTTTTCACCGGTTCTCATATTCGGAATTTCAATATAGGTCTGCCGTTTCCATTGCGGAAGTACATCTAAGAAGGACTGACGCTCGACGGTAGAAATAGCCGACCATGTTACCAGCGCCTTTACCCGCTTGTCGTAGGACGCCTTCAAAATAGCCATTCCGCCGCCACGGCTGTGCCCCAATATACCGATTCTGTCGAGGTAACCTGAATTACCGCAAATGTTCCCTCGTTCGAGTTCGTCCAGAATTTTTTCCAGATCGTCAAGTTCCTGAGTGTACGTATTGGATGCGAATTTATCCAATTCCGTGAAATTCATAAGATCTTCGCCGATCCCGCTTCCTGAAAAATTAAATTTAACTACAATGAACCCTCGCTTGCAGAGCATTTCAGCGACGTATGGGAAGAAACCCCAGTCCTTAAATCCCTTAAACCCATGGCAAATGATGATAATAGGATACCTGCGATTCAAATCAGGAATACATACATCGCCCCGAATAGGTTCCTGTTTTTTATTGAACAACTTAAAAGTTTTTTGAAGCATGGATATAACGGAGCCGAATCTATTTTTAGTGGGTAACAGTTTTAGCGGATTTTTTCTTCGCCAAGATTTTTTTATTTTTTTGTTCAAGCCCTTTGAGAATGGCGTGAAAAGGCTCCAGAGTTTCCTCGGACAGATAATCAATAAATAGTTTTCCGTTCAAATGATCGGTTTCATGTTGAATCACACGGGCCAACACGCCTTCTGCCATGCCCTCATGACGCCGGCCTGATAAGTCCATATAACGAATTCTAATTTTTTCCGGACGAATGACTTCGGCTACCACACCGGGAATGCTCAAGCAGCCTTCATTATAAGGCGATGAGCCGAACGATTCCAGTATCTCAATGTTTAAAAAAATCATCGGCGCCATTTCTTCTTGAATCGGGGAAATATCCGCAACAAAGATTGAGATGGATTTGCCAATCTGAGGCGCGGCTAATCCTATACCGTCGGCTTTGTGCATGACTTCCAACATGTCCTTTGCAAGTTTTTTCAAACCGGAATCAATTTTCGTGATGGGTTTTACTTTCTTACGAAGTATCGGATTACCGTAGGTTGTGATTTTCAGAGACGGCATGATAAAAGTTTTTTTATAATTCGTTCAAATATAGAAAAGTTAACTTAAACTGCAAAAGGATTTTTTGACTGCAACGCCTGCATTCCTTGTACAGTCGACAAATCCAGGAAACAGGAATGGCGAACGATATTGTCCATCGCTGACTGACTGTTTCCGCTCAATCGGTCTGAACCTTTCCTCGACTCAAAATAGTCGATGAGCCGCGTGCGGATCATTGGAAGGATCTGTGTTGCAAGTATCTTACTGTCATGGTACGTTCGGTAAGAAGCAGCCAGGAAAAGCAGGTCATCATTTGATCTGACGTTGTCGAGACTTTGTTCAAAGATATTGGCGTTTTCTGTATTTCTTTCTGAAAATGAAAATGTTGTTTTTTCATTATAAAGCCGAACAAGTAAATGATAAATCAGGAAAGGAGTAAAATTATTCTGCCAGCCCATTATTTCAATGGCCCGCGAAGTTGCGCTCGCAAGAACAAGACATTGAGGGGTTTTTTTCAAAGCAATACGAAACATGATTTCCATGAAATAACGCTTGTTGTCCATCAGGGTCAGTAAATCGCGAACGGATGCTATAACCATGTTTACATCGTCCTGATCAAAACTTTCTTCGAGATCTGCGATCGAAACCACTTTCGCCTCATCCCTGGACGGCTTCAGCGGCGTGGTGTCTATCGGTTCTGTCGGAATCACACATAAATAATCGATTCCGTATTCTATCAACTTCTCCTGCAATCTTCCGGCATTCTTATCGCTATTGGCTTGAATCAGATTCACCAAACAATCAGAAAATATCATCGCATTCATACTGGTATGGTCTGACAGGGCGTGTTGAGATGCATAGGTAAACAGGCTTTTGTAAATTGGCAAACAATCCCCAGTGGACAGAAGATGTTCTTGAATTCGCAGTTTGCATAATTCTTTATTCTTCTGCAAAAGCGCTTCGAGTAAAGGAAAGAGCATTATTTTGAACTTTGTTTTTTAAGATTAATAGGTTGGCATGGCCGTGTCCGCCATTCGAGCATAGAGGTCAATTCCTCCGGAGA
>JAEUSJ010000096.1:9808-12245 GCA_016788215.1 bacterium | reverse complement strand
CTTGCATGAGAATACTATAATAGACAAAAAAATCAATACAGATAATTGTTTCATGGTTTCCTTATTAACTCTAAAAAGCGTTACCACAGAGACACGGAGATGATTGAGAAACACAGCGAAACCAATTTTTTGAAAACGAATACCTTCGTGTTTTCTATGGCGAATATCTACGGTTCTTAAAATCGTAATTTGGACTGAATTGTTTTTGCCAATTTAAGTGCTTTAGTTACATTTTTGTCCAAGACATTAAAATGTCCCATTTTGCGGCCGGGACGAGGTACGGATTTGCCGTACAAATGAAGTTTTACGTTAGGATGGTCAAAAAGTTTTTCCCAGGCCGGCTGGGCATTGCTCCAAACGTCGCCCAGTAAATTAATCATGACCACGGGTGATAATAATCTTGTTTCGCCGGGTTCCAGTCCGCAAAGCGTACGAACCTGCTGTTCGAACTGATTGGTCACGCAGGCATCGAGCGTAAAATGACCGCTATTATGCGGGCGCGGCGCTATTTCGTTAACAAGAATACGGCCGTCTCTCATCACAAACATCTCCACGGCCAGAACGCCGTAGTAATTGAGTTTTTCAGCGATCGTTCTTGCAATTTTTTGTGCTTTAGCCGAAATAGCATTTGTTACACGTGCCGGTACGATCGTCGTATCTAATATGGCATTAACGTGGCTATTTTCTGCCGTAGGATATGCGGCGATATGTCCATTGACGCCCCGTGCCAGCACAACGGAAATTTCGCATTTGTAACGAAGGAATTCTTCCAGGACACAAGGAGCTGAATCCATTTTTCTGAAAGCATCCATCGCCTCGTCAGCCGATTCTATTTTCCATTGCGCTTTGCCGTCATACCCGAGCCTGCTGCGTTTTAGGATGGCCGTCGAACCTATATGTTTAAATGCGGAGAGAACCTCATCCTCTGTCGATACTGCAACAAACCGATTAGTTGGAATACGGTGGTTTTGGAGGAATTCTTTTTCGTTAATACGGTCCTGTGTCATGGACAGGGCGTTGGCGGACGGCCTGACAAAACAGGTTTTCGCCAGAATATCGAGCGTGTCCGAGGGCACGTTTTCAAATTCAGTAGTGATCGCAACGCAGACGGAACTTAATTCGTGTAATGCTCCGCCGTCCAAAAAATTCGAATTGATATGCCGGTCAGCGATACGGCCGGCAGGACTATGCGGATCCGGATCCAACACGATCACACGATATCCCATAGTTCGTGCGGCAACGGTGAACATACGGCCAAGCTGACCGCCGCCGAGCATCCCAAGTGTTGCGCCGGGCAGTATCATTTTTTCTCCGTGAGCTTTATAACCATGACTTTTTTAGTCTGAGTGACTCGAAAAGATTCCAGCTGCTTGGCGACCTTTTCATTTTTTTGTGCAATCATGGAAACCGCAAAAAGCCCGGCATTTGCTGCGCCGGCCTCGCCGATCGCAAACGTTGCGACCGGAATTCCCTTCGGCATTTGTACAATAGAGAGCAGCGAATCAAGTCCTTTTAGATTTTTGGTTGGGATAGGAACACCGAGAACGGGAATCGTTGTTTTGGAAGCCAACATGCCCGGTAAATGCGCAGAACCGCCCGCGCCGGCAATGATACAGATCAACCCGCGCTTTTTTGCTGTTGCCGCATATGTAAACAACATATCCGGAGTTCGATGCGCAGATACGACTTTAGCTTCGTAAGAAATACCAAAGTTTTTTAGTTGTTCAATTGCGTTCCGCATCACAACCCAATCGCTATCGCTTCCCATCACTACACCGACTAAAGGATTTTTCATAAGCGTAAAGTAATTTGAATGATTCAGTTGTAATATTCCCAAATTTCCATAAACTATCGCGTTAATGATACGGTATTTAGAAGAATCACTCAAGCAGAATATTATGGAATTGCAAACTCATTTTCGACCCGTCGCAACACTAAAATAATCTGAAACCAAACTTCAGTTAAATCGTATAGTTAAATCGTTTAGAAGTAATCCATGTATGATCTCCTCTCACGGAGATCGGCACAACCGTATCACAAATAATTTTATATCTGTAAAACAAAAAAGAGGAGTTATTATGAAAAAAATTTTCTTGTTCCTAATTTGTGTTGCGCTGATTGGCACGACCTCAAGTCAGGCCGGCGATGGACGTCCGGGGGATCTGCGGTTCGGAGAATTCAACACACTGATGGATTTTAATACGCTGAACAGCGAGTACATCAAAAGTTCAGCCGAACAGATCATCGATGCATCCAAAGAGTCCTTAAAAGCTATTTATGCGGTAAAAAAAGAGGCTCGTACTTTTGATAACACCATGCTTGCCATTGACAATATGAATAACACGTTTTCAAACGTCGTCAGTCATATTTATCTAATGGCAAACGTTCACACCGACGCAGCGATCCGCGATCAGGCCCGCGCTTCGTTGGAAATATT
>JAEUSJ010000096.1:8341-9710 GCA_016788215.1 bacterium | reverse complement strand
AAGACAAACTGTCTGAACTTGGAATTGCATTCAGCAAAAATATATCCTCGTCCAATGATTTTTTGATAGTTGAAGAAAAAGATATGGACGGCTGCCCTGACGATTATAAGAAAGCGCGTAAACAAGAAGACGGGAAATATAAGATCGACATGTCGTATCCTTCGTATTCCGGATTTATGAAATCATCCACATCGGAATCCGCCCGGAAGGCGCTTTACATGAAATATAATAACCGCGCCGTGGATAAAAATCTGGATGTGCTGAATGAGATGCTCACGTATCGGCAGAAGATGGCGAGCCTGCTAGGTTATAAGACCTTTGCGCAGTATCAGGTGGAAGAGCGCATGGCAAAAAAACCGTCTAACGTGTGGGATTTTGAAAAGAAAACATTGGCAAAAGTGAAAGCGAAAGCGCAAAAGGATTATCAGGAATTGCTCGCTACGAAAAGAAATTATCTGAAAGACAATACCGTTCAAGTTGTGAATACCTGGGAAAGTTCATTCTACAATAATATTTTATTGAAAGAAAAATATCAGCTGGACCAGGAGTTAGTCAAGGAATACTTTGAGCTCAACCACGTTATGGACGGCCTTTTCAAAATATCACAACATCTTTTCAACGTGAAATTTGTTGAAATAAAAGACGCTTCCGTGTGGCAGCCGGACGTGCGTGCGTTTGAGGTTCGTCAGGATGAAAAAGTGATCGGACGTTTTTTCCTGGATTTACATCCGCGGGCGAATAAATACAATCATGCTGCGTGCTTCACCATGATCCGAGGCAAAATGACGTCCAACGGATATCAGATTCCGACGGCAACTTTGGTGTGTAATTTCCCGCAAGCCACGGCCGATCAACCCGGACTGATGTACCATTCACTGGGAAGCGCGTCGGTGGAGACTTTTTTTCATGAATTCGGGCATGTTCTTCATAATATGTTGACCACTTCGGAACTGTACACCTATGCCGGAACCGGCGTCGCGCGTGATTTTGTGGAAGCGCCTTCGCAGATATTCGAGAATTGGGCTTGGAATTATGATGCGGTGAAAATGTTCGCCAAGCATTATAAGACGGGAGAGGTTTTGCCCAAAGATCTATTTGATAAAATGGTTGCTGCAAAAAATGTCGGTTCCGGAATCGGCGCGGCGTACCAGATTTATTACGGTATGTTAGATATGACACTGCACGACGGCTTTGACCCGAGCGGGAAAGAGACCACGACCGATATCGTAAAACGTTTGCAAAATGAAATTACTCCGTTTCAGTTTGTGGAGGGCACTCATTTTCACGCGGCATTCGGGCATTTGAACGGGTATGCCGCGGGTTACTACGGTTACTTATGGGCGGAAGTATACGCGACGGATATGTTTTC
>JAEUSJ010000096.1:0-8242 GCA_016788215.1 bacterium | reverse complement strand
TGCGCCCCATTGGTAATTGCCGAACTCTCCCATCTTTCGGATCACACGATGACAAGGTATAAGAAAGGCGATCGGATTCTGCCCGACGGCGTTGCCCACGGCGCGTGATGCTTTGGGTTCCCCGATGTGCTTTGCGATATCCTGATACGTGACCGCTTTTCCATCCGGTACGGCCAACAAGGCTTCCCAGACTTTGATTTGAAAATTAGTTCCGTATAAAAAAATATTCAGCGGTTTTGTTTTTTTCGTTAAATTAAAAATCCGACTTACTGACGTGCGAGCGACATCTTCATCTTCTACCAAAACGGCTTTTTTCCAGCGGCTTTTTAATTCCGCCAGCGCTTGTTTTCGATTCTCTTTCATTACAAACGAAAAGAAACAGATGCCTTTGGCCGTGAGCCCGATCAGGCATTCACCGAATGGCGTGGGATGAAATCCGTACACGACCGTGAGCCCTTCGCCGCGATTTTTATATTCTCCGGGTGTCGCGGCTTCGCAATTGACAAAAAGATCATGAAGGCGTCCGGGGCTGGACAGCCCGGATTCATAGGTCACGTCCAGCAGATTATGCGATGCTTCGAGCAGATTCTTTGCGTATTCCTTGGTCAGGAACTGTAAAAAACGTTTCGGACTGATGCCAACCCAGCGCGTGAAGATGCGTTGAAAATGATATTCGCTGAGATAGGCCTGTTCCGCGATCTCTTTAAGTGTGGGCTGGAGGCGGAAATTTTTTTCGAGGAACATCAGCGATTTTTCGATACGCCGATAATCGTCGGAAAGCTGAGATAAATTGGTCATGGTTTGCGCTGGTTGAAGTTTTCTATTTTCTACTGTTTCGTTCACAACACCAAGATCGTAAAATCTGATAATGAAAACCACCCGATTCTTGCGGAAAATGACAAGAAAAGCCCATTCAGAAAACGATTTAATAGTCGTTGATTTACCAATAAGGTATTCTTACATTTTAAGCGTTTGATCAAATATTCTATATTACGAACAAGTTTTCGCAGATACGACTTTGAGCCTAAAAGCCTACTTTTGAACTATGCTAATCTTGGTGAAACTTACATATGATATAATCTTTGTTATGAGATTCTTCAATATTCGGGAACCGAGGCGTGGTGCAATTTCAAGCAGGATACGTTCTTGACAGCGTCTCCAAGGCGCTGAAATCAGACGAGGTCAAGAAGTCTAAGGTCGAAGGGCTTTTCAGGTCCCTTTCATATTTTGACGTTCAAACCAGCTCACCTCTAAACAGACACAACGTAGACAGTATCGTTGCGGTTGCAAATAATATTGTTACGAGAGGATTGCCAACGAAACCTTCTCTTTTTATCGAAGAGTCATTCGCGAAAACATTTGAAAAGACTGAAAAGAAAGTAGATACCCTTGAGACGGTATCGTTTGACTTCAAACAGGTCGACACGAATTTTGAGAATCTAATCTTTCGGGCCTTTCACATTATTGATCCAACAGTTCGCGGCAAGGAGGCTTATCGAACGTTTAAAGAATCTTGGGAGGCTCTGGGAAGCAGGTATGAAGAGGATTTCCTTTTTGTAGAAGTTCCCCGACATCTCGACGAAGCGTTCGTCCAGCTTCTCGACCCCCAACGAAACCTTGAAAGCCTTCTTCGTTTTGCCATTGATCCCGAGGAAGGTGTAGAAAAATATTTTAAGGGTAGCGTAGAAAAGTTTTTTTCTCAACACGCTGATTTTGCCATTGAGCTTCCTTTCAAGATAAATGGAAAATCCGGCATAGTTGTTGAAATAGATGGATCACAGCATAATGAGGAATCGCAAAGGAATCTCGATAATCTTAGAGATGATGCTGTTCAAAAAGCCAAATGGGCAAAAACCGTAAGGATAAAAACCTCTGAATTTGACAATATTTCTGTCCCTATCGTTCCGCTCAAGGATTTCATGTCGAACGAGTATTTTTCAGTTGTAAGCGAAAATTATCATAGCCCACTCATCCATATTCCTGAAGGCCGTGAAGCTCTTCAATTTGCCCTGGCTCCCTTTGCAATTGCAAGAATTCAGAAAGTTATTATCGAATCTATCCTGGCAGGCGTTCTTAACCTATCCGATAGTGCATGGTGCATAGGTGTTATTGAGAGAGACATAGCGGGCGCGAAATTGGCAGTCAAAGACCTTGAAGATCTGTTTTCAAATCTCTTTTCACTTGAAGGACTTGGGCGGAAGTTGCCCGCTATGGAACTAAGCGTTTTCAGTTCCGAAGAATCTATTCAAATAAATATTTCTTCAGATAATCCTCTTCCCATTGATGATATCGCATCTCGCAGTGAGCCGCTCGACCTACTTTTGGACTGTTCTGTTTTGCAACGGCGGAATATTGTATCTAAGGATTTTTCAAAGTACGCCAGGCATTATGTAGTAATGAGATCTTCATACGCTCCTGTCTCAAAAAGGAAGTTCTGTACACATGATCTTATTAAGTATGCTCCTATCCTGAAAAAGGGGATAATGGATATTCAAGGGTTGGAGATCACAGAGAAAACCGAAAATGAATTATGTCTTGTTGACAAGCATCAGGCGTTAAGATACTTTTTGAATAACCTCTTCAGAAAACTCGAGTTTCGTCCCGGACAAAGATCCATACTTGACCGCGCATTACAATTGCAGAATGTTGTTGGTCTGCTGCCAACCGGCGGAGGTAAATCACTGACTTATCAGTTATCGGTTCTCCTTCAGCCGGGCATCTCAATGGTTGTTGATCCAATAAAATCTTTGATGAAAGATCAGCATGATTCACTCGTAAAAGCCGGAATTGATGCGTCTGTGTTTATCAACTCTTCGATCAAGACTGCTAAAGAGAGGGAATTGGCGACTACAAAAATGACGAATGGAGAAGTGCTTTTTGTTTTTGTTTCTCCAGAGCGCCTTCAGATCAAAGTCTTCCGTGATGCATTATTAGGCATGTATATTGATCAAACGTTTTTCAGCTATTGTGTGATCGACGAAGCACATTGTGTTTCAGAATGGGGACATGATTTTAGAACGTCATATCTTCGTTTGGGAAGAAATGCAAGGATGTACTGCCGGCGAAAAGGATCGGAGCAGCGCAATGAATTCGAACCATTTGAACCTAGTGTCCCTCTAGTCGGCCTAACGGCAACAGCATCTTTCGACGTCCTTTCAGATGTGCAAAGAGAACTGGATATAGGCGATGAAGGTGTTTTGCGGGCGCATGGCATGGACAGGCCAGAACTTTCCTACCGAGTCGTACAAGTGCCGGTAAATCTTCATGGAATTGCGGGAGACCCAAATTCTTTTCTGGTAAGGCAGCAAATTGGTATATCTAAGCAGTCTAAACTCAAAGAAGTTATCCAATCGGTACCTTCTGAATGGTCCATGGTTGCTGGGCAGGTTAATACCGGAGCGGTTACCCACAATTTTTTCAGTGGAAACGGATACTACGAAAACTCTGGCTTAGTTTTTTGTCCTCATCGCGATTGGTTTTTTGGCGTGAAGAACATTGCCGATTCGTTGAGGAATGGTAACGAAGAACTGAAAATAGGAACGTATGTTGGGTCTTCTAATGATGATGAAACTGAAAGACATGATGATGAGATTTCTGCAAAGTCCCAGGATGACTTTCTCACTAATAAACTTAATTTGATGGTTGCCACGAAGGCTTTCGGCATGGGTATTGATAAGCCCAATGTTCGTTTCACAGTACATTTCAATTATCCAAGCTCGATCGAAGGGTTCTACCAGGAAGCCGGGCGGGCAGGTCGAGACCGTAATAAAGCGCTATGTTACCTCTTGTTTAGTGACCAGCATTATGACAAGGAACTCCTAATGAATTTTCATAAGAATTCCTTTAAAGGTCCAATCAAAGAAAAATCCATAATCTATGAATTACTAGACGAGATTACTTACTCGGCACAAGCAATGTCCAATGAATTTACACAGGCGATAGAAGACGAGTTTGGGATTGACATCTATTTCGGGTTTTCTCCATGGGAAAATCCTACGAGTCTGTATATCAATGAAACATTTCATAGGAGTTATGGAAACATTGGTCTGACAACTTTGTCACTCTATCCGGATCAGAGAGTGTTTGATATAGATTTGTCAAGAAGAGTTTTGTCCAGAATTAAGGAAATGATCCAAGAGAGGCATCCCTCGATGACTGGTCTAGTTCCGTGGCTTATGAAGGAAGTTGAACCGGCACCCGCATCAGGCATCGAAGAGCGCTTGGGGAAAGTTCATGTTGGTGACAGTATTCCACCTGTTACTGTCGGATTTAGAAATGATAAAATTAGGAGAATCAGAGAAATACTTTGTCATCAAGTCAGCAATCAGTTCACAGAGCGTATGGTTCTGAATGCGAGCAAATACTGCTTTGAGCCCGACAAATTTATTGAAAATCTCAAAAAAGAACATCGTAGGACTACGCATCTTGAATGTGAGTTCACTGAGGAATCAGAGAGGTCAGTCAAAAAATTGCTCACGAAAATACGGGATGAAAATGATACATACAAAGCCGTTTATCGCCTATCAACCATTGGTGTTATAGATGACTACGTTGTCGACTACAATTCTAAGGCAATAATACTTTATTCGAAGAAGAAAGCAGATCAGGAATATATTTCCAGACTCAATCACTATCTTCGAAGATATGTGTCGGAAGAACGTGCGAATAGAGTGTTCGAGGAGGTTCACAAATATAAAGGTAATTCTATAATTCAAAAATGCCTCGGGTATCTCATTGAATTCGTATATAGCGAGATTGAAAAGAAGCGCAGCGCTGCTATTGATGCAATGGCGGAAGCTTGTCATATAGGCAGCAATAATCGACATGACGCTTTTCGAGAATATCTTGATCTTTACTTCAATTCAAAATACTACTTTGATCTTGTTAAAGATACTTCAGAAGGTAAGGAATATACTATCGAAGTGGTCTGGAAGTACCTTCAAATTACCGATGGCAACATAGATAACTTGAAACATCTCCGAGGTGCTTGTGTCAGGCTTTTAATTGAGAGCCCTGATAACGGAGCCTTGCTTCTTCTAAAGGCGTATTCAATATTTCTCGTGTCTGGTCCCAGTGCTGATGCAATCGACGGTGCAGTCAAGGAGTGTTTGACAGCATTTCAGTTATTCCGAACGGACAAGAACATGCGTTTTACTGAGTTTGAGAATATGGTTAGTTCGTTTAAGGAGAATATTCTAAAATACAATTCTCAACTGGAAACAACAATTTCTGATCTTGTGGAACTCCTCTTTCTCAACCATCACAACCAATGGCTTAAACAATTCAATAACCAATTCCTGGAGCAATATGAAAGAAGAAATTCATAAGGAACTAGCGGCGCTTCAAGAGGAACTCGTTCGCCTGCGTGATGCGGCGCAACACATTTCTGACGCAAAAGAACTGGCAGAGCGGCTTACGAGTAATGGAGAAAATCTGCGATCAAAATACGAGGAGCACATACATGCTGCTATAAATTTGACTGCTCAGTATCAGGAATTGGCGTTGAGAACGGACGCCCTTGTCGAAAAGATTGAAAAAGTTGACTTCCCTGTGAGATTGGACAAACTCGATGCTAATGTGGCTGGCATTGTCCAGGTTTCGCAAACAACTCAATTGCGTCTTGAGAATATGGGACATGATCTTAGGGACCAACTCACCGAAATGAGAGTTGTAATCCAGTCTGCTGCAAAAGAGAGCATTCAGCAAAACAAGTTTATTAGGATGTTGATAATTATCACGCTAGTCATTGGATTGGCATTGATAGGATTCGACATGTTTAGCGTTATGCATTAGAATTTGGGCATAACAAAGGGACTATTATATATTATTTTGAATATATGCGATACCCTAATAAAACCATTGCATATATAAGGATATACCCTTATATTCTAACTGTAAAAATAAGGATATACCCTAATGAAAAAAAAGAATCAAAATCTCAGAATAGCGCATCTCGATAATAAATTCACAAAAATGCGGGTATTGAAAACTATAGAAGTTCCTCTGGACGGATGGATCAATGCGATCCGGACTACGCTCAACATGTCGTTAACGCAGTTGGCGCGGCGTCTCAAAAAAAATCCCGTCAGCGTAAGGGAAATGGAAGAGCGTGAAAGAGATAAAAGCATTACGCTAAAAAAACTGATTGAGATCGGCGAGGCGCTCGATCTGCAGTTCGTTTATGGATTCTATCCGAAAGAATCGTCCTTGAAAAAAATGATCGAAAAACGTGCCCGGGAAGTTGCCTACGAGATCGTAACGCGAACCTCTCACTCGATGAAATTGGAAGATCAAGAAAACACGGAAAGACGGCTCCGAAAAGCGTTACAAGAAAAAGCGCAAGAACTAGAAAGAGAAGTGCCGAAACATTTATGGGATTAGATCTTGATTACACAGACGGACAAACCCCGCTCGATGAAGATGAAAAAGAAGGTTTGCTCGTCCCGACGATTACGACACGCGGTGAACTGGACGAATTTGAACAGTTAGGCGTAGAAAAGGCCGTCGAATGGACCCGAAAGAAAAAATTTGGTCTTGATCGCATACTGACGGAAGAGTTTGTCAGGGAACTGCATCGGAAAATGTTCGATGAGGTTTGGAAATGGGCAGGTGAATTCCGCTCGACCAATAAAAACATCGGAGTTGACAAAGAACTGATCCGGATTGAATTAAAAAACTTGTTGGACGATTGCTGTTATTGGATCGATCACAAGGCCTTTTCCAAGGATGAGATCGCGATTCGATTCAGCCATCGGATCGTTAAGATACATCCATTTGTGAATGGGAACGGAAGGCACGCGCGTTTAATTGCGGATATTCTGATAAGCCACGGATTCGGCCAGCCATACTTCACGTGGGGAAGCGTTTCATTGACAGCAAAGGGAACGGCAAGATCGGCTTATCTTAAAGCGTTGCATGATGCAGACGAAAACGACTACATAGCTTTGATTGAATTTGCAAGAAAGTAATTGACGGTGTGCTCTCAAAACCCGTTTAGATTTTCTTCACCATGCTCTCTTGAACTCACTTCGTAACTTTCCCCCACTTTACCACGTAATCATTACATAAATTTACTACTTCATCACGGAGAGATTTTATGAGAATTCTTTGGATCGTTCTAGTTATTACGTGCTCAAGTGTATGCTTTTCTCAGACGCCGTACGGCAATAATCCCGAAGCGGGGAAATATGCGTCAATCAACGGCATTAAGATGTATTATGAGATATATGGAACCGGAATGCCGGTGGTTTTATTACATGGAAACGGCGGCTCGATCGTCGGGCATAGCAAGCGCATTGAATATTTTTCCAAGAATTATAAAGTGATTGCCATCGACAGTCGCGGCCACGGAAAATCGATCGATACGACCTCCGTGCTGACGTATGAAATGATGGCCAAAGACATTCACGACCTGCTCGACAAGCTCAAGATCGATTCGGCGATGATTTGGGGACAAAGCGACGGAGCCATTCTGGCTTTATTATTGGCGATTCATTATCCGGAAAAAGTTCGCAAAGCAGCGGGATATGCGGCGAATCTCAGGCCCGATACAACGGCCGTCATTCCTGAGATCATTGATTGGGCCGGAACTTTGAACAAGAAAGTAACGGCTACGAAGGACAAACAATTATTTAGACTTGTAACGGAACAGCCGCATATTCCCGTGTCGGATCTGACAAAAATTCGCGCCCCTTTCATGGTTATGATGGGCGATAGGGATTTGATACAGTTCAGCCACTCCGTCGAGATATATAAGAACATACCAAAAGGATTTTTATTTGTCATGCCCGGTTCAACGCATTTCGGCGTATATGAACATCCGGAATGGTTCAATATGATACTGGGCGATTTCTTTCGGAATCCTTTTTCAACGACCACGACACTTGAAAAGTTTACACATTGATCGGGTCGTGGTGAGTTGAACGGAGCTCAATCTCCGATAACTCTTTGAACAACACTAATTGCTTTCGATGCATGATCAGATTGGCCCATGGCAGAAAGTATCGCATAAAAAAACCCAACGGACCTCGATTGAATTTTCGCTTGATCTTGACGAGAAGTCGGGAGCAATTATTATTAATAGACATGATTCGATAACTCAGCAAAATATCACCGAAAAGAAATTGCCAAAATGAACGTGGTTTGACGCGCAGGGTAAGATCAACCGGAATATTGAATTGCACGACATCAAAGATATGCATCATGGTTTGTCCGATTTGGAGATCAGGCTGATCGTTCAAAA
>JAEUSJ010000095.1 GCA_016788215.1 bacterium | reverse complement strand
GAATGCAGGCAGCCGGGATTGGCGCGGAGTAGAAATTGATTTACAGTATGCTCCACAGAGTAATATTACTTTTTTTGGCAACTATTCTTACACGCAGGCTGCCGATGAAAAATTAGCCGACGTCGAGGATCCGGTGTACGGCATTCCGCAGCATTCGGTGAACTTAGCCCTCAATCTGAACCGCGGAAAATATAATCTGAATCTGAATGCATTTTCGCGCTTTGGATGGAACGATGTGCCCGCTTTAAATTCTCCGACGGTAAAACTGGATCGAATCGACCTTGTACCGTATACGATAGTCAACGCCAGGTTTCTTGTGAAAAATATATGGAAATCGCTGACGCTCAGTCTGGATATTTATAATATTCTGAATCGTACATCCTATTTCACGGACGACCGGGTTTTTGTGCCGCAGGCCATCGCGGGAAATAACCGAAGATTCATGGCGGGCGTGAAAGTTACTTTTTAATGAAGTTTGCAATGAAAAAATATCATGAGACCACAGCTGTAATGTCAGAGATCTTTCGGCGCGGGATGATTGCCGGGTTGTTGATCTGCACGGTGACGGCATATGGTTACACGCAGGAAAATCGGAACACCTATAACATTCATAAAATCCAGGCCGCGTTTATTTACAATTTTATCGATTTTGTGAAATGGCCGGAAAATTTCAATAAGAACTCAGGAGCGCAAATAACCATTGGTATTCTCGGCAGAGATAATTTCGGAAATGCGTTTGACGAAGTGGATGGCACGACCGTTCACGGAAAAACGCTGAAGATTCGAAAATCGGACCGGCTGGAAGATTTGTCAGACTGCTGGATTTTATTTGTAGCATCGTCCGAATCGCGGCAGCTGGAACATATTCTAAAGTCAGTGGCCGGTAAGCCGATTTTAACGGTGAGTGATATAGATGATTTCACACGGTACGGCGGGATGATTCAGTTCTATCCTGTAGAAATAAACGGCGCAATGAAGGTAAGATTTGATGTGAATAAACAACGCGCCGATCAAGCCGGTCTCTCGATCAGTTATCAATTATTGTCTCTTGCGAGGCCCAAGCCATGAACAATCCATTTCACAGACTTCTAATCCGGCAGAAGTTGATCGTTATCATCATGGCGGTCACAACGGCGGCGTTGATCGTCGTTGCGGTCGCCTTTATCGCGTATGATGTGGTATCGCATCGGATCATGCTCGAAGAAGAGATCAAAGTTCTGGCCGCCATCACCGGAAATAATTGTAATGCGGCTCTTCGCTTTGACGATGCCGAAGGCGCAAAAAACGTACTGAGCAATTTGAATAGCCATCATTCCATAACCGCGGCCGCCGTTTTTACAGCGGATAATAAATTATTTGCCAAATATCAGCGCGCGGAAAATACAGATGCCGAACTTCCGGAGATGAACGCGGCAAGTCCCGGTGTTTATTGGTCCGGCGGCTTTATGTGGGTCATACAGCCCATTCGGTCGCACGACAGTGATATCGGTTCCATCGCGCTGCAAACCGATCTTCATTCGATCAATGACATCTTGTTCCAGGATAGTATAGTAGTGGCCGCATTATTCTTGTTTGCGGGTATCGCCGCATTCCTGCTTGCATCAAAATTACAGCGCATTATCGTCAAACCAATTATCAGTCTTGCGGAAACGGCGAAACAAGTTTCATTAACCAAAAACTATAAACTGCATGCGCCTCATTACTACGAAGACGAAGTGGCTGACCTGACCAATGCGTTTAACGCGATGCTGGAGGAAATTGAAAAACGAGAGACGTCGCTCAAGGCGTATCGGGACCAACTCGAAAATTTGGTTGAGGAGCGCACCCATAAGCTTAAGGAAACGAATGAACTTCTTCAGTCGGAAATAGTGGAACGCGAAAAAACTCAGGAGAAATTGATCGAGGCTAAAGAAGAAGCCGAAAAAGCGAATCGGCTTAAGTCGCAGTTTCTTGCCAACATGAGTCATGAACTCAGAACGCCCATGAATTCCATTCTTGGTTTCTCAAACATATTGATGCGTTACAAGGACGAGAAAGTAAGGGAATTTGCCGAGACGATCAGCCGGAGCGGAAAACGGCTCATGGTACTCATAGATGACGTGCTGGATCTTTCTAAAGTGGAGGCCGGAAAAATACATATACGCCGGAATGTTTTTTCGTTGAAGAATTTGGAATCGATACAAGATACCATCGCGCCGCTTTTGCAAGACAAACCGGTAACATTTTCCATGCACTTTGATCCGAACCTTCCGGAATCCATTTATTCCGACGAAACCAAGGTCATTCAAGTTCTGACTAATCTGGTCAGCAATGCTATTAAATTTACTCCTTCCGGTTCTGTAAAAGTCGATTGCGAATTTCGCGAAGATGAAAATAAAATGCTGTTTACCGTAAAGGACACCGGCATCGGAATAAAGCCGGAACATCTCGATTTGATCTTCGAAGAATTTTACCAAATTAACCGGGACAAAAACAAACAAACAGGTTCCGGACTCGGTCTGGCTATCTGTAAACAAATTGTAGAAGCATTGGGCGGGGATCTGCGGGTCGAATCGGTTTTTGGACAAGGTTCTATATTTCGTTTTACGGTAAATACCGATTCCGCGCCAAAACAGATATCCGTTCGAGAAACGGTTAAATCCGAATTGCAGCGCTCTCTGAACATCCGGAGCAAGCCGACCGACTACCGCCATGCCAAAAACTCTAAATTAATTTTGATCGCCGAAGATGAAGAAACCAACCAAAAACTCTATCATGAGATCCTTCGGAATTTCGATTACCATATTGTCGGCGACGGGCGCGAGGCGTTGGAATGGTGCCGGCAGGAAAAACCGGATGTCGTGCTCATGGATATCATGATGCCGGTTATGAACGGCGAAGAGGCGCTTAAAAACATACGGCGTGATTCCAATCTGCAAGACCTGCACGTTATTGCTGTTACGGCAAAAGCGATGGTGGGCGACCGTGAATCTTTACTGGCTCAGGGTTTTGACGATTATCTATCCAAACCCATTGATGAAATTGCACTGAAATCGAAATTGGAAAAATACGGCATCACGCCATGGTACGACAGTACGGAAGACGATCACATCAAGACAACGCTTTCCAACGGAGAGATTATTACAAAAATCGACATGTTGAAGAAATTGAAATTCTTCCAAAGCAAGGAAATCAAATCTGTATTGGAGAGTTTGTGCGGCGCAACCTCCGGCGCCTTGCAGAAAGAAATGCAAACGCTGCTTCACACATACCGAAGCCGAAACGAAAGTCTATTTTACAAAGAAGTTTCCAGGCTCAAGGAAACGCTTTCAATATCGACGGAAATGTGAAATATGAGAAGTTCGATAAAATCCACCCTTGAAAAAAACGCACTTTCGACCGTTCTTCCGCTGATTCTGATCGTTGACGATAACCATGATAATATCAACGTCATCGAAGAAATGCTGGAGCAGTATGGTTTTGAATATTATGCGGTTTCCGATCCTCTGACGATTCAGGACGTGCTGGAATACCGAAAACCCGATCTTATCCTGCTGGATCTTTACATGCCGCAGCAAAGCGGGCTGGACACTTTAACGATCATCAAAAACGATAACCGCTTTGAATCCATACCGGTACTCATGCTGACTGCCGAAACGGATAAACATATGTTGTCCCGCTGCCTTGACGCCGGAGCGATGGATTATATCAATAAACCCGTCGATGCCGTCGAATTGCAGGCGCGCATTCGATCGGCTTTGAAGATTTCTTCGCTCACGAAGGATTTGTCTGAGCGCAATGAGGAGTTGGACCGCAAGAACAAAGAAATTCAAAAATTTACCGCGACTATTGTTCATGATCTGAAGAATCCGCTTACCGTTATCATGGCTTCCATCGATTTTGTGCGCAATACGTTGGTTGAAACAAAACAAACGTTACCCGTACAATTTGCCGATATGATCAAAGAAACAACGTTTTCGATGCGGGACTCCATCAATGAGATGCTGGATGTGAGCCGAATCCAACAAGGCGCTTTCAAATTGAACATGGTCAAAGCAAGCCCGGTTGATTATATTGAGAAATGTTTATTCCGGCTGCGGCTGTTGGGAAACAAAAAAACGATTACGATTGTTCATGAAAAAAAGGATGTTCCACACGTATATTATGATGAAAAATGTATCAATAGTATTATCATGAACCTGGTCGGAAATTCTATAAAGTATTCAAATCCGAATTCAGAAATTCGATTGTCGTACGAAGTTCACGCGGACTATATCCGGGTTTTGGTAAAGGATCAGGGACAGGGCATGACGGATAAAGATCTGAGCCTTGTGTTTAAGGAATTTCAGCGGCTCAGCGCCCGGCCCACCGACGGAGAATCCTCTACAGGATTGGGGCTGGCTATTGTAAAAAGCGTTGCTGAAGCCATGGACGCCTCGGTTGGTGTCAGCTCGGAAGGCAGAGACAAAGGTTCAACATTTTGGTTTGATTTAAGAAAAGATTAATTGAAATAGTTATGATCCTTATTTTGACAGCGTTTTTTTTATTAATGAAAGAGTGTTTTATGAAACATTCTTTTTTTATGATAGTCGTGATTATGTACAGCCAGTCTATCCAGGGGCAGGAGCGTTTATATCGGATTGAAACGCTGGATCACCGCGTCGGCTTCATCGATTCGGGCGGGAAAGTCATCTACAAGCCTCAATTTGATTTTTTATCCGAACGATCTTACCACGGCTACCGCTGGATTCACTCCGGCGGGAAAGCGGACGCAGGGTATATCAAAGGCGGAAAATGGGGATTGATCAGGCTCGGTACGCCCGGTGATCGGATGATCGTTGATCCGGTATACGACTGGGTCGGACATTTTTCGGAAGGTCTTGCGCCCGTGCTGGTGAACGGCCAATGGGGCTTTATTGATACAACGGGACGCATGCGCATCGTGCCGCAGTTTCCCGACAATGAAACTCCCGACTTTGAGCCGGAACGAACGAAACAGTATCGCGATGACAAACCGGAAAATTGGTTCATCGATAACAACTTTCCCGAATACGCAAAAGAACGCGGCCACAAATTCGGCCGGTCGCTTCCGCCGTCTTATTATTTTGAATTTCGCAACGGGAAGGCATGGATGAGAATGAAAAGAGGTGCGGTGATCATGGATACGGCCGGAACCGTTTTCAGGAAATTTGAGATGGCGCCTCGTTTTGATGATGACCATTATTTTGACCCTAATGCCTGCGTAATTCGTGCCGGGAAGCAATTTGTTGCAATAAACCGGGCGGGAGATACGATCGTTCCTTTACAGGATAAGAAGATCCGTTCCGTGCAATTCGCGAGCGAGCGTATGAATTGGGTTGCGTTGGAAGGTGTACCGGAACCGGATATTTCCCGATGGGGATTGATGAATACGAAAGGCCAATGGGTGATCGAACCGGCATTTGATCAGCTCTGGGTAAGGCCTAATGATTTGACCTGGGTTCGAAAAGACAAATTATGGGGACTCATCGATACGACGGGGCAATTCGTGTTAGAACCGCAATTCGATCAGATCGAACATTTTTATGAATACGGTATGAAGGTCCAAAAGAATAAAAAATGGGGCTTGATCGATAATGTCGGAAAACAAATTCATGAATGCCGTTGGGACCAGTTGGGCTATCCCGACGATGGGATGGCGAAGATCGTGGAGAATAGCAAAATCGGTTTTATAGACCGCGACGGGAAGATATTGGCAGAACCTCAATTCCGTTACGCGGAATATCCGCACGATGGTTTTGTATGGGTTGCCGGAGATTCCGGTTGGTGCGTGATGAACCGGGAAGGAAAGATCGTTGTTCCTCCCAATAAAATGTTCCAATTCGTGTACGGATTTAACGAAGGGGTGGCTTGGATTCGATTCAACAACTTATACGGCTTGGTGGATACAACCGGGCGGCTCATTGCCTCGCCGGCTCTTGACTTTCGCAATCCCTGCTCTTTCAAAAACGGATTAGGCTGGGTGCAAAAAGAGGGGCTCTGGTCTTTGCTGAGAAGCAACGGTGAAATCGTTTTTCAGATCAAATGCTACAGCGCAGAAAATTTTGACGGAGAACTGGCGCCCATCTGGTTTGATGAAAAAAAATGGGGTTATGTGGATAAACAAGGGAAAGTGGTTTGGAAAAATTAGTGCGTTTAATGTTTTTACAAAATAACATGTCAAAACTCTTTATCACCATCTTTTTATTTCATACGGTTTTATCTGCGCAGGAAAAGCTGCTTGATTCCACCGCGCTTTCGAGCCAAAAAACCTACACATCGATGGCTGACGCGTTGCAAAAGTCGCAGAACGTTTACAAACTTTCGCTTCAGTATCAACATATAGAATCTATTCCGGCGCAACTGACTCAATTCAAAAACTTACAAGTTCTCGATCTCAGCAATAACGGAATTTCAGAAGTTTCCGACGTCATTGGACACTTTCCAAATCTGCAAGTACTCGATCTCAGTTTCCAGATGAATCCTTCCCAACCGAATTACCAGGACGTAGTCCCGCTCCCGTGTCTGAATAAACTTTCACTGGCTATAGGAAAGCTGAGTCATCTGACGCATCTGTATCTTCATGGCCATGCCTTTCCTTCCGCCGATCTTCTGCAAATAGTTTCCAAAGACATCGCAAAGTTAAAAAACCTGGAGGTATTAGATCTGCGGGCAGATTTCAGCGACGGACTGGGGAACGAAGCGCTATCTCGTTTTCAAGCATTCAGAATACAAAGAATGTTAACCGCCCGAGTTCTTTTTGATTCCAGCGTCTATAACAACATTCATATGAAGCCGATGGTCAAAATGTGGGTTGATTCCGTTACCGCTCACGACTCTGCGGAGGTCATCAGGGAGATCTTGAAACAGGATAAAGGCGTCGAGCAAAGTTACACAAGACTCTTAAAAACGAATCCCGAAATGAAGCCGTCGATTGTCTTAGAGTTTACTACTCTCAACGGCGCTCGAAGTGCTTTGAAAGTAATATCGGAAGTTTATGACGGCTTTTCCGGAGAGATTCGTCACTATGAACCGGACCAATCCTTGATGCCGTTCGTTCGGAATATGCAGGCTAACGCTTTCAAACGACTGCCGGCAGTTGACAGTTCAGTGTTTATCCGGTTGCGATATGAATTAACGGCAGTGGAAGAATAAAAACAAAGAAATATGAAACAAATAATTTACTATACCGCTTTCTTATTTAACTGTGCATGCCTGACCGCTCAAATTTATCCAATTGAAGAAAATGGAAAATGGGGATGCATTGATCAGACGGGTAAAATTATTGTTAGCCCGGAATATGAAAGCATCGAGAAAACGGATGTTTTTTTCCGGGTGATGAAGCAAGGTAAGTACGCGTTGATGGACTCAACGGGCAAGCTCATTTTGCGGGACTGGCCCGTTTTTGAATTAGTTCGCATGTATCCCGGATGGATTCTGATTCGTGGAACTGAACTTGCAACGTGGGGGAAAAACCAGATAGCGTTCCGCTATGTCCACGGCGAATTGCAGCGGCTACCCTATGAATGGTTCGAGCTATTCCAGTTCGGTATCGCGCGTGCAAAGATCGACGGCCGATATACGTTTGTGGATACTTCTGGAAAGCGTTTGACGGATTCACTTTTGGATGCTGCCGATCCATTTACCGGCGTTTGGGCCAGGATCGAATTTCGAAAACAAAAAGGTTTTTTCTATAAAGACGGCCGCCTCTTGTTAAACGTGAATGAAGTGTTTGAAGACTTTACGTCATCCGGTTTAGCGCTGGTAAGAACTTCTGCCGGATATGGATTCATCGATTCTTCTTTTCAATTCGCGATTGCGCCACAATTTTCAAATGCCAGAGGTTTCCGCTCCGGCGCGGCTTGTGTAAAATTCAACGGCCATTGGGGTTTGATGGATCGTTCAGGAAAATTTTTGGCCGAACCCAAATTCAATCTTCTGGGGTCGCGAGGGGAGGGTCTCTTTGCATATCAAATCGGAAAAAAATTCGGATTAATGGACAGCGTCGGGAAAGCGATTACCGACACTTTATTTGATGAAATCTCGCCGTTCACCGAATCAGCCGCAAAAGTTTGCATTGGAAAAAAATATGGCGCGATCGATACAAGAGGCCAATGGCTCGTGCCTCCGCAATACGATGACGTCAACTTCCGGATAAAAGATTTTATTTCCGTCCAATCCGGCCGCAAGCAGGGGCTGTATTCAAAACGCGGTGTTTTGATTGCCGACACATTGTATGACGATATTATATTTGATTCGAGGCAAAAAGTTTTTCAATTGGTCCTGGCGAAGAAAAAAATCGGATTGATGGATGTGGACGGCCGTAAAATCCTGGAACCCGAATACGACAACCTATCGGGTTTCATATACGGCCTGGCGAGAGTGGTGCTTAACGGTAAATGCGGTGTGCTCGATTCCACGGGGAAGTGGCTCGCACCAATTCAATACGACGACATCACATTCAATCGTGAGGAATGGATCAATTTCAAAACCGGTGATCGGCAAGGCCTGATGAATCGTACTGGCGAAATCATTATTCCTGCGCTTTACGATTATTTCGTATTCACTGCAAATGACTTAATTATAGCCGTGACGAACGAGGAACATTACGGGCTCTTTTCGCCCGGTGGAATGGCGCTGCTGGACACGGTTTATGACTTTATCGATAATTTTAAAAGCGGGATCGCCTGGGTCAGGCAAAAAAACCTCTGGGGATTAATCGATTCGAGTGCGTCGTGGATCGTCACGCCCCAATTCGATAAAACCTGGGCGTTCGAAAATGGCCTGGCATGGTTTCGCAAGGACCATGATTCGTACGGCGTGATAGATCGTTCGGGAACGATCGTTTTACAACCAAAAAAATATTTTGAAACATTGCAAGATGTCGCCGGTCCGACGGCAATTGGCGGTAAGAATTGTCAATATATTAACGACTATGACAGCGGCTATATGCGTTGTTCGTGGGGCTTGCTCAACACCCGTGGAGAATGGATTTTAAAGCCGATCTATCAATCCATTGAGGTTGGAAAATTTGAAACCGGCTTAGCTAAAGTTCGTTTTGATGAAAAATGGGGATATATCGATAAATATGGAAAATTAGTATGGTATCAGAAATAAGTTCGTACCGATAAGTACGTTACATAATAACTATTTATTGCTCCTTCACATTATTTTACCAATAACATCTTCTTCACTCTCGACACTTTTCCCGTTTCCAGACGATAGATATATACGCCGCTGGATAACTGTCTGCCCATGTCGTCGCGCCCGTTCCACTCTATATTATAACGGCCTGTTTCATAGTAGCGGTTGACGACCGTAGCAACTTCCTGTCCCAAAACGTTATAGATTTTTATTTTTACATTTCCGGATTGTGCCACGTCGAAAGCAATGCGCGTCGTCGGATTGAACGGGTTCGGATAATTCTGATGCAATGCAAAAGTTTGCGGCAATTCTTTTTCGAGCTGCTGAACATTCTGCTCAACCCAATCGGCGCTGCCTGCAAAGACCTTAAAGCTTGTCGGACGGTCGTTACGGAATTCATAACCGGAGGAAGCATCGAGCGCGTTGATCTTCTTATTATGCGTAATATCGTACAAAATTAAATTGAATTGCTGAGGAAGATTAGCAACGTCCCATTGCAGAATGGTTTTATCATTCTTAGTTGAATTTTCTACAGCCATGTTCCACTCGTGGCCTATATTCGCATCGCGAATATCATACGCGAGCATTTTACCGGACGATTGAAAATAAACATTCACTCCCTGCCCTACCGAGATCGGAGCGCGTTCGTCCAGATCGTCCCATTCATCCGAAGACAGCGCCGATACTCCGATAACATTAAATGCGTCCTTGTAATCTCCGGCGACGGCCTGGAATTGAGCCGACCAGACAAACTCCGATGCTTGTGATTTACCCGCCGAGAGCGACCATGATAACACATTGCCCAGCACAAGATCTCCGGCCGTTTTATTGTAAATCATGTAGCCGGTGAAGGGTTTAAGTTCCGTCGATTCTTCCCAACCATTTTTTCCGTTGCGCAGCCAGACACGTCCGATTTTACTTTGGTCTCTGTTAGAAATGGCGGCGCCGAAACTGTACGGCCACGGAACGAGGTTCCATCCCGATTTCAAAACCCATTCGTTGAACACATTCGTACTGATCGCAGACGGGTTGACACCGCGAGAAAAAAGGTCTTCCTTGCCGCCGCCATGATGATAAAAATAATAGGCGTTTCCGGAACTAATATCCGTTACATCAGAAAAAGTTTGAGTTGATGCATCGAAACTCAGCGCGCGCCAGTTGGACGGCCCGCCGTCTTTGAATTCCTGTTCTCCGAGATAAAAAGGAAGATTCAACGTACCGTTCAATGACCATGCGATGGTGGAATACGCATCCGCCTCAAGACCTTCCGGGAAGGCGCTCCAGGATATCATCGTGGCAATATCCGCGATCTGAACTGAGATCGCCTGCGTTCCGGATACGGGATAATAGGTCACGCCGCCCGAATTTTGCGCGCGTATACGGAACCATAATCCCTCCTGGGTGACGGCAGAGAACGGGATGGTCGCGGAATACGTTCCCGCGCCAAACGCCATGGTCAGCGAATCGCCTTGGCTTTGATGCGGTTTCCCAAAAAATAATTTTACGACGGGACTTGTTCCCGTCACCTGCGTACTGATCGTAATGTTTGTCGCCGGCGCCGGGTTCGTATTGGAAATATCTGGAACGCCGATGGAAGCCGGAACCGCTAGTGTTGTCGCCGTGGCCTCATTGGAACTAGAAGAAATTCCGAAGGCATTAACTCCGACAACATAATAAAAATACGCCGTAAGTTCCGTGAGCCCCGTATTGTTGTAAGCCACCGTCGGCGAATTAACAGAATCGATCTGACTAAATCCGGTGCCAGAAGTCAATGAACGGAATATGCGGTACTTCGTCGCATTAGTTCCCGCGTTCCAGTTGAGATCGATCCGGGTCGATGATACGGCTGAAGCTGTGAGAGAAGACGGCGCGGAGGGGAGAACAAAAGGCGTTGCGGAAACTTCATTTGAATATGAGCTGATATTCTTCGCCGTGTCTATGGCGGTTACTCGGAAATAATAAGTTGTCCCGTTCGTCAAACCGCCCATGATCTTCGTTGTATCCGAAGCATCTGAGAGAGAGGAGTCAACCTGTAAGCTCGCATTGGGCGATGTGCTTCGGTAGATGCGGTAACGCAGGAAGTCGGTTTCAGTGTTCTTTCGCCACAGAAGTGTGACCTGGCCATTTCCGGCCACGGCTGAAAGATTCTGCGGAGCCGAAGGCGGAGGATCAAACAGAGGTGCTGCATTCACTTCATTAGAATAACCGCTTTGATTTCCCGCGCTGTCAACAGCTGTAATGCGTAAATAGTAGGTTGTGCCGTTTATCAAGCCGGATATGACTTTTAGAGTATCATTGATCCCGCCTGTTGTACTGTCTGTTTGCACCGTCGGATTAGACGAATTTCCACTGTAAATGCGATAACGCAGAAAATCGGATTCTGAATTCTTTTTCCAACGAAGAGTGATCTGCGTATTTCCAGCCGTAGCGGTCAAATTCTGCGGCGCGCCCGGCGGGAAATTCTGAAAACGGTAAGCGCCGATATCGTTGCGCGATCCGTCGGGATCATTGTATTGAACTGCGGGATCGCCGGCATTGATGCAGGGAGAACCGGATGTGAGTTGGAAATTTCCGCCTGCCGCATTGATATTCAGCGGATCGAGCGCGAGATCGCCGGTTCCCGGAGACGTAAATGTGCCGGTGTAATTAAAACTATTGTTGAAATAATCGTTATACGATCCGACGCTCGGCCCGGCGCTGTTATTAAGGCCGAAATTATTGCCGCGGATGATGTTGTTCTTTACGACGCTCGACGCGCCGCTGGAAAGGTACACGCCGTGCGTATTATTGTAGATCGTATTATTGATGACCGAGACGTTCGCTTCCACGCGAATACCGTATCCGGAACTGTTCTTGACGTTCTTGATAACCGAATGCGTGATGACCGCCGGCCCGAGTAAATGCAGACCCGTTCCCGCCACATTTGTTTTTCCGTCAAATACAAACCCGTCAACCTTGACGCCGAACGCATCGTACCACATCGTGGAACTCACCGCTTCGAGCACCGTCTGGTTTACTGCAGGAATTCGGGATGATTCAAGAAAATCTCCGGCGTATCCGCCGCGCAGGACGGCGTAACCGGTTGTGATGATCCCTTCGGCGTAATTTCCAGCCGCAACTTTGATCGTATCGCCTAAAGCATTTTGCATGGCCTTGGTGATCGTT
>JAEUSJ010000094.1 GCA_016788215.1 bacterium | reverse complement strand
GGTCCCTTTTGTGTCCCGTACAAATACATTTTGTTGATGGCTTTAACCGGTATTTCGCTTACCACTTCCCGATTGGCCACAACGAGTCTTTCTTCATTGGCGCCAACGATCTTACACGGAAATTCAGATTCACCGACAGATAATGTAGCATATTGATTGACGCTGCCGGTTATAGTTTTGAGCGCCGCTTCAGAAATCATATCCGGTTCTTTGACTATGCGAACATTGAACGTACAGCCGCTCATGAAGGCAAACAGTACACCGCATAAGATACTTTTGTAATACATAGAACTACCTCATATTGGTTTACAGCTATTTTTTTGATTACTCTTCTTGGCTTAAGACGCACAGAAAAAAGGTGAATAAATTCACCTAAAAATATAATGGTATGCAAATCCAAAAATCAATACCCAGTACTACAACCCAAAACCACTACCCAAAATCACAAGTAAATATTTTAACTAGTCTCCTCCAACCTTTGAGATATAAGGGTTCGTGGGTTTTTACTGCTCTTCAAGTTTACCAACAATTCTCTCGATTCCGGCCGTGAGGGTCCCATCGAATTTATCTGAGGTTTACTCAAATCAAGTTTAATGGCAGAGCGCAGTGGAGTGGGAAGCTTAATGTAATCGGACGGAGACATTTGAAGGCGTCTCTTAAAACACCGCTTAAGAGCCTTGTAATTCCTGAAGCCCGACTGAGCTGCAACGAGGCATAGGTTGATCCTGGGATTTTGTTGCATCAAATCGGTAGCGCGTGCCAAACGGCAAGATTCTATGACTTTCTTTGGGTTTTCCAGGTAAGAGCTGTATACCAATTGATAAACATGTTGCGTGGAAACGCAAAGAAGTTTTGCCAGATAAGTAACGTTAAGCTGTGGATCGCATATCTTTTCGTGGAGAATTCGTTGGATCTGTGTGATTAGGCGTTCTGATTCCCGTTTCATTCGCATGCGGTACTCCAAGTTGAAGTTCAATTGTCGTATTCGATTTAATTGTTTTCATCATACAATAAGATATCAAAATGAAAAAAAAGTCTTAGTTTTAAGATCTTTCGACAGTTAAAGGGGACAAGGAAACTGGATAATGGGGGTGGACTTGCTCTCTCTCCACCCATAAGACGGCGGAAAGCTGAAAATTGCATAAATTTTTCTTAAATATTTTATTTAAATGATTAGAAACTGCTGATATTAATGAAATTAACGCAGAAAATATTATTAATGCTGTCAAACTACTTATGAATTATTGATCTAAGTCTGAGATTAATCCGAACTTGAGGGATGAACCTTCACATCGCACATTTTCTTTTATTTGATAGTATCGTTTTCAGTAAAAAACTTACAAAAAAACTTGCAACTAGAATGGAATTTTGAACGAGTTTGAGTTTTCTTCGGATTTTTTATTGTAATCCGTTTCCAAAATTCATAACTTAAAATATCTTTGACTTATCAGGAGGCTATTATGAAAATCAAACATGCGATCGTATGCATATTTTTGTTTACGCAAACACTTGCCGCACAGGAAAAAACCGCGATTTCGGTGTTTCCTTTCCAAAACAAAACGGATAAAAAGTACGAGTGGCTGACCTACGGGCTGAGTTATATGGTCACGGAAAGCATGAATAACACCGGAATTTTCAATGCCGTTCCTCAGGATCAGATTTATAAAGCCGTCTCAGATCCCGGAATCAATCTGGATTCCGTCTTAGACGGGAAACCAAATCTCGTTTTTGCAAAGTACCAGTCGACATGGAATACCAATATTTTCATAATCGGCAGTTTCACCGTAAACGCAGATACGCTCATCATTCAGGCCCGCGTTTGCAATTTGATCAGGAGCTCCTGCAGTTCGCCTGTTGCGGTTCAAGGCGCTTTTCATGACTTCAAGGGGTTTTATTTCCTGATGGCGCAGTTGACGGAATCGCTGTATGATCTGCTCATCTCTTTTGATGTAAATCTCACCCGGGATGCGGTAACGAACAGCCGTGATAAGACGCGGCAATTGGCGGCAGACTACGATGGATATAAGGCTTACATTAAAAGCTGGATGGCTCTGCGAAATTATGACGACGGTATTACGGCAAGCAGTCTCAATAAGTACGAGGACGCCGTTCGTTTTTTCGAAACTGCGAAGATCCTGGACGAATCCAATGCGCTAAACTTGGGATCCGTACTGTCTAAAACCTATCTGCTGCGCGGAAACCAATTGTACGGACAAAGCAAATGGGACGAAGCCGCGGGTGATTATACCAAATCAATTCAGCTTAATCCGAAGAGCAGCGAAGCTTATTATAATCTCGGTAACGTATACAAAAACAAAAAAGATTACGACAATGCGATAGCCAATTATCGCCGGTCTCTTGCTATAGATTCTACTAACCTTGACGCGTATAGGAATATCGGTTTTGTTTGTATGGAGGAGGGCAGGAGCTCTGAAGCCATCGCCGCATATCTAAAAGCCCTCTCCGTCGATGACCAAAAAGCAACGTCACACTATTATGCCGGTTTGGCTTATGATAAAAACGGCGACGCCGTCAATGCCGCCAAATACTATCGCCGCGCTATTGAACTGGATAATACGTTGGCGGCAGCCCACTTGAATTTGGGTATTCTACTCAAACAACAGAAAGACCTTGCCGGCGCGCGTAAGGAATACGAATTGGCCGTGCAATATGATCCCCATAACGCGGCCGCGCACCGTAATCTTGGAATTCTGCTGATGAATGATAAAAAGGAAGCTTCGCAGGCCGCGCTGTATTTACAGAAATGTCTGGAACTGGACCCGGATCAGCCCGACGCAAGTATCATCAAAAAGAATATCGGTATCCTGAAAAAGAAAGCAGGAAAAAAGAAATAGCAGACTAATTACTCGTTCCTAATTGCCCCGACACATTCGGGGCTTTTTTTATCCTATTTTTGCATGCTTGATATTCACTGCTTCGCTTAATATATTGTCCCGCAAATTCATAACCTTCATAACAAGACTAACGGCGCATGACAATATCTCTTTTTGATAATCCCGGTTCATCTCCCGCCCGGGTTGAGCCTGAGGAACTCGATACTACATCGTTTAAAGACAAGATCATCGTTCGCGGCGCCCGTGTACACAACCTCAAAAATATCGACATCGAAATTCCCAGAGATAAACTAACGGTTATCACCGGATTATCCGGCTCCGGTAAATCCTCTCTCGCCTTTGATACTATTTATGCGGAAGGACAGCGGCGTTATGTGGAATCGCTTTCAGCGTACGCGCGCCAATTTCTTAACATGATGGAAAAACCCGACGTCGATCTCGTTGACGGCCTGAGCCCCGCTATCAGCATCGAACAAAAAACAGCCAGCCGCAATCCGCGCTCTACCGTTGGTACCGTGACGGAAATTTACGACTACCTCCGATTGCTTTTCGCCAAGATCGCCACGCCGTTCTGCTATAATTGCGGAGACGAAATAAAGAAACAAACGCGCGATCAGATCATCGATGCGATTTCAAAAAATAAAAGCGGCACGAAAATTCTGATCCTTGCGCCGGTCGTACGCGGCCGAAAAGGCCACTACAAGGAATTATTCGAAAAACTCAGAAAAAGCGGATTTGTCAGAGTTCGAATTGACGGCGAAATTAAAGAACTGGAATCAGTGGACAAAGTCTCCCGGTACCATATACACAACATCGAAGTCGTGGTCGACCGCATGGAGATCGACGAGAAAAATAAACAACGCTTGATTGATTCCGTTGAACAAGCGCTGGAATTGGGCGAAGGTGTAATGATGGTACGGGTAATGGAAGAAACGAAATCCTCCAAAAACGCCGATGTCACCTACAGTCAGCATCTTGCCTGTTTGAAATGCGGCATCAGCTACGACGAACCGTTTCCTAAAGCCTTTTCATTTAACAGCCCTTACGGCGCATGCCCGGCCTGCGAAGGTCTGGGCGTCATTCGTGAAATTGATGAAGATCTGGTGATTCCCGATAAGAACCTCTCCGTGCGTCAAGGCGCAATAAAGCCTTACGATAATCCAAAAACCGAGACATGGTTTTATCTGCAAATGGAAATCATTCTCAATTCGTTTGGTTTTGATTTTGACACTCCGATCAAAAAACTGTCTGTCAAAGCGTATGACGCGCTGCTGCACGGAACCGGTTCCACTAAACACCATTTTTTCTACTATTCCGGCAATAAAAAGAAAAACTACAAGGGCGCTTTCAAAGGCGTGGTAGGAATCGTTAAACACTATTTCGGTTCGACTATGTCCGACCATATGCGTAATTGGGCGGAAGGTTTTATGTCCGAAAAGACCTGCCCGTCATGTAACGGCGGCCGCTTAAAAAAAGAGGCGCTGTCGTATAAAATCGATAACCGTAATATCAACGATGCCGTCAATCTGTCTATTGCCGAAGCGCGCGATTTCTTTTCGTCCATTAGATTACCGGAACGTATCAAAAAAATAGGCGAACCGGTACTGAAGGAAATTAATGAACGACTTGGTTTCTTACTTAAAGTTGGCCTCGATTATCTAACACTAAACCGTTCCGCACGAACCCTTTCCGGCGGAGAATCGCAGCGCATTCGTCTCGCCACGCAAGTAGGTTCCCAACTGGTAGGCGTATTATACATTCTCGACGAGCCCAGTATCGGACTTCATCAGCGGGATAACGAAAAACTAATTCACGCCCTTATGGACCTGCGCGATCTCGGCAATACCGTGCTTGTTGTAGAACATGACCGAGACACGATGGAACATGCCGATCATCTGATCGATCTCGGGCCCGGCGCAGGACGGTTAGGCGGACTTATCGTTGCGCAAGGCCGACCTGAGGAATTTATTAAATTCCCGCAATCCGTTACCGGGGCGTACATGCGTTACGAAAAACGAATCGATATTCCTTCGCAACGTAGAACAGGAAACGGAAAAATAATCGTTCTGAAAAATTCCAGCGGTAATAACTTAAGAAATGTTGATCTGGAAATTCCGCTTGGGAAACTCGTTTGCATCACCGGCGTGAGCGGTTCAGGCAAAAGTTCCCTGATCAACGAAACGCTCTACCGCGTACTCGCAAGGCACTTCTATAATGCGATCACCGCTCCATTGCCGTACAAATCCGTTTCCGGATTAGATGAAATTGACAAAGTTATCGATATTGACCAATCGCCTATCGGGCGAACGCCGCGAAGTAATCCCGCGACGTATACCAATCTGTTTTCGCTCATTCGTGATTTGTATGCGGGTTTACAAGAATCCAAAATTCGCGGTTATAAAGTAGGCCGTTTTAGTTTCAATGTACCGGGCGGGCGCTGTGAAGACTGCCAGGGCGCAGGTCTTAAGAAAATTGAAATGAATTTTTTGCCCGACGTATATGTTCATTGCGAAACGTGCGAAGGAAAAAGATATAACCGGGAAACCTTAGAGATCAGATACAAAAACAAGAATATTTCTGAAGTTTTAGAAATGACCGTCGCGGAGGCGCTGAATTTCTTTGACGCTATTCCAAAAATAAAGAGAAAAATACAAACCCTCCACGATGTCGGATTGGACTACATTCATTTAGGTCAGCAGGCAACGACGCTGTCGGGCGGAGAAGCCCAACGCGTAAAACTTGCCGAGGAATTATCAAAAAGCAGCACCGGTAAAACATTGTATATCCTTGACGAACCCACAACGGGATTACATTTCGAGGATATTAAAATGCTGATGGACGTTCTTGGAAAATTAGTTGACAAAGGAAACACCGTTATTATCATTGAACATAACATGGACGTCATTAAATGCTGCGACTGGATCATTGATCTGGGTCCTGAAGGCGGGAAAAACGGCGGAGACATCGTAGCCTCCGGAACTCCTGAAGAAATTTCAACAATAAAAAGATCATATACAGGACAGTTTCTGAAAAAAGAGCTTAATCGAATTCGTCAAATGAATTAAAGATTGAAAGATTATATTGAATTCTTTACATTATTAAGCTATGGATGAAATCGTTTACAAGACCGAGAGCGGCAACATACGGGTAGTTGAAAAAATGCTCGTGAGCAAACTTTTCGAAGATTTGCGCGAAAAGCTGCATTTCGACTTTCTGGTTACCGAAGGATTGGAAACAAGATACCTTACGCAGCGGGATCTGCACAGGCCCGGATTGGCGTTAGCGGGATTTGTTGAACTTTTTACTCACGATAAAATCCAGATCCTGGGAAATACAGAAAATTATTACTTACTCAGTTTATCCGAATCTGAACTCAAGCATTCGCTTGAAAAAGTATTTCGGTTTGATATGCCGTGCATTATTATTACGAACGGAAATAAAGTTATTCCGTATATGTTGGAATTTTGCAAACAAAAATCCATTCCGCTGGCTATAACCAATGTTTCATCAACGGATGCGATTCATCTCATAACAGGTTATCTGGATGAAATATTCGCTCCGGAAATTTCTGTTCACGGTTCCATGGTGGATGTATACGGAATCGGTATGATGTTTACAGGAAAAAGCGGTATCGGAAAAAGTGAAATTGCTCTCGACCTGGTTGAAAGGGGCCATCGAATGGTTGCGGATGATACCGTAAAAATCCGACGAATTTCTGAAAATATCCTAATGGCCCGCGGCCATAATAATTTGCGGCATTTTATTGAAATTCGCGGCGTGGGAATTCTGGATATCCGGGAGATGTTCGGCATACGCGCTGTACGAGTACAAAAACGGCTGGAAGTTCAGGTTGACCTGCAATTATGGGACGGCAAAGAAGAATACGAACGCCTGGGACTTGATGAACAGACCGGCAAAGTGCTCAACGTAGATATTCCTACCATAAAATTACCCATTTATCCAGGAAAGAACATCACCGTCATTGCCGAGGCGATTGCATTGAATCTTTTATTAAAAATATACGGATACGATGCCGCCAAAGAATTCAGCGATAAGTTGATGCAGGAGATCCAAAACAAGAACGCAAAAAAGAAAAACCTCCAGAATTATCTCGAGAAGGACTTCGAATAATCTGGAAACCAGAGAGGATTGATTGAACGACACCAAAGTTCTAGAGATCAAAGTTGGTATAACTATTTTAGTCGGATTGACCTTATTTGTTCTGGCTATCGTATGGTTAAAAGGAATTACATTCAAACCAAACACATTCGAAACAACTATTGTATTTCGCAATACCGCGGGATTACAAATCGGCGATGCGGTAACCGTCAGCGGGTTAAAAGTGGGGAAGGTCACGGATATCGAACTTGAGGCCGATTCCGTCATCGTATCCGTCAGTTTATCCAATTCCGTTACGCTGCAGTTTGACGCATCCGCGACGATGACTACCGTTGATTTTTTCGGAGGAAAACGAATCGAATTAAATACCGGCCGGTCGGATAAGACCTTTGATAAATCCAAGCGGCTGTACGGCGTTCGTGAGCCTGACCTGACCGAGCTGACGAGCCAACTGCGGGAAATAGCAAGCGACGTAAAAGGTACTTTGGAAAAAGTAGACAGCGTGCTGATCGGAGTTCACAGTTTTGTCGGCGATAAATCGGTTATTATGTCGCTGAAGAAGGCTATTTTTAATCTGGATTCTACTACCGTGCGTCTGAAAAATATTGTCAACAAAAGCGATACAAAGATCGATTCGATTCTTACCCGTCTGGCAACATCAACTAGGATTCTCAGAACGGTCATTGAAAAAACTGATGTTCGCCTTGACACTACGTTTAATAATATGTCACATGTCACCGCGTCTATTGAAAATGTAACCTCATCCTTAGACAGTATCGTCAGTAAAGTTCGCCGCGGGGAAGGTAATCTTGGAAAGATGGTGTACGACGAATCGGTCTATCTCCGGCTAAACAACGCTGCCGCTCAATTTGATTCTTTAATAACCCTTGTTCGTCAAAAGGGTATGAAAGTTGATCTAAAACTCTTTGGCGACTAATCGCGCAGTTTTTAACATCCGTTCTTAATGGAAAATTTTCTACTTCCTTTTACGCTGAGCCTTATCTCCGGCCTTATTATTATGTTGGGTGGTTGGATATTTGCGTCACGGCGCACATGGGACGATAAACATCTCGACTTGTTTATAGCGTTAGGCGCGGGATACATACTTGCCGTAGCGTTTCTTGACATGATACCGGAAGCTTTTCACACGAGTCCTTATTCCATGCATTTCGTAATTGTCGGTTACCTGATCGTTCATTTATTTGAACATGTTTTTACTCCGCACTTTCACTATGGAGAAGAGACGCATCACCATCTGGTATCCAATATCGTCAGTACTACAGCCTTGATCGGCCTGATGGTGCATAATTTTTTCAGTGGCGTAGCTATAGGTTCAGGTATGTTGACCGGTGAAGCGATAGGCTGGATCATTTTCATCGGAACCGTTTTACACAAACTTCCGGAAGGATTTACCATCTCGTCGATCATGTTTGCCTCTCATCATCGCAAACGATACGCACTCATGGGCACGGTGTTACTGGCGCTCAGTTCTGTTTTTGGAACGTTATTGGTTTTTGTGTTTCAGAATAAAGAGTGGTTCTTTAAAGACTTTGCTCTCGCTATGTCGGCAGGAACATTCATTCACGTCGCCACGACGGACCTCATTCCACGCATTAATGATTCTCACCAGCGGTGGATGCCTTTGATGGTATTTATCGGAGTAGGGTTGTTTTTACTCAGTTCACTTATCCTGCGCCATTAGCCGCATCAGGGTTGCCGGTTCAGTTTTTATCTTGACAAAAGTAAACTCATTTTTTAGATTGATGAAAATTCATTTCTATTTATCCTTCCGGTATAGCTACATTTATTTACGTGCTTATCGGGTTGGCTCACAAACGGAAGAGAACTCTTCAGTCTGAGCGAAGTCGAAGACTGATTTTACTAAACTTGGTCATGGTTCGACTCCGCTCACCATGACGTATGTGAGTAAACCCGATAAGCACATTTCTTTATTAAGTAAGTATTCAACGAAACATCCGTGAGGCGTGTATGAAAAAGATAGCCGTGTTTTTATTTATTTTTTTAGTTATGGGGTTGTCTTTTTACACCATGGTAAGTTGCCAGACTAACAAACCAAAGAATCTTAAGGTCATCAAAGATACGGAGATGAGCACCGAAGAAATGAAAGAGTTTATGCGGAATTTTACTTTGTCGCTTGGCGTCGAATGTGAATATTGCCATAATACCGATGATTATGCAAGCGATGAGAAAAAGGAAAAGGATATTGCGCGCGACATGATCAAGATGATGTACGCGTTAAACGACTCCTATTTCAAAAACGCCAAGGAAGAGATTAATTGTTATACCTGCCATCGCGGGCAGGTTCAAACCAAAACCTTTCCGCCGGGTTTATAATTTTTTGCGCAGCGACATTATTATTTTATCCACTTCTGCGTCTTCCATATTCCGCCATTCCCCTGGCGATAAACCGTCCAGACTTAGTGATAAAATTTGCGTTCTAATCAGCCGTAAAGTAGGATGACCCACGGCTGCAGTCATTTTACGTATTTGTTTATTTCTTCCTTCAGTCAGGATTATTTCAATCCAACATGTTGGAATATTAGCGCGGTAACGAATTGGTTTTGGACGGGGTGGAAAAAGTGGATCGGGATTCAGAAATCTAACTTGTGCCGGTTTTGTTTTTTTCCCATCAATAACTAAACCCGATCTCAGAGAATCCAGACTCGTTTCTTCCGGAACCTTCTCAACTTGAACGGCGTACGTACGCGGGTGATTATATTTCGGTTCAATAAGCAGGTGCTTAAACTGTCCGTCATTCGTAAGAATCAATAGGCCTTCGCTGTTCGCATCAAGCCGCCCTACAGAATAAACGCTTTTCGGAAAACCGTAATCTTTTAACGTCGCCTGACCGGAACCGGCTGTAAATTGTGAATGCACGCCATACGGCTTGTAAAAAAGAATGTATGAGTTCGTCCGATGCATCCGTTATGATTAGAGCCCGAGTTTTTTCATGCGCATGATCAAGGTTGTTCGTTTAAGCCCAAGTAATTTAGCTGCCTCCGCTTTATTGGAAGAAGTTTTAGTTAATATGAATCTGATATATTCTTTTTCCAATTCGTCCATTGTTTTTGGAGAAGACACTAAGAAATTAAAGCCTCCGGCATCGGCAGACAAGCTGAGCTGCGCTGTCGGAATGCCGCCCGTTCGAATTTCGTCAGGGACGTCATGAATATCGAGGTGTTCGGCATGCGTGAATATGATCATACGGTTAATAATATTTTTTAATTCCCGTATATTTCCATTCCATGTCAGCGATGAGAGAAGATTCAAAGCCTCGCGGGAAATGGATTTGATTTTTTTTTCGGATTTTTGATTGTATTCGTTGATGATGTGGTTAATCAGAATCGGAATATCCGATCGCCTGTCCCTGAGCGCAGGCAATTGTACATTCAGAACATTAAGGCGATAGTATAAATCCATCCGGAAATTTTGTTTCTGGACTTGTTCCAGCAAATCTTTGTTGGTCGCGGCTATAATTCGGACGTCGACCTGACGGTATTGCGTTTCGCCCACCCGCCGAATTTCCTTTTCCTGGATCACGCGCAGCAATTTAGCCTGCAAAGACAAACTCGTATTAGATATTTCATCAAGAAAAACCGTTCCTCCTGCCGCATCTTCGATCAATCCTTTTTGGTCTTGAACCGCGCCTGTAAATGCGCCTTTTTTATGGCCGAAAAGCTCTCCTTCCAGCAAGGTTTCGGTTAGTGCGCCGCAATCGACGGCAAGGAATTTTTTGTGGTGCCGTTTGCTGTTATAATGAATCGCGCGCGCCACCAACTCTTTCCCCGTTCCGCTTTCGCCTTGCACCAGTACCGTTTCGTCACTGAGTGACGCCGCATTGATCAGCCGGCGTACATTATTCATCTCCGGGCTGATGCTGACGATGTTATCGAGAGAATACTCTTTTTCAATCTCGGATTTTAGAAGAACTATTTCACGTTCAAGGTTAGCTTTTTCGGTTGCTAATTTTTCATATTCGTCTTTATGTTTAATAATGGCACGGTGTTGTTCGAATTTCAGAACCGCTTCCCGGATGCAATCGGTCAATGCGTCCGATTCCCACGGTTTGTTGATATGTCTGAAAATCTCGCCCACATTGATCGAATCTACCAGATCGTGAACTTCCGTATGGGCGGTCAAAATAATGCGGACGGTATTGGGATATAAATCTTTGATCTTCGTGAGAAGCTCGATACCCGTCATGTTCGGCATTTTCTGATCCACTAATGCGACTGCGATTTCGTGATCGTTCAATATATTCAATGCTTCAAGGCCGTTGGACGCGGTATAAACGTTATAGTCCTCTTCAAGCAATTTGCGTAAGACACTCAAAATAGACGGCTCATCATCAACGCATAGAATAGAAAACGGTACTCTTTGAGAATTCATGGTTAATTCCTCAGCAACAAAACAACATTCTCGATATGATAGGTATGGGGAAACATATCAACAGGCTGGATATCAGCAATATGGTATTTTTCTTTGCAAAGTATGGCCAGATCGCGCGCTTGCGTGCTTGGATTGCAGCTCACATATACGATCTTAGGCGCGTGAATTTCCAGCAGTGTTTGCGTGACGTCGTCGTGCATGCCCGAACGAGGCGGATCCAGGACAATCACATCGGGCCGTTGATTCAACGTTTTAAGGGTAATCCGCATATCGCCGCTGATAAATTCACAATTACCGACTTGGTTATGCATCATATTCTTCTTTGCGTTTTCAACGGCGTTTTCGATCAATTCTATTCCTATGACTTTCCTGACATGGCTGCTAAGATATAAGGCGATGCTTCCGGTTCCGCTGTACAGATCGTACAACACTTCGTCTCCCTGCAATTTTGATAACTCCAGAATGGTTTTATACAGTACTTCAGCGGCCAACGTATTGGTTTGAAAAAATGAATTGGAAGAGATTTCAAACTCGTAGTTGCCGAGTTTTTCAACAATCACCGGCTGTCCGAATAACATCACTTCGTAATCGCTAAAAGCAACTTGCGACCGTTTCTTGCTCACCCCGTTAATTAAGCATGTTATTTGCGGAAAGGATTTCAGGATTTCATTTTTTAATCGGGACATCAGCTGCAAGTTCTCTTCTTTGGTAATGATATTTATCATCAATCCCGGCGTATGCTCACATTGGCGAATCACGAGGAACCGCCAGAATCCCTCATACGTTCGCACCGAATAAGGCGGCAGCCCGCTTTGCTGCGCAAACGTACGAATCCAATTAACTATTTCCGACGCCAAAGGAGATTGCAAATAACATTCGTTTATATCCAGCACCTTGTCGTACCGCTGCGGTACGTGCATGCCCA
>JAEUSJ010000093.1 GCA_016788215.1 bacterium | reverse complement strand
ACCAATCCGAATAAGCCGAGACAACCGATGCCGATGGCGATCATGGAAAAAATGGTGAACAATCGGGATATTTTTTGTTCGTCCTCATAAAACGCGGCGATCGATTCATCCAAGAATTGCGATCGGTAGACGAATTCAGGATACGTTGCCGCCCATGCCGCTTCGATCTTCGGCAGCAATGTTTTGGCGCGCCTCATATCGATCTTGACACCCATGATCCGGTAATCCTTACTCCGCGGCGTCAGTACGGTCGGATAGATGGTCGCCCGCAACGATCCTGTATTAAAATCTTTCACAACACCAACGATCGGTTTGGGCACGGAACCAAAGACATATAAGATTTTTCCTACGGCATCTGCAGGATTTGTAAATCCTATTTTTTGTGCCATGGTTTCGTTGATCACCAATTCATGGATGCTGTCGCTGGCCGTGAAATTGCGTCCGGCAAGCATTTGAATACCGTAGGTCGGAATATAAAACTCATCTCCGCAGCGGACGTCGGCAAGGGTTTCATAGGTTTTACCGGCTGAATCACGATAGGTCATCATTGAAGTCCAGCGCATGCCCGAAGCAACCTGAGCAAATCCAAATGTTACATTCTGGACACCCGTTTCTTTCATCAGTTCATTGCGAAGGGTCTGCATTTTGGGTTTATCGTTCACAGGTATATTGGTCGTAATGATGGCGTCTTTGATAAATCCCATATCCTTAGTCTGAAAAAGATCCATCTGGCGAAATACTACGATCGTGCCGATGACGAGCGCCTGAGCGATCATGAACTGCAAAACGACCAGGCCCTTGCGGATCCACAACCCGCCAGCTTTTGAGGATCCTCCGCCTTTGAGAACCGATACCGGACTGTATCCCGCCATCATAAGTGCCGGATAAAACCCGGAACCCGCCGTGATCACGACCGCTAATCCGGCAAGAAAAAGAAGGATCAACGGATCATTGAATAAATTGAAGCGGATATTGAAGCTGAACGCATCGTTGACAAATGGCAGGATCAATTCCGTCATTCCGACCGAGAGCACGATGGACAAAAAGGTTATGACGAGAGTCTCTCCCAGAAATTGTATCAGTAACTGCGCATGAAAAGCGCCAAGTACTTTTCTAACGCCGACTTCTTTCGAGCGGGTGACCGCCTGCGCCGTTGCAAGATTGATGAAATTAATGCACGCCGTTACGATCAGAAAAAAAGCGATGATCGAAAGCGCCCATATGCTGGTGCGGCTGGTAACATGGGTATAATTGCCTGCATCGGGGTCGAAATGCACATCAGATAGAGACTGAACTTCATACGAACGTTCTTTGCGATTGCGCTCACCCAGATAAGTTTTTGCTAACGCGGTCAAACGTTCGTTGAAAGACGCGGCGCTCCACACTTCCGGCACGAGAATGTACGTATTGATGAAGCTCATCGTGGCGCCCCAATTCTCCAGATTGGAAAAATTGCCCAGCGCTTTAAGTGTGGAATATGAGACGAGTACGGTGAAAGGAAAGTCCGTATTGACCGGCGGATCGGTTACGATGCCAATCACTTTCAGGTCACATTCCGAATTCATGCGGATCGTTTTCCCGACCGGATTTTCATTCGGAAAGAATTTCTTCGCCATGCTTTCGCTGAAGGCAACGGTATAAGGCTCCTTCAGAAGCGATGGCTGACCTTGAATCCATGATCGATCGAAAATTTCGAAGAAATCCGGCTCGATATACGCCACCCCTTCGTTCTCCTGGAATTTGGAGGGCATGTCCGTTCCGTTAGGAACCGCTATTAAAGCCTCATGTACGTAATTGATCGTAGTGGCTTTTAAGTCACTGAACTGCGCCCGAATAGTGGCGCCTACGGGAAATTGCGAACTTCCGCTTCGGTCGACCTCCCCCTCACGGGTCCAAACCGTATTCACGCGATAAATACGGTCTTTCTTCGAATGAAAGCCGTCAAAGTTGAGTTCATGTTTTACCAGCAAAAAAATGATCAGCGCACAGGTTATGCCCAGCGAAAGTCCTGCGATATTTATCAGAGCAAAACTCTTGTTCCGCTCCAGCCTGCGAAATGCCGTTTTTAAATAATTCTTGATCATGAGTCGGTCACCCCTCTATATCTTCATAGCCTCTTTATAATTCTCGCTGACAATATGCCCGTCGAATAAGTGGATCATGCGGCTGGCGTATTCCGCGTGCGAAGGCGAGTGCGTGACCATCACGATCGTCGTGCCGGCTTTATTCAGGTCGGTCAAGATCTTCATGACTTCTTCGCCGTTTGCAGAATCGAGATTTCCCGTAGGTTCGTCAGCCAGAATAAGTTTAGGATTTGCCACCACCGCACGCGACACCGCGACGCGCTGCTGCTGCCCTCCGGATAATTGCTGCGGAAAGTGATTACGGCGGTGCGTGATCTGCATCCGGTCGAGCGCCGCATCTACACGTTTCTTTCTTTCCGATTCGCTCATACCTAAATACAACAAAGGCAACTCCACGTTTTCAAATACGGTCAATTCGTCGATCAGATTAAAACTCTGAAATACAAAACCGATGTTTGCTTTTCGTAAATTGGAACGCTGACGTTCGGTATATTTTGACACCTCATGTCCCACAAAATGATATTCACCGCCGGACGGATTATCAAGCAAACCGATTACATTGAGTAATGTCGACTTGCCGCAACCCGAAGGCCCCATGATGGCGGTAAACTCTCCTTCATTAATTTCAAAATTCACGTTGTTCAACGCGGTGGTTTCCACTTCATCGGTAGTGTACACTTTAACAAGATTCTTTGACTTGATCATAATAATCCCCTTTATGGTTGAGTTAAAAATTCATTTTTATTTTTGTAAAATTAACTTATCCACATCACCATAACTATCATACGATGATGTAATAACTTCTTCACCCGGATATAGTCCTTCCATCACTTCAAACATCTGGGGATTCTGACGTCCGAGCTTTACGCTACGCTTGACGGCAAAATCGCCCGAAGGGTCGACCACAAATACCCATTGCCCGCCGGTTTTCTGATAAAAGCCTCCGCGCGCAAGCAGCAGCGCTTCCGCCTGATCCCCTAATTCCAAACGAATCTGCAGCGTCTGCCCGCGCCGAATATCTTTGGGCGCCTCGCCTTCAAACTCCATATCTACATCAAACTTTCCGCCGGTGACTTCGGGATAAACTTTCTTTATGGTTAGCTTGTACGTTTTTCCTGAGAGATCAAATTCACCTGCCTGTCCGATTTGAATTCGTGCAATGTAATGTTCATCAATACCCGCACGCACCTTGAAACCGTCCAACACATCGATCTGTCCTAACCGGTCGCCGGCGCGTTTGGACTCGCCCAATTCCGCGTTGCGCGACGTGAGCTGCCCCGACACCGGAGCCTTCAATGTAAGACTCGCCATGTTTTCCTTGATGATGCCTAAATTATCCTGCATATGTGAGACGGAGAGTTCTAGTTGTTCCATTTGACTGGTACGCAGGATGGAATCTTGCCTTTGCGTATCAATCAATAAATCGCGACGCTTAAGCGCATACTGATAAGCATCCCTGGATTGTTCGTATTCCTGAGGAGATACGAGATTTTGTTTCATCAGACCGTCATTAATTTCGAAGGCGCGTTTCAGTTTTGTAATTTCATAATCCAGATCGATCAGATCGCCGCGAACCTTTAGTTTGTTCTGCTCAAATGCCAATCGCGTATTGCGCAGATTATTGATCTGTTCAAACAGCTGCGCTTCCCGGAACATGACATCCATTTGCAGATTGGTGTTGGTAAGCTTAAGTATCTGATCGCCCTGTTTCACCATAGCGCCTTGCTCAAGGTACAGTTTATCTACACGGCCGCCTTCCATTGCATCGAGATAAATTGTTTTGATGGGCATGATCGTACCTGTTACGGGAATGAATTCCTGAAAAGTTCCGCGCTGAACTTTCGAGATGGTGATCTTCTCTGTCTTTACATTCAATTTTGCCGATCGATCTGCAAATAAAAAATTGTAAAACAGCAATAATACTAAAAACGCGCCGCCGCCGACATACGCGATTTTCTTTGGAGGCCATTTCTTTTTTTCAATCTGTCTATCCATTGTTCTGTTTCTGCCCGTTTTAGTTTTGGAATACTTTTTTCTTATATACTTCCATAACAATACCTATGCCCATTGATATGTATTGATTTTTTTAAATTTATATATGAAATTGAAACAATAGTATGTTCGTTATCGTTCACCTGTTGTCCGTTTTCGAACACTCCAAGAGGAGGAAGAATTTATGAAAGAAATAGAAGAACTGTTAAAAGACCCCGACGTAACAATTGCCATTGTCGGTGCAAACAATAACCCGTCAAAATTCGGTAATGTTATATACCGTGATTTGAAGCGAAAAGGTTACAAACTTTTTCCTGTGAATCCGTCATCGGACGAGATCGACGGCGATAAAGCGTTTGCAAATCTGGCACAACTACCGCAAAAACCGGCCATTGTTAATTTCGTCACTCCGCCAGCTGTCACGCTCAAAGTCTTAGAAGAGTGTTTGAAATTAGGTCTGACGAATGTCTGGCTGCAGCCCGGTTCAGAAAGCCCGGCTGTAATGACGTTTATCCAGGAAAAGAAATTTAACTATCTTGCGAATGCATGCATTATGGTGGAAACAAGGATACGTCAATAGATTTTCGTCTTTCGCCATAAGTTTGATATTACGGGAGGTACTATGTCTAAGAGAAAGAACAAAGCAGAAAAGAATCTAACCGCCATTCCTACATCCGGTGAGGAAGCTCCCAAAAAAATCAATCGAAAAAAATATGAGGCGGAACTTGAAAAACTTCAAGTCGAATTGGTGAAGCTGCAGGAATGGATCAAACATAAAGGATTAAAGGTCGTCGTTATATTTGAAGGCCGGGACGCAGCGGGAAAAGGAGGCGTCATCAAACGAATAACCCAACGGCTAAATCCCAGAGTTTGCCGGGTCGTGGCCTTAGGTACGCCAACCGAACGCGAAAAAAACCAATGGTATTTCCAGCGTTATGCGGCTCACCTTCCGGCAAAAGGAGAAATAGTCCTTTTTGATAGAAGCTGGTATAATCGGGCCGGGGTGGAGCGTGTCATGGGATTCTGCACAGAAGAAGAATACCGTGAATTCTTAAGGTCATGTCCGGAGTTCGAACGTATGCTCGTACGATCGGGAATCATTCTTATCAAGTATTGGTTCTCGGTGAGTGACGAAGAGCAAGAGCGCCGGTTCAAAAACCGTATTGCCGATCCAACGAAACGTTGGAAGTTGAGCCCGATGGATATGGAGTCGCGCGCCCGCTGGGTCAGTTATTCAAAAGCAAAAGATGAAATGTTTGCTTATACGGACATCAAACAAGCGCCATGGTATGATGTCAATGCAGATAACAAGAAACGCGCGCGCCTGAACTGTATTAGTCATTTGCTGAGCTTGATCCCGTATAAAGATTTGACGCCCGCTCCACTCGAACTTCCGCCGCGGCAAAAAAATAAGAATTATATTCGTCCGCCCATCTCAGACCAAACTTTTATTCCGGAGAAATACTGAATCCCTCCGGGGTAAGATACAAATCGGAGTTAACATTATTACCGAAAGACTCAATGCTAATATGCTGCCCAAACAGACAAAAATTCTGATCATCGACGACGACACGGACGTGTTGCTGGCCGCAAAACTTTTTTTAAAACAGCACGTCGCACTTATTCATACCGAAACGAACCCGGAGTCAATCCCGACACTGCTCAAAAATGAAAGCTACGACGTAATCCTGCTGGATATGAATTTCACGCGAGACGTCAGTAGCGGTTCCGAAGGTTTCTACTGGCTTAATAAAATTTTGCAGTTAGATCCCGGAGCCGTGGTGATTTTGATTACGGCTTACGGCGATGTGGAAATGGCCGTTCGGGCGATCAAAGAAGGCGCAATCGACTTTGTTGTAAAACCCTGGCAAAATGAAAAACTCCTGGCAACACTTTCTTCGGCTATGAATTTGCGCCGGTCGCGTTTAGAGATCATGCATCTGCGTGACCGCCAACAAGCGCTGAATGAGGATCTGGATCATCCCTTCGGTGAAATCATCGGCCGTTCCTCATCCATGCAAGCCGTATTTGCGTTGATACAAAAAGTTGCCAAAACGGAGGCGAATGTTCTGATTCTTGGCGAGAACGGAACCGGGAAGGAGTTGGTTGCGCGTGCTTTACACCGGGAATCCCTTCGCGCAAAAGAGTCGTTCATTACTGTGGATATGGGCGTGATCAGTGAAACGCTTTTCGAAAGCGAACTTTTCGGCCACGTGAAGGGCGCTTTTACCGATGCGAAAGAAGACAGGGCGGGGCGATTTGAAATCGCGTCAGGCGCAACTTTATTTCTCGACGAAATCGGAAACCTTTCCGTGTCGCTTCAGGCTAAACTTCTTAATGCCCTTCAGGAAAGACGTATTACGCGCGTCGGATCAAATAAGTCTGTCGATGTCGACATTCGCCTCATCAGCGCCACTAATATGCCGATCCACAATATGGCTAATCAGAAAACGTTCAGGCAGGATCTGCTGTACCGGATTAACACCGTCGAGATTCCGTTGCCGCCATTACGCGAACGTACGGAGGATATACCGTTGCTCGCGGAACATTTCCTTTCGGTATATTCAAAAAAATATCAAAGAACGGCCAGTCGTTTTCACCCCCATGCTATCAAAAAACTCGAAAGGTATAATTGGCCGGGTAACGTACGCGAACTGCAGCACACGATCGAACGCGCAATGATCATGTCCGACGCAGAATGCCTTGAAGCGGACGATTTCCTTCTTACGTCTGCTCCGGCAAAAAACGAAGGGCTTGTAATCGACGACTATAATCTCGAAGAGATTGAAAAAGCATTGATCCGAAAAGCACTGAGCAAACACGGCGGTAATATCAGCCAGGCGGCAAAGGAACTTGGATTGACGCGCACTTCGCTCTATCGCCGATTGGAAAAATATGGTTTATAAAAATTTCAGACTCCAATGTACTCTGCGTGTAATCCTTCTTGGGTTGACCATGTACGGATTTTTTTATGTTCTATCACAAACCCATCTGTATGTTACCTCCGTCATTCTGGGCGTGATCATTATATTTGAGATCATCACGCTGGTTCAATACGTCGAGAAAACCAACCGCGATCTTACCCGTTTTCTTGAATCGGTGAAACATGCCGATTTTTCGCAAACTTTTACGCCGCAGGGTTTCGGTACGTCCTTTGATGAACTTAAATCGGCGTTCAAAGAAATTATTGATAAATTTCACCAGATTCGTTTTGAAAAAGAAGAACATTATAGTTATCTGCAGACCGTGGTGCATCACATCGGCATCGGCCTTATCGTATTCAGATCCGACGGCAATGTGGATATGATCAATGCTTCTGCAAAACGTTTACTGAAAATCGGCCCGCCGCATGATCTCACAGAATTGAAAAACATTCAAATGCTGGTGCCCCTATTGCCTGAATTATTTACAACGCTCACGCAATTGAAGCCTGGGCAAAGGTCGCTTATAAAGATTCAGTTAAACAACGAATTGGTGCAATTGGCGGTGTACGTGGTGGATTTTCGTATGCGGGATCAGAAGTTCACGCTGGCGTCCCTACAGAATATTCAAAACGAATTGGAAGAGAAGGAAATGGAAGCGTGGCAGAAATTGATCCGTGTGCTCACGCATGAGATCATGAATTCGATGACGCCGGTCACATCACTCGCATCCACTGCAAACGAACTGCTGGATAGTCTCGAATCTCAGAATTCGACGACTGCTGTTCGAACCGACGTCGTTCACGATATCCGAAGCGCATTACAAACTATTCAAAGCCGAAGTAAAGGATTGATGCATTTCGTTGACGCCTACCGAAATCTGACACGAATTCCAACTCCCCATTTTACAATCATACTGATCAGTGAATTGTTTGCGCGAATTGAAAAACTGATGTATCAACAGGTGATCTCAAAAGGAATTCATTTTCAGGTTTCAATCGACCCGGAAACCCTCGAGGTTACGGCAGATCCGGAACTGATCGAACAAATTCTCATCAATCTTCTTTTGAATGCGATGCAGGCTCTGGAGAATAAAACGGTAGCGCGAATTGAACTTACGGCAGGGATGGATGAAAACGGGCGCGTCGTTATCAAGGTGACCGATAACGGCCCCGGCATTTCCGAAGAAGCTATTGATAAAATTTTTATTCCGTTTTTCACTACGAAACAAGAAGGCACCGGCATCGGATTAAGCCTGTCTCGCCAGATCATGCGCCTGCATAAAGGCACCCTCAGCGTTACATCAAAACCAAAAACGGAAACGGTATTTACATTAAGATTCTGATTTTCGGAACCGTCAGCTAAATATTAGCTGAGTTGAAAACTTTTAAATCTGACGTGACCGCAATGTATGCCATCTCTGCAGGAATATTTCCATTACAAAAATATCCGGTCGAGTAAGCGTCCGCTTCCATCGCGGTCGAGCATATCGCGGTAAAACTCAGCATCCGATCGCTGGGATAACCTGTCTGCGGATCAAGAATATGCCCGAAACGTTTATCATCGAATGCCACGTACGATTCATAATTTCCTGATGTAGATACCGCCTGATTTCTAATCGAAAAACTTTTGATAATCTCTGATGGATTTTGAGGATCCGGGATACTTATGGTCCATCCGTTCTGATCCGGCGGTGTGCCTGTAGCCATGATATCGCCGCTGTGATTGATTAAAAAGTTTTCTATACCTTCAGATTTGAGAATCATCGCTGCACGATCTACAGCATATCCGACAGCAATTCCACCCAAATCAATGGCCGAGCCCTCGTGCGAAAGCCCTGCTGTGTTTTCCCCATCATTGATTACTAAATGATTAATTGAAATGGTCTCTACGGTGCGGTACAATTCCCTGTCACTCGGCAAACGGGTTATTGTTTTGGACTCATTACGAAATCCCCACAAACGCATCATCGGCTCGATACAAATATTGAACGCGCCGCCGGTTTTTTCACAGAATATTTTTGCACTACGCAGAATGTCGATGACGGATTGATCCACAGGTACCTCGTTCTTCCCGGCGGCTTTATTGATCAAACTCACATGGCTGTCGGATATAAATACGCTCATCGCCGAGTCCAATCTCTGAAATTCTTGCTGCGCTTTCGTAATAGCCCGATGGATGTTGCGAACAGACTCCCCATAAGCGCTTATTTTGACAATCGTGCCCATGGTATAAAATGCACGCTCAACTAGCGCAGGCCGTGTTTGAGCGGAAAGGAGCGGTACATTATTCAAGATTAGGCCGTTGAATGCAAAACATGCCGTTTGTTTAAGAAAATTTCGCCGGGAGCTTTCCATATCATGTCTTCCGTATCATTTTTTATTATGCCTACAACTTTTGAAACTCGTCCGTAATGTCTTTACCGTCATCCGAACCCGACGTGGGAATTTCTTTATCTTTTGACTCCGCGCGTGAATGAAACAAGAAGAGCGACAAAGAAATCAATAAAAAAATCAGGCTCGCTTGTAAAATTAGGAATGAACTTATTTTCAGCCAGGCAAACTGCGGATGAACAAACCGCACCAGCCATCCGGCCCCTTCATCCAAAAACGCGGACAGAAATGATAGAATAATAAAAGCAATTTTTTGGTTTTTTGTAAATGGAGAAAAAAGGACGAGATGCGTTAACATAAGAATAAGGATTGCCATCACGGGTAAGTGCCCGTGCGTTACTTCCAGCATAGAGCCGTAGGTCCGTGCCGGATGGAACGTCTCCTCTGATCCGTTGTAATAAGCTATAACGGAATCCGGCGTAATTCCCATCTTTGAAAAATAGATCATAAAATTTGTCCCCACAAATCCGACGAGAAATAGTACGGTAAAACCCAGCGTCAGACGCATGAGAGGATTCGTCTGGAATCCGCCTTTTTGCATGTATTGCATATTACTTTCCCTTATTAAGTAGAAGCTCTTGAATAATCATATACTTTCTTACACTTTCCGTGATCGCTTGGGCCGAAAGCGTCGCACCGGCCACATTGGGGATTCCCCGTTTAGGATAGATGTCGTTTTGCAGAGTCTTGTACTTGAATTGTTCCATCCACTTTTTTGGAGGCAGATAATCTTCCGGTTCATAAAATGCCAGCATTTCAACCGCTATTAACGAACCATCCGAATTGAGCACGATCATAAATGTGGCGGGATGCGTTCGAACGGTTTGCGTTTCAAAGAACGCGATGCCCCGAATGATGGCGCCTTCACGGTATTCGTAATACGTAATGATTTTGGAATCGATTTTGGCCCGAGCTCTGCCTTGAATTTGCTGCACCTGATCGTCAGTGAGAAATATGTTTTTTCGGAATACGTTTTGTTCGTTCGGGAAATACAAATGCAGCGCCTCGTCTTTTGTCAAATACACCTGTGCATGCGCCAGTGTAGCTGTTATCAGAAACCATAACCAAAGAACGATTTTTATGCCGCGAACATACTTCACGAATACCGTCGGATGTTTCATTAGAAAGGGTGTTCCAATGACAGATAAATGAACCACTGTTTTGTTTTTTCGCTATTGAGTTCTATCGGGAAGCATAATCCGGGTACAATCTGCAATGCACCAACATTATACGCATATCTAACGCCCGGATTGATAACATAGCTGGACTGATTCCTTACTTGTCCGCCTGTAATTTCATCTTCATATCCGGTAGCGAATTCAACCAGCATATTAAAATTGTTTTTTACTAACCATACCATGCTTCCGCCGACATTGTAGCTCCATAGCGTTTCCTTGTTGGTATCGGTAGACACGCCGGGCGTGATCGTCGCACCTGCATTGAAATGAACAACCCACGAAGCTCCCAAACGTTTGCTCAGCGGTAAATTCACCTGATAAGCCGTTTTTCCGGAACCCAACCCTTTCTTCTTATCGCCGGTGGGCAAAATAATACTGAGACGAGGCGAAAAGGCCGCCCAGTGGGCATCGCCCCATAACTGATATCGATAATGTATTGTCATATCTCCAAAACCGTTAGCAGAGTTGCCTGCCATCCATGCGTACGGTATGGTATAACTTATCTGATGCGCCTGCAAAAAAACCGGCCACTCTTGGGTCAGGGCATAACCCCACTCTTTTGATTTTTTGGTATGAACTAGATTGGATATATGCTGCACGACACGCGGCTCTTGATTGTACGCTTCTTCAATCAGAAAAGAGTTGTCTGAGATACCTCCGTCCTGCGCTCGCAAATGAGCCCAGTTTACCATCAGAAGCAAAACAAATAACTTTTGTGCCATACAGCCCTCGCTTTAATTAGTAATTTATACTCAAATCGTAGATCATAAAATTTCTATTTGAACATCTATTGGAAGTCTCGAATAGGATTTAGTTTATCGGTAAGCGCGGGCATCAATGTCTTTTGATAATAGCGCACTTCTTTCCGTTTAAATGCCGGATTTATAATGCGTATCCCAGCCAAAACCGGACAATGTTTGCATGCTTTTTTATGTTTGAACTTTTTACAGCATTTGTTTTTCAATTCAAGATTCCAATTGAACGAGTAAGATAATATCCTTCGATTAGATTTTATTTAATCAAAATAATCTAGGGATAGATTAGGCTTGGTATCCAAATAGATTCTCTGATCAAAATAGATAGTTAACGGCTAAATTCCACTGGTCGTTACCGGTTTTCTTTTGATTAACATTGTTACGGAAATCAAATTTGAATGAGATATTTGGATGCGGTTTATATGATATCCCCAGTGTGGTTATGCTCCGTTTAGATTCCGGATCTCGCGCAAGTCCGGCTGCAACTTCAGCCTGCGTATCGAAAGTTTCATATTGCACATAGGGCGCAAAATAGTGAACCGTTCCAGGTTTGATCAAAGGCATTACATCATATCCTGCAACGACGTACCAGCCTTGCATCATTTTTCCAATCGTTCTTCCAAACTCCTGACTGAATAGTTTAGTGTCGGTCAAGTTGTTTTGTACATACAAGGCGCGTGTTTCCAATCCTTTCCACGCCCATTCCGCATGCGCACTCAAAACCGTTACGTTCGGTTCCCACCCTTTTAAGGAGTCCACGATGGTTTGATTGGCATTGCCGGAATAAAAACTTGTTCCGAAGATTAAGCCTTGAATGCCCGAATATTCCAATTTGGCCGTGAGGGCAAAATGTTCAACATAGGCTTTTGAACCCAATTGTCGTCCGTCTCGGATTCCGTCTTTAGGAGTGAAATTGGTAGCATCGAGCCCTTCAACCACATACGCCCGGTATTCGAGGCCTGAAAAGATCTCTCCGTAGAGGCCGATCCCGTTGCCGCGCCAAGTGGTAGGAATGATGCGTTGTTCGACCTGCGGCCGCAG
>JAEUSJ010000092.1 GCA_016788215.1 bacterium | reverse complement strand
CCTATATAATACTTTTAATTTTAGGCTTGGGTAATTGTGTAACTGCTGTTGCACAGGAAGAATACGGCTATTTGACGCTGTCATCACAAGTTCATTTTGAAAAAATCGTGATTGATGATTCGAGTTATACAAGATCTGATAAGATAGCGTTACCTGCCGGAACGCATGTTGTGGTTGTTCAAAATCCGGATCGAACATCATTTCAGGCGCTTGATTTTACCAAAACGATTACCATTCGTCCTGGAGTAAATGAAAAAGTAGAGGTATATTTTGATATGATTGCTGAAATCAATTCCGTTCCGAGCGGCGCGTCGGTATCTTATGGTTCAGACCTACTGGGCGTCACGCCGTTTTATCTCCGGCTGCGGGAGTACAAAGAGCGCACACTGCAATTCAAGAAACCGGGATATGAAGATTTTTTGGCAACCGTAACGGATTCGACGCTCAATAATAATTATTTGTTCATATCACTAAACCCAAATTTAAAGAACCGGAGCAATAACCAGAATCAATTTGTTAACCTCGAATGGCAGGAACGGGGCCCGCATAAATACAAAAGCGCCATATGGATCAGCAATGCCTTAGGCGTCGTGTTTGGCGCAAGTGCAGCTTATTACAAGAAAAAAGGCGACGATACTTTTGAAAAGGCCAAGATCGCAAGGAGATTAGGCGACACGGACGCCCAGAGGCGTCACCTGGCAAAAACGCGTAAATATGATCGTTATGCCGTGATCGGATTTATAGGTATGCAAACCAATGTAGCTGCATTGGTTTATTTTCTTTTGAAATCCCGATAAGAAGTGTACGTCCGCTTTATTTTTCTGCCGTTCAACACAAAATCAAACTAATATGTTTAAACAATTTTCAGCAAATTGGGCCAGAGTGTGGCCGCGACAACTGTTCCGAATCGAACTGGCTGTTTCATTGATCTTCCTGCTAACGGTTTTGTCTTTATTTTCCCGTTTTGTAAATTGGGTGGAATTGCGGCAGGGTGCGATTCTCAATGACCCGGTGCTTGCCATGCTGACGCCGGTGGATGTAACGTGGTTGACATTTGCATTGATTTATCTTGGTTTGATAACCGCAATTGTGGCTGTAGTCATTGTTCCTGAATGGCTCGTGATAGGCATGCAGGCATATACGCTCATGGTCGTATTTCGAACGGCTGCGATGTATCTGATCCCTCTTGAGGCGCCGCAGGCCATGATTCCTTTACAGGACCCGTTAGTGGAAATAATCGGCACAGGTAAATTACTTACGCGCGATCTTTTTTTCTCAGGGCACACTGCAACTATGTTCATTTTGTTCTTGTGTGTGCCGCAGCGACCTCTTAAAATTGTTTTGTTGTTGGGGACGTGTGTGTTGGCTTTTTGCCTTCTGGTTCAGCACGTCCATTACAGTGTGGACGTTTTTGCCGCTCCGTTCTTTTCATACACCGCGTACCGCACAGTGCTTCTTTTACATCCAAATATAAAAACAAGTTCTGTTCCATCATGAATCTTCAGCTTCTACATCCAAAAAGCATTGTCGTGGTCGGAGGGTCAAATGATATTCACAAACCGGGTGGAAAGGTCTTAAAAAATCTTATCGACGGTAAGTTTTCAGGCAAACTTTATGTGACCAACCCTAAAGAGAAATCCATACAAGGTATTTCTTGTCATACAGATATTCGGGATCTACCGGACGTAGATTTGGCGATCATTGCCATTGCCGCTAAGTTTGTCCCTGACGCCGTAAAGATATTGACCCAAAACAAAAACACCCGTGCTTTCATTGTCCTATCGGCAGGATTTAGCGAAGTTGGGCAGGAGGGTAAGCAGTTGGAAGACGAAGTGGTGCGGATCGTTGAAAGCGTTGGCGGGGTGTTGATAGGCCCCAATTCGATCGGCGTTCTAACCCCGCATTACCACGGTGTTTTCACACAGCCCATCCCCAAACTTAATCCGAAGGGCTGCGACCTTATTTCCGGTTCCGGGGCGACTGCCGTATTTATTTTAGAGGCGGGAATTCCAAAAGGCCTGACTTTTTCAAATATCTTTTCAGTTGGAAACTGCGCGCAAATCGGCGTCGAGGAAATCCTAAAATATCTTGATGAGTCATTTGATTCCGGAACAAGTTCGATGGTCAAATTACTTTACATCGAAAAAGTTGACCAACCGCAGATGCTTCTCAAGCATGCGCTCTCATTGATTCAAAAAGGCTGCAGGATTGCCGCGATTAAAGCGGGCAGTTCCGAAGCCGGAAGCCGGGCTGCGTCTTCGCATACGGGCGCACTGGCAAGTTCCGATACCGCGGTAGATGCGCTTTTCCGAAAGGCGGGAATTGTCCGGTGTTTTGGCCGTGAGGACCTGATCAATGTAGCATGCGTCTTTATGCATCCTGTTTTCCATGGTAAAAATATTGCCGTTATTACACACGCCGGAGGCCCTGCAGTCATGGTAACGGATGCCTTATCGAAAGGCGGGATGTCGGTTCCTAAAATTGAAGGACATCACGCGTCGGAACTTTTGCAGAAACTTTTTCCAGGGTCATCTGTTAACAACCCCATCGATTTTTTGGCAACAGGCACCGCGGAGCAATTGGAACACATCATCGATTATGTTGAGACTCATTTTGAGGCCATAGATGCTATGGTGGTCATTTTCGGAACGCCCGGCCTGGTGGAAGTGTTTGACGCATACGAGGTTATTCATCAAAAGAAGAAATCCTGTCAAAAGCCTATTTTCAGCGTTTTGCCGTCGACGTTGACAGCGAAAAACGAGGTTGATTTTTTTCTCGCCAAAGGAGAAGTTTGCTTTCCGGATGAAGTCTTGCTTGCCCAGGCTTTGTGTAAAGTGAGCCGCGCAAAGCTATCTGCATCAGAAAACATTGTAACCCAAATAGACGAAGCCGCCATTCGACGACTCTTACGAGATTCCGTCAGCGGTTATTTAAAACCCGGTGATATAAAGATTTTGTTCGATGCAGCGGGAATTCCGACCGTAAAGGAAGCGACTGCAAGTAATTCTGCAGATGCGGTGAAGGCGGCTCATGATCTCAATTATCCGATAGTAATGAAAGCCGTTGGCCCGATTCACAAAACCGACATCGGCGGGATATCGCTCCATATTGGAACCGATGAAAAACTAGTATCAGAATTTGATCGTTTGATGAAAATTAGGGATGTTTCAGGCGTATTGATACAACCGATGCTGAGCGGAATAGAATTATTTATTGGCGCTAAATATGAACCGGGTTTTGGCCACGTTATTTTATGCGGGCTGGGTGGAATTTTTGTCGAAGTATTGAAAGACGTATCTAGCGGCCTTTCGCCTTTGACACATTATGAAGCGCTGGACATGATACGCAACTTGGAAGGATATAAGTTGATCAAGGGAATACGCGGACAAGCAGGCGCGGATGAGAACGTATTTGCCGACATAATTGTACGTTTATCTGACTTGCTGATGCTTGCGTCGGAAATACAGGAATTGGATATCAACCCGCTTCTAGGGCGCGGCAAAAACATCATTGCGGTGGACGCGCGCGTTCGGATCGAAAAGAACTAAAATTTAAATGGTCTGACCTAATATTCGTAATAATCACGCTCATTGCATGAGCTTATAAAACAGGAGTTGACATGAAGAAAATTCTTTACGCAGTTTGGTTAGTAAGTTTGATGTTCAGTTTTCACTTACAGGCACAACATCAGAAACCAGACACCACCGATTATTTTCAATCCAAAACATTTTCCGGTTTGAAAATGCGATTAGTCGGCCCGGGAATTACCTCCGGCCGTATTATCGATCTTGCAGTCAATCCTAATGATCACAGTAACTTTTTTGTTGGCGTCGCGTCGGGAGGCGTTTGGAAAACCATGAATGGCGGTATTACTTTTTCACCGGTTTTTGATTCACAAAATTCCTATTCGATTGGCTGCGTTACTTTGGACCCAAATAATGCAAATGTGGTTTGGGTTGGAAGCGGTGAGAACAATAGTCAGCGAAGTGTATCGTACGGCGACGGCGTTTACAAGTCTCTGGACGGCGGAAAGAACTGGAAGAATATGGGATTGAAAAAATCCGAACATATTGGAAAAATCGTCATTGATCCGAGAAATTCAAACGTAGTTTATGTTGCCGCGCAGGGCCCGTTGTGGGGTCCGGGCGGAGACCGGGGATTTTACAAGTCGACCAACGGTGGAGAAACCTGGGATCTGTCGCTTAAGATCAGTGAAAATACAGGCGTCTCAGATATTGCAATGGATCCACGCGATCCGGATGTTCTTTACGTTTCAGCTTACCAGCGACGGCGCCATGTCTGGACGCTGATCAACGGAGGCCCTGAGTCGGCTATTCATAAATCAACCGACGGAGGAAAGACATGGGTGAAATTATCCGAGGGACTTCCTTCCGGAGATGTTGGCCGAATCGGATTAGCTATTTCTCCGGTCAATCCGGATGTCGTGTTTGCCCTTATTGAAACGTCAGATAATTCTGGCGGTTTTTTCCGTTCCTCTGACCGCGGCGCATCATGGGAAAAACGATACGAATATATTTCTACCAGCGCGCAGTATTATCAGGAAATAATCTGTGACCCCAAGGACGTCGACCGTGTGTACAGCATGGATACGTATTTAAAATTAACGGATGACGGCGGAAAGACCTGGCGAAACCTGGGTAATGAGCACCGTCATGTGGATGATCATGCCATCTGGATTGATCCTAATAATACTGATCATCTAATGATTGGCGGCGACGGAGGATTGTACGAAACCTATGATCTCGGAAAAACTTTTCGCTTTTCCTCCAATTTACCTGTCACGCAGTTTTATCGAATCACGGTGGACAACTCTGAACCTTTTTACTACGTGTACGGAGGCACGCAGGATAACAGCACATGGGGAGGCCCGACACGAACGACCAATAACGGCGGCATAACGAATGAAGACTGGTTTCTCGTTGTCGGTGGAGACGGGTACAAAGCGCAGGTGGATCCCAAGGATCCAAATATCGTGTATGGCGAATGGCAGTATGGCGGCCTTGTGCGTATGGATCGAAAAAGCGGCGAAGTGTTATTCATCCAGCCTCAGCCGGAGAAAGGCGAGGAACATAGGTGGAATTGGGACACACCGCTTTTGATCAGTCCTCATTCGAATACGCGTTTATATTTTGCGGCGAATCGTCTTTTTCGAAGCGACGACCGTGGGCAATCATGGAAAGCGGTCAGTTCCGATCTTACGCGCATGATCAACCGCAATAAACTTCCGGTAATGGGCAAAGTATGGGGCCCGGATGCCGTTGCCAAAAACGCCTCTACGTCGCTATTCGGGAATATCGTTTCGCTCACGGAATCGCCGTTAAAAGAAAATCTCATCTTTGTTGGAACGGATGACGGCTTAATACAGATAACTGAAGACGCGCAGAATTGGCGCAAACTTGATAAATTTCCCGGCGTGCCTGACATGACTTACGTGAGCGATCTTTTCGCTTCTCAGCACAATGACAATGTTGTATATGCTTCATTTGATAATCATAAGAACGCGGATTTCAAGCCGTACCTGCTGAAGAGTACGGATAAAGGAAAGTCATGGTCGTCCATTCGTGGAAATCTTCCCGATAACGGCGTTGTGTACACGATTACGGAAGATTTTGTAAATCCTAACCTACTTTTCTGCGGAACAGAATTTGGTTTGTATTTTACCGTGGACGGCGGTAAGAAATGGATTCAACTCAAAGGTGAATTTCCCACGATCGCCGTGCGGGACTTGGAAATTCAGCAACGCGAGAACGATTTAGCGATTGGAACCTTTGGACGCGGCATATATATTTTGGATGATTATACTCCGCTACGTAAACTATCGGAGGATATTGTAAAGACGGATGCGTACGTGTTTCCGGTTAAGGACGCATTGATGTATATGCCGGATTATTCGCGTGAGAAATACGATTACGGTGAAACATTTTATCGAGCAAAAAATCCTGATTTCGGTGCGGTATTCACATACTACTTAAAGGAAGAAATAAAGACAAAAAAACAGAGACGTAAAGACGCTGAAAAAGAAGCTGAAAAGAAAAAAACTATTTTGCCGTATCCTTCGTTCACCGATCTGCGCGAGGAAGATGAAGAGCAGGCTCCGTATTTGATATTTACTGTAACAGATGAAAGCGGGAATACTATTCGCCGTCTGACCGCTCCGGCAAAAGCCGGCATGAATCGTATCGCGTGGGATCTGCGTTATCCGAATGTCACTCCGATAACGGAAAAAACGGAAACAAATAAGTTTTATGGAATGCCCGTTCTCCCCGGCAAGTACAAGGTCACTATGTCAAAAAATGAAAATGGCGTGATCACTGAACTTTTCGGCCCTGTTGAATTTACAGCGCGTCCTTTGAATAACACGACTTTACCTGCGAAAGACCGCGCGGCATTGGTCACGTTCCAGCGAAAAGTTGCGCGCCTGCAACAAGCCGTTCTGGCAGTAAATGCGGCCTCGGATGACGTGACTAAGCGGCTTTCCCTCATTGAGAAATCCGCTCTGACCGCCGTCGGCGCAAATAAATCGCTCATTGAAAAAGTTCGCCAGCTTAAGATACAGATCGCGGCAATTCAACGAACCATGACCGGGGACAAAACGCTGGCCAAACGTAACGAAAATCAAATTCCGCCGGTAACGGAAAGACTGCAATATATTATCGACGGAACATGGGAAACTACCTCCGATCCAACTCAGACGCAGCTTGATGCATACCGCATCGCGGCGGAACAATTTGGCCCGGCGCTTGCTCAATTAAAGACTGTTATCGAAACGGATTTGAAGTCGATAGAAGATCAACTGGAAAAACTTAACGCGCCTTGGACGCCCGGACGCCTGCCGGATTGGAAAATGGAATAGGCGGATTCATTTGTTGATGTGATTCTATTTTATATATTCGCTAATAAACTAAAACCGTAATCATAACGGAGGATAGTATGAAATACTTTCGATTTTCAGGGTGGCTAGTAATCCTGATGGCTTTGATGTTCCTATCGTGCGGTAAGGAAAGCGGCAAAAGCTTTCGCGTTGCGGTAGAATATCATAAATTGGATAACGGACTCAAGGTGGTTCTTTCACCTGACCCGACCGCGCCTATCGTCACGGTCGGCGTGTATTACAATATCGGTTTTCGCATTGAGCCGAAAGATCGGACCGGCTTTGCCCACTTATTTGAACACATGATGTTCCAGGGTTCTGATAATCTGGGAAAAATGGAATTCATCAAATTGGTTCAACGGAGCGGCGGCGTGTTAAACGGTTCCACACGATTTGATTTTACTAACTATTTTGAAATTCTTCCAGCGCACAAGCTGGAGACGGCGTTGTGGGCAGAAGCCGACCGCATGAAGGGATTGAAAATCAGCCAGGATAATTTGAAGAATCAGCAGGAAGTCGTGAAGAATGAAGTGAAGGTTAACGTTCTAAATCGTCCTTACGGAGGATTTCCCTGGTTGGATATGCCGCAATATGCCAATACTAACTGGTTTAATGCGCATAATTTTTACGGCGAGTTAAAAGATCTCGATGCCGCGACATTGGAAGATGTTACGTCATTCTTCAAAACGTATTATGCGCCGAATAATGCGGCCTTAGTGATCGTCGGAGATTTTGATTCCAAACAAGCGTTGGCATGGGTCAAGCAGTATTTCGGAGCATTGCCTAAGTCTGAACTGCCCGCAAAGCCCGATATTAGCGAACCCAAACAAGAAGCCGAAAAGAAAGTGAATAAAACGGATCCTTTGGCTAAACGCCCGGCTTTGGCATTCGCGTATCACATGCCTGCGCGTAACACACCTGAATATTTTGCAATGGGCATTCTGGATCAGATATTGGTTCAAGGTTCGGATAGTAAATTGTTTGACGCGCTGGTGCAGAAAAAAGGATTTACCGGAGAATTAACCGGCGGCATCAATTATCTTGGTAATATGTTTAACTATAACGGCCCGATGGTGTGGATGGCCGATCTGATCCATGATCCTAATGTCGCCCCCGATTCTATCATGGCAGAAGTTGATCTGGTAATTGAAAGATTGCGCAACGAACCGATCGACAAGGAAACGTATGATCGCGCCATGGTAAAGATGCGTTCGGCGCTGTATTCCGAAATCACGGGCTTTTACGGATTTGGTACGGCGGACCTGTTGGCCAGTTTTGCCATATTTGATGATGATCCTTCCCGTATAAATAAACTTGAAGATGAATTTAAAAAAGTAACCCCGAAACTGATCCAGGAAACGGCGAAAGAATACTTGAGAAATTCGAATCGCACGGTGCTGGTTCTACAAACCCAAACAACAAACATTTCCAAAAAGTAAGGAGAGATAATCTATGAAAACGAGATATGTTGTGATCATCGGCCTTCTGTCTCTTCTGACCGTTTCACTTTGGGCGCAAAAGGAGACGCCGCCGGCCGGAGGAACGCCTAAAGATTTTAATCTTCCACAGAAACAAATTGTAACATTACCCAACGGGTTTTCCGGCACCATGGTCGCATACGGAAAAGTCCCGAAGGTCAATATCCGCGTAGTTATTCGTACGGGGAACATTGACGAATCGTCCTCTCAGGTATGGTTGGCCGATCTGGCAGGTGAATTTCTCAAAGAAGGCACCAAGACGCGCACGGCTCAGGATCTTGCCAAAGCAGCCGCGAGCATGGGCGGATCGATCGATGTGGCTACGGGATCTGATCAGGTATTTATTACCGGAGAAGTCTTATCGGAATTTGGCCCGGATTTTATCAAATTAATCGGGGACATGCTTCAGAACCCGGCGTTTCCGGCGTCGGAGCTTGAACGCTTAAAAAATAATCTGGTGCGGCAGTTAACGGTTCAGCGCTCTGAGCCATCCGGTTTAGCGTCGGAAAAATTCAGTCAGGTTATGTACGGAGACCATCCGTATGGCCGCTATTTTCCTACTGAGGAGATGGTCAGTTCTTTTACCTTGGATCATGTAAAAGAATTTTATGACAAGAATTACGGCGCTCGACGCACGTCTATTTATGTGGTCGGAGTGTTTGATGCTAAGGCAATCGAGAATACGCTTACAGAAACATTCGGGAAATGGAAAGAGGGGGCGGCTGCGACACAAAATCCGCCGAAAATGAGTTCATCCCGAACCATTTATTTAATTGATCGGCCCGGTGCGCCGCAATCTACGATTTATATGGGTTTACCGGTGATCGATCCGTCGCATGCTGACTATCTTGGGCTCACTGTGATGAATTCCATGCTGGGCGGATCGTTTGGTTCCCGCATCACCAGCAACATTCGTGAAAGCAAAGGCTATACGTATTCGCCTAGAAGTACGGTTTCGGTACGATACCGCAGCGCATACTGGGCTGAAATTGCGGATGTAACGACCGACGTTACAGGGGCTTCCATTAAAGAAATATTGTTTGAGGTCAACCGCTTACAGAACGAAGTTCCGGAAAAAGAGGAGCTGGACGGAATCAAAAATTATCTGGCCGGGACGTTTGTGTTGCAAAATTCATCCCCGGCGGGTATTGCCAACCAGCTTAGCTTTTTGAGTTTGCACGGACTTCCGGATACGTATCTTACGAATTACGTGAAAAATGTTTATGCAATTACGCCGGAAGAAATTTCAAAGATGGTGAAGTCGTATATTCGTGATTCAGACATTGCCATTGTCATCGTCGGTGATATTAAGAAAATAAAGAAACAGGTTGAAGCTTACGGTAAAGTTATTCAATAATGCGCCATTCATTCCAGCCATTAAAGCCGTACGCCAAAAACGTACGGCTTTTTTATTTTGATTTAAAACACGATTTAATATATTACCTTTGATCATGAGTCACTTCATTCGGAATAAAGTTAACCACGGAAACAATACCGAACGTATTTCTTTCGTTATGTGGCCGTTACTAATAGAACCATATGAAAAAGTTTGATATACCGTTTTTTTATCGAAGTTCACTGATCACTTCAATCAAGGAATACCGCCGCGAGCAGGATACCCGAAAGAAAAATTTTTCACCTACCCGTTTGGATTTTGGTCCGATAGTATTTCTGATAGCCCGGCACTTTGGTTTTTGTTATGGTGTCGAAAACGCAATAGAGATATCCTATAAAGCGATTTCAGAAAATCCAAACAAACGTATTTTCCTTTTGAGCGAAATGATCCATAACCCCGAAGTGAATCAGGACTTGCAAAGCAGAGGAGTTCGGTTCATCATGCATACGTCGGGAGAGCAACTGATCCCATGGGAGTCTTTGACGCATGACGATGTGGTTTTGGTTCCTGCGTTTGGCACCACAGTTGAAATCGAGCGTAGGCTCGCCGAAATCGGGATTCAATCCTATACCTACGACACCACGTGTCCTTTTGTCGAAAAGGTATGGAATAAGGCTTCTGCCATAGGCAAGGAAAAATATTCTGTAATCATCCACGGAAAGCCTACGCACGAAGAGACCCGCGCCACCTTTTCGCATAGCCGGATGAATGCGCCAACCATGGTTTTACGTGACATGGGGGAAGCGAAAAAATTAGGAGGTATTTTACTGGGAGTAATTCCGAAAAGTGAGTTTTACAATTTATTCAAAAACCAATACTCGGATGGATTTGATGTCGATCGCGACCTTGAGCGGATCGGAGTGGTTAATCAAACGACAATGCTGGCAAGCGACACGCAGGCTATTGCCGACTATTTTAAAGAAATCATGATCCAGAAATATAACCTTAATGCATCGGACATTCACAAGCATTTTTCCGATACGGGGGATACGCTGTGTTATGCGACTAATGACAATCAAAATGCAACCTATGGATTATTGAAGGAAACGGCCGATTTCGCTATCGTTGCCGGAGGTTATAACAGTTCCAACACGTCGCATATTGTGGAGCTGTGCGAGCAGAAATTGCCGACCTACCTGATTTCTTCACAACGAAAAATTATTTCGAGAGATAGGATTGATCATTTTGACTATCACAAAAAGGCCGAATTGACAACGGATAACTTTATACCAGATAAAGCCCGAATCACCGTCATGCTTACCAGCGGCGCATCCTGTCCGGATTCAGTGGTAGAAGAAATATTAAATAAACTGCTTTCCTATTTTGATGAAGCAAAGAATGTTAGCGAGGTCATGAGAAGTTTTACCGCTTTTCCGCAAAATAGGTGAAATAGGGTATTGATTGTTCGGGCAAGTGTTGTTACATTAAAACATAATCTAATTGGGCATATAGTTATAACCGATATAACCGGTTATTTGTTTTTTTTATTAACATAGGCGTGAAGGTTTCATTGGCCGATCATAGTGAACAAATCAAGAAAAAACTGGCCGCATTGCAGTGGACGGAAAACGTCTCGAAGAACGTACTGCTTGTTGATGATGAAATTCGCATAGCCCAAGAAGTAAAAGTCCTTCTTGAAAAAGACGGTTATACCGTAACCATCGTGCCCAACGGCAAAAGGGCGATGGAGGAAATAAAAGAAAACCCACCGGACCTGATACTATCCGACATCGCGATACGTCATATCAACGGCTTCGATCTTTGCAGGTACGTTAAGCAAGATCCTGTCACGAAAGATATTCCCGTCATACTCATAACCGGACTAACAAGGCCGGACGATAAGATAAAAGGAATTCAGGTTGGTGCAAATGATTTCATCGGAAAGCCGTTTGATCCGATGGAACTCAAGGTTCGCGTGGCATCGGCCATCGAGATGAAAACGCTTCAAGCGACGCTGGTGAATGTGGATGAAGTGATTTTTGCTTTTGCAAGGGCAGTGGAAGCGCGCGACCCTTATACACGCGGCCATTCAGAGCGTGTCGGCAGATACGCTATGAAATTAGCCGGTGCGTTAGGCTTGGATCCGGCATACCAGACGGTTTTGATGAATGGCGCCATTTTGCATGATATCGGCAAGATCGGCATACGTGATAGCGTGTTACTGAAGAGCGATAAACTTACCAATCAAGAATTTGAAGAAATTAAGAAACATCCTGCAATCGGACTTCAGATTTGTGCGCCGCTTAAATCGAGCAGGCCGCTCTTAAATATCATAGCATATCACCATGAAAAAATGGACGGAACGGGCTATCCATACGGATTGATCGGGGATACGATACCGTTTGAATCTCGGATTACAGCTATCACGGATACGTTCGATGCATTAACCAGTGATCGGCCGTATCGGAAAGCCCTGCGGACAATCGAAGCCTGCCACATACTGGAATCAGGCATTGAAACCCATTATGACGAAGATATCCTACCCGTTTTTATTGAAATAGCATTAAGAGGAGAGCTTGCCAACATTGCTTCGGAAGTGCATGACGGTTGGTCGCCGGCCAATCATGATTCTGACGGACCGATGCGGAATATGAAGGACTTTGGCATGATGTCGTATATAATTAAGTCGTAAGTATCCAATCGCAATTATTATTTATCTGGCTTAGGCAATACTTGCGTTGGTCATTGTAAAAACGGACAATATATTAAAAAGATATTAAGGAGGCTGTTTTAACTTATAAGACAGCCTCTTTGCATTTAAGGGACATCGATGGATCACCTGGGTAAAATTAGAGAATTTCTTATGGCCTCGGGAATCGGATTCAAGGAGATCCGCCATGAGGCTACCTATACTTCTGCGGACTCGGCGCTGGCTAGAGGAGAAGAACTTAAAACGGGCGGGAAGGCGATTGTTATGAAGGTGAGCGATAATTTCAAACTTTTTGTCATTGCAGCCGACAGGAAGGTGGATTCAAATAAAATCA
>JAEUSJ010000091.1 GCA_016788215.1 bacterium | reverse complement strand
CTCAATTGGCAGAGCAAATGACTCTTAATCATTAGGTTCAAGGTTCGATTCCTTGTGGTCGCACGAATTCAATGATCAGTTAGCTGATATCAACGAACATTGAATAATAGCGCCCTCACGGGCTTTTTTGCTCTCATGGGGTGGAATAAATTCACGGTCACCTTGTTGTACGTGTAGATATGGTTCATTGATAACTGTTAGCTGGTTACTGTAAAATGTTCATTGAAAATATTGGGGACGAACTGGCTTCGACGGGTCTAGGTCGCTAAGGGTTGCGTGCCGAGCTTTTTCTGTGTGCTCGTAAAATAAGCGGAAACAAGACAAACAACAACAATGCATACGCATTGGCTGCTTAAGGATTAATTTCCTGCAGTCCGTTTTAGCTTACTCTCGTTTGTTGGGGTTTGCTAAAATGTCATTTTTGACAAACTAGCCGATGTCCAATGCTCGGAGGACTGAGGCGAAGATTCCCGCAAGGGAAATATCGAGCTCGCTGATCTGTTTTTTGTCGGCTTTTTATAGATCAGTTAAAATCAAAGCTTGACTACGCATGTAGACATTTTTAGTAGCTTATTCTCGGACACGGGTTCAATTCCCGTCGTCTCCACAAATTAAAAACCATTAACCGCAAAGCGCGCAAAGAACGCAAAGGTTGATGGTTTTTTTGTTTAGAAGGGCTTTTTCGTTTTTATGACGTGAGCTTCCATGACGCGTGTAAAACTTTATGTGGAAAAGAAAACTTGACGGAAGATTTTTAAAACTGTATGTTGCTGGTATGAGAAATTTCAAAACTGTTAGCCGATACTTTCTTGCGGCGAGCTACCTGTTCACACTTGTTACAGCGGCCGGCTCTCATTTCCACATGGATTTAGACCATCACGATCAAGATCTTGTGTTCCATTCTCACGAAGATTTTTTTAACACGAATCATGATGCGGGTTTTGAGTCACATGAAACCGATCATGCTGTTGTTATAGTCAAAAATGAAGCTACTCAGCGAAAAACTCAAGCTCCTCTAAATAATCAGAATTTTCAGGTTACTGAAATTGAACGTTTTCAAAGCGATGATCCTTTTCCGGATGATTTTAGTTTGGTTTTTGAATCCCCGCCAAAATTCATACCTCCATTTGACTTAAGTAATTTTGGCCGCTCTCCACCCATTAGCTAGCCTCTTCCTTCTCAAAAGATTTTAGTAGTGTCTTTTGAGACAAAACTCTTTTCCTAATTCAAGACATCACGAAAGTTCTTTTATGAGACAATTTTGCCTTATGGCTATAGTCTATTCTCTAATATGGGGTTGCTCAACACAGCAAAAAGAGATCGTACATCAAGTCACAGGCGGCGGATCCGTCACAATTTGGACAAGCAAAACGGAGCTCTTTATGGAACATCCGGCTTTAATCGTCGGACGTGAAGCGCGTTTTGCCGTTCATCTCACAACACTCGAGAGTTTCAAAGCCGTTAGCGAAGGAAGTATCACATTGATATTCGAATCCAATGGCACAACCTTTCAAACAACGGAGTCGAAACCGACATCGCCCGGTATTTACAGGCCTACTGTAAAGTTTGAAAAAAGCGGCACGTATTCTCTTGCATTGATTCTCGGCGAGCCAAATAAAGATACGGTTCGTGTGAATACCATTGCCGTTTATGAATCCGAAAAAGATATTCCTGAATCCTCCGAAGAAAAATCCAATGAACAAACTATTTCATTTCTCAAAGAACAGCAATGGAAGATCGATTTTCGCACAGAGCCTGTTCAAAAAGGAGTAATCACCGGTTCCGTACCGGGTGCAGGAGAAATTATTCCCCGGCTTAACGGCGATATTATTGTATCTGCGCCATTTGCCGGATTGATTTTGCCGGAAGACAATCTATCCGTTCCAGCGCCAGGATCATATGTCAGCAAAGGACAAACGCTTGCAACAATGGCACCGGCCGTTCAGCAACCGGATGGCGGCGAACCGTTTGCGGAACAATATGCAAACGCAGAGAATGAACTTTACGTCACGAGGCAAGACTTCGAGCGAGTAAAAAAACTTTTTGATCAAAAGCTTGCTTCGCTAAAAGAATTTGAAGAAGCTGAGGCGGAATACAAAAAAGCGGAAGGCCGTTTGAATGGAATTTCACGCTTCGTGCGATTTGATACAGGAAACCAGAAAAACTACAACTTTACCTTAACTTCACCCATTGACGGGCGAATCGCCGAAGTGAACTTTAAAATTGGGAAACAATTTAATGCCGGTGAGCCTTTATTTCGGATTGTCAATACGAATAGGGTCTGGCTAAAAACAGCGGTCCCTGTCACGGAAATCGGCAAGATTGGCAGGGTTGTCAATGCAGAATTTGTGATTCCAGGGTTTAATTCGCGTTTTGAAGTCCATCAGAATAACGGAAAGCTGATCAGTATCGGCTCGGTCGTAGATGAGAAAAGCCGGACGGTTCCCTTGATTTTCGAAATATCAAATCCGAACGATCAATTTCGCATCGGCATGTTTGCCACCGTCCATGTCAAAACCGGAAGAGCCGATACGGTCCTTTCTGTGCCGGAAACTGCTTTGATCGAAGAAGAAGGCCATTATGCACTGTATGTTCATGCCGAAGGCGAGTCGTTTGTAAAACGTATGGTTGAACTTGGTGAGCGCGACGGAAAAAGGGTGGGAATTCTTAGCGGTCTTCACGAAGGTGAACGTGTCGTAACGGTTGGGGCATATCAAGTACGTTTGGCATCCGTTTCAAGCCAGTTGCCTGCTCACGGCCATGATCATTAAACTCATTAACCTAAATAAAGAATAATTATGCTTGATAAAATCATACAGGCGTCTCTAAAAAACAAATTACTGGTGGTATTGAGCGCGATAGGCATTTTGATCGGCGGGACGTACGTTCTCTTCCGTATACCGGTTGATGTTTTTCCTGATCTCACCGCGCCAACAGTAACCATCTTAACCGAAGCGCACGGCATGGCGCCGGAAGAAGTCGAGACTTTAGTGACCTTCCCCATCGAGACTTCCGTCAATGGAGCGACTAATGTTCGCCGCGTTCGTTCATCGACTGCCATGGGAATCTCAATTGTTTGGGTTGAGTTTGAGTGGGGCACGGACATTTTCATTGCGCGGCAAATCATCAACGAAAAATTACAATTGATTTCCGGCCAATTGCCTAAAGGTGTTTCTCCACCCGTACTCGCGCCTATATCGTCGATTATGGGCGAAATCATGCTCATTAGCCTTTCAAGTGACCGTCATTCCGAGCTTGATGTCCGTTCCGCTGCAGACTGGACTATACGGAAACGACTTTTAGCTATTCCGGGAGTTTCACAAGTAGTCCCAATTGGAGGCGGAACAAAACAATACCAGGTGCTTGTCGATCCTGAAAAGCTCATTGCCTACGAGATTACATTACAACAAGTTCTGAAAGCGGTTGAGACATCCAATCAGAATTCTTCCGGAGGCGTTTTTATGGAAAAAGGCCAGGAATACCTGATTCGTGGTCTTGGGCGTGTCTATTCGCCAGCGGACGTCGAACAGTCAGCCATTGCGGTAAGAAATGGTTCGCCTATTCTAGTTCGCGATGTTGCTGAAGTCAAAATCGGCGCAGCAACGAAGATCGGGGACGCTTCGGTCAACGCGAAGCCGGCTGTGATTATCTCCATTCAAAAACAACCGGCCGCAAATACCTTGTCTTTAACTGAGCGGATCGAATCCGAATTGGTCAATATCCAGGGTTCCCTTCCTGAAGGCATGACCATCAACAAACATATTTTTCGCCAGGCTGATTTCATCCAGGTTGCCATTGATAATGTCGCGGTGGCTCTTAGGGATGGGGCGTTATTGGTAATCATGGTGTTATTTTTGTTTCTTGGAAATTTCAGAACGACGTTCATCTCGCTGACCGCAATGCCGCTTTCCTTAATCTCCGCCGTTTTCGTGATGAAACTTTTTGATATTACGATCAACACGATGACTCTTGGAGGAATGGTTATCGCCGTTGGAGCCATTGTGGATGACGCGATCATCGATGTGGAAAATGTATTTCGAAGGCTTAAAGAGAATAATCAACTCCCCGAGTCGGCCCGCAAACCTGCGATGGAAATAATATTCTCTGCATCAAAAGAAATACGTTCATCTATCGTCAATGCTACTCTGATTATTGTAGTTGTTTTCTTGCCATTGTTTTTCCTCGGCGGCGTCGAGGGCAGGCTCTTACAGCCGCTGGGAATTGCTTATGTCGCATCGGTTGCCGCATCTTTAGTCGTTGCGTTAACGCTCACGCCAGCGCTTTGTGCGTATATCCTGCCGACAATGAAATTCATGACGCATGCCAGTGACAGCTATGTAGTCAGGAATTTAAAACGTTGGTATGAAAAAACTTTAGCCGTTGTACTTGCGAAGCCCAATCTGGTTCTGGCGTTAGCCATGATTACGCTTTTGGCCGCCTTATCGATAGTGCCGTTTTTAGGCCGTTCGTTCTTACCTGAATTCAACGAAGGCTCGCTCACTATCAACGTGGTGACCATGCCGGGTACATCGCTTGAAGAATCTAATAAAATCGGCTCGATGGTTGAAACTATTTTACTCGGCCATCCATCCATTAAATCAACGGCCCGACGAACGGGACGCGCTGAACTTGACGAACATGCCCAAGGGGTCAACGCGGCTGAACTGGATGCACGTTTTGAACTCAACGGAACGTCTAAGGAAGAAATGTTTAATGATTTGCGGCAAAAGCTCAGCGTGGTACCCGGAACTAACATAACCATTGGTCAGCCTCTGGGTCATAGAATTGATCACATGTTGTCCGGCACACGCGCGAATATAGCCGTTAAAGTTTTTGGGCCGGACCTTTACCGCCTGCGTTTTATCGGCCAGGAAGTGAAGAAACAAATGGAGGATATTGAAGGTATCGCTGATTTGGCATTGGAACAACAAATCGAAGTTCCTCAAATTACCGTTAAAGCTAATCGAACCATGATGGCTCGTTATGGATTGACCGTTGCCGATCTTTCCGAAGCGATTGATGTGGCGTTTAACGGGGAAGTCGTTTCACAAATTGTAGAAGAACAAAAGACGTTTGATCTTTTAGTGCGTTATGATGAGGCCCATCGCGGAAGCATCGAAAAAATCAAACAAATGATGATCGATACGCCGATGGGTATTCGTGTTTCGATTGGCGAAGTTGCAACGATCACCTCACAAAAAGGCCCCAATACCATTAGCCGTGAGAATGTTCAAAGAAAGATTGTTGTACAAGCCAATGTTTCCGATCGCGATTTGCGGAGCGTGGTTAACGACATTAAAGTTCGGATAGAAAACAACGTAAAGCTTCCGGAAGGTTATCATATTGAATATGGCGGCCAGTTTGAGACGGAGCAAGAAGCATCAAAAACCATTGGTTTCCTTAGCGTGGCGGCTATTTTGATTGTTTTCCTGATTCTTTTTTTCGAATTCAAGTCCCTGCGGACGGCCTTCATCGTTATGGTCAATCTTCCTCTGGCGTTGATTGGCGGCATTGCCGCCGTTTTTATCTCCGACGGAATTGTGAGCGTGGCCTCGTTGATCGGCTTTATCACGTTATTCGGAATTGCGACCCGAAACGGAATTCTTATGGTTGCCCATTACCAGCATCTCATAGGTGAAGGAAAAGAATTTCGTGACGCCATCTTTCAGGGCTCCATTGACCGATTAACCCCTGTTCTTATGACGGCGCTCACGGCAGCACTAGCTTTGATTCCTCTGGTTTTGTCGGCCGATCAACCGGGAAGCGAAATACAGGCTCCGATGGCTGTCGTTATTCTTGGCGGGCTACTGAGTTCAACGGCACTAAACATGATCGTTATTCCGGCATTATTCGTCAGATTTGGCAGGAATAATTCCAATTGAATCTAAAGTCTAGCTTTGATTTTCTGTTATAAAGATGTTCGACAAAAGGTCGCTCGTCTTTACCAATAAAAAAAACCATTATCCGCAACGCGCGCAAAGAACGCAGAGGTTAATGGTTTTTTTGTTTAAACTCCAATCTTGACAATTGCAAAAAGTTCTGCAACCTTTAAGCTATGGCGGCGTATATCTTTCCGCACAATCCATCCTGAGAATCATTCGATTTTAATGAGTGAAATTCAAATAGTTCTTAAAATACCTACCTAGAAAGGAATATTATGAAACTGACGAAATTAATTCTGGCCTATTGCATGCTTGTATTGGCCTCTTCTTCAATCATGGCTCAAAAAACGTATGCTCCGTCTTTAGCCGATTCTTTAAAAAACGTTTCGCTATCGGGATTGAGTTTCCGAAGCATCGGCCCTGCTTTTGCCGGTGGACGGGTTGTAGACATTGCGGTCAATCCTAATAATTCCGCCGAATATTTTGTCGCATCCGGTCACGGTTCTTTGTGGAAAACGACCAACAACGGAATCACATTCTCTCCTGTATTTGACGGGCAAAAATCCTATTCGATAGGATGCGTCGCGATCGACCCGTCCAACACCAATATCGTCTGGGTTGGAACCGGTGAAAACAACAACCAGACCAACGTCATTTTCGGGGACGGCGTCTATCGGAGTGAGGACGGCGGGAAAAGCTGGAAAAATATGGGATTAGGCCAATCCGAATATATTGGCGGAATTGTGATCGACCCCAGTAACTCAAACATAGTATATGTTGCGGCTTACGGTCCTTTCAGAAATGAAGGCGGAGAGAGAGGAATTTATAAAACCGTCGACGGAGGAAAGACCTGGGCGCGCGTGCTTTACATTAGCGAATACACAGGCTGTTATCAAGTGCATATGGATCCGAGATATTCCAATGTTCTCTACGCCGTCGCACATCAACGGTTCAAGAAACTTTATTCAACGGTACAAGGAGGCCCCGAAAGCGCAATTTACCGAAGTACGGATAGCGGGATGACATGGCAGAGGATCATGAGCGGCCTGCCTTCGGAAGATGTAGGCCGGATCGGCATGGCGATTTCGCCGGCCAACCCGGATGTGTTGTATGCGATCGTTCAAGCTAAAGAAAAAGGCGGCGTTTACCGGAGCCAGGACCGCGGCGCGAGTTGGACCAAACGCAGCAGTTATGTTTCCGCTTACCCGTTCTATTTTCAGGAATTGTTTTGCGACACGAAAGATGAGAATCTCGTCTACAGCATGGATATATTCAATCAGGTCAGCCGCGACGGCGGAGCAACCTGGAGCAATCTCGGGGAGAAATACAAGCATGTCGATAATCACGCGCTATGGATCGATCCTTCGAACAACAAACATTTGATTTCCGGATGCGACGGCGGAGTATACGAATCCTGGGATCAGGGTAAAGTTTGGGACTTCAAAAATAATCTGCCAATTGCAGAAATTTATAAAGTGTCGACGGATAATGCGTTGCCGTTTTACAATGTGTACGCCGGAACACAAGATAATAACAGTTTTGCGGGGCCGTCCCGGACGATCAGTTCGGCAGGAATTACCAACCAGGATTGGCTTTTCACCTTAGGCGGCGATGGATTTGAAACGCAGGCAGACTGGAAAGATCCGGATATACTGTATGTGCAATCACAAAACGGCGGTCTGGTGCGGTATGATAAAAAAACAGGCGAGCAGTTGTATATTAAGCCTATAGATACTGCGGATGTAGCGTATCGATTCGATTGGGACGCGGCGCTGCTGATATCGCATCATGATAATAAGCGTTTATACTTTGGCGGCAATAGACTTTTTCGTACAGATGATCGCGGTAATACATGGAGCCTTATCAGTCCCGATCTGACCCGCGGAGTTCCGCAAAAAATATTGAAAATGCAGGGCAAAAGCTGGAGTTTTGATGAGTTGGCATCAAAAGGATCGATGGCGCAGATCACCGCTATTGCTGAATCTCCCTTAGATCAGAATATTTTATATGTTGGATCCGGAGACGGATTGATTTATGTGACCGCCGACGGAGGAAAAACATGGACGAAGCCGGCGTCCATTCTCGGATTGCCTGAATATGCCAGGATACATCAGATTATTGCGTCCGTTCACGATAAATCTGTGGCCTATGCCGCGTGCCATAATTTTTCAGATGGTGATTACAAACCTTATTTGTTAAAGACGAGTGACGGCGGGAAAACGTGGGGTTCCATCAACGCCAATCTTCCAAAAAGAGGATCAACTTACACTATTGCCGAAGATCATGTCGACACCAAACTTTTGTTTACCGGCACATTGTTCGGATTATATTTTTCTAATACGGGAGGCCAGGAATGGATCCCCTTCAACAACGGCCTACCGGCCATGGCGATCATGGACATGGCCATTCAACGGAGAGAGAATGACCTCGTGGTCTCCACCTTCGGGAGAGGAATATATATTCTGGACGATTATTCATCCTTACGAAATCTGTCTAAAGAAACGTTACAAAAAGACGCTGTTCTATTTCCGATCAAAGATGCGCAGATGTTTATCCCGTCCCTTCCGTTTGGTTTTCCCGGAGTCGGATTCCAAGGCGGAGGTTTTTTCTCAACGCCGAATCCCGATATCGGCGCCGTATTTACTTATTATGTTAAGGATGATTTCAAGTCTTTGAAACAAAAAAGAAGAGACTTAGAAAAGGAAAAACAAAAAAAAGGGGAAGATGTAGAATTTCCGCCGTACAACGTCTTACGTAAAGAAGCCGACGAGCTGGAGCCGTATTTATTATTTACTATAACGGATGAGGCGGGAAATCCGGTTCGTAAAATAAAAACCTCGATCAGCAAAGGCCTGAACAGGCTGGTCTGGGATTTTCGATATAATGTATTTTCACCAATTTCGCTGACGCCGTTTGATAATACCGTTCCATGGAACGAACCCGATAAAGGATACATGGTTGTTCCGGGAAAATACAGAGTGTCACTGGCAAAATTTGACAAAGGCCAGCTGACAGAGCTGGTCCCCGCGCAGGCTTTTAATTGCAAGCCTCTGAAGGCGGCCAGTCTGCCGGAACCTGACAATAAGAAACTGGATGAATTCAATAGAAGAGTCGCGGAATTGGTTCGCGCAATTACCGGAGCCGATGCCTACCGCGGCGAGCTCGTCGATAAGATTCCATATTTAAAAAAGGCGGTAACAGAAACCGGAAAATTGCCTCAGGATACGTATCAAACGGTTTTATCAATTGAAGAAAAACTAAAAGTATTGAACAGGAAATTGAACGGAGATCAGCTGAGAGCCACGTACGAAAGTGCCGCGCCAACATCGTTGAGAGGAAAAGTAGAGACTGTCACCGGAAGTTTGTGGAGCACGACGTCCGAGCCAACAACTACCTTTTACCATCTGTACGATGTCGCGGCCGATCAATTTGGTGAGATTCTGGTTTCTTTGAAAACGATTGGTGAAGAAGTAAAGCGCGTTGAAACGGATCTTGAAAAATACGGGGCTCCTCATACACCCGGTCGTCTGCCGGAATGGAAGAAAAACTAGAGAATAAGAGATACTAGGGAATGGTAGTCGCAGGCTTCAACCTGCGCAAGCTGAAGCTTGCGGCTACCTTTTTCGATAAAAGCAAAATTCAGTCTGTACTCCGGTTGTATTGTATGTGTTTAGTTGTCATTTCCCGCAGATTCCGCTAATTTGCGCTGATAAAAACCTCTGCGAAAATTCGCGAAATCTGCGGGATAAGAAAAATTCTATTTCACCTTTGTTCTCTTCACAGCACAGTCGGATCCTTTTGAATAACATCAAAACCTCGCAGTCGATTTAAGGTAAAAGCCAATTCAAGCCCTCTGAAACCGGAAAAATGTCCTGATATTTTATCGCTTATAATATCCAGCCCATTTTCGTCGATATCTTTTATTACGAGGTCAATAACTTCCCGCAATGTGAATATATTGTTCATGTATTTTTTGGAATACGTAAGCGCATATCCTAAAGCTTTTGTTTGCGATAATTCCATAAGTTGCTCCAAATCCGTGAGGTCAATATCTTGTTCTCCAAAATGTAAGCGATGCACTTCTTTCGCATAGATTCTAAACTTTCCGTATTCATTATGCGGAACAATACTTTCCGATATCGGAATTCGTTCACGAACTTGAAAAGGATATGCTTTATCTTCTACCTCACGTTTCGCCGGAAAGGCGGCCGAAATACGATGCGCCTTTGCCGTAACGTCAAAAGGCCGGTAATTTATCATTTGTATCACAAGATTCGAAACATCGAAATAGTCACCCACGCCGCCTAAAACCAATACGGTCGATATATTTTTTTCTAAATAGAGTTGTTTTACTTTGTCAATGAAAGCCGTTATCGGTTCATCAGCTTTGTTGACTAATTTCTGCATTTTAACGTCGCGAATCATAAAATTGGTCGCGCACGTATCTTCATCCATCAACAAAACCTCTGTCCCGGCTTCAAGGGCTTCTATTATATTAGCCGCCTGCGATGTGCTTCCGCTGGCATTTTGAGTAGAAAAGGATGTCGTAGCCTTGTGAAACGGAAGATTCTTTATAAAAGGAGAGATATCGGTTTTAGAAACGCTCCTGCCATCGCATGCCCGTATCTTTGCGGTTTGCTTTGCCGATACGCATAGTTCTCTTCCATCGCCGGGAATGTGATTATAGATTCCTGTCTCCAAGGCTTTTAGCAATGTTGATTTCCCATGATAGCCTCCTCCTGTAATTAAGGTAACTCCTTTTGGAATCCCCATTCCTTTTATAGGGCCGATATGAGGAAGTTCTATTTCTTTAACTAAGCTATCGGGGCTAACAAATGAAACTACATTTTTGTCGGAAGTGGGTTTATCGCTAATACCGCTTTCGCGCGGCAGAATGGAATTATTTGCGATAAAAGCGATCAACCCTAGCGAATCGAGTTTATTTCGAAGATATTCAGCATCTTCTGCTGCCGCCAGGTGTTTACGCAGCAATTGATGATCAGTATGTTCAGTTAATAAAGACTCATCTACGATCTTAGGAAGTTCATTAAAAAGCATCTCTTCTGCAATATCCGAAATTATATTACGTCCGTTCGCGGGAAGTCCTAAAAAGCATCGAACTTCGATTACTTCATCCGTGACAACAACGCTGCTTCTTTCCAAGATCGCTTGTCCCGGCCGATCGATCGTGATAATCCCGCTATAACCCGTCCCGCGAAGGCCTTTGGAAATTCTCTCACAGGAATCAAAAAAGCGTCTTGCTAGGAAATCGGTGAATCCGATCTTTTGTATTTTAGATTCAATTTTGCAAGTAATGATCCGGTTATCGTTGCGTTGAACTTGTATACGATAAATACCGGTATGCGGCGGGGCAAAAGGATCTTTAGGTATTTGCTGAATAATGAGCTTAAATAGATCAAAGTCGTATGCGCTTATCAGCAATTGATACGCTCCATAATCCTGGCCATCCATTGACTGTAATTTTTGTTTGAGGATTTTTGAATTAACCATTCTCTTGCCTCAAAGTGCAAACTAAAAATATTAGTAAAACCAGAAGAAAGAAAGTGAAAAACATTGGTCTCTCCTTATGGAATATAACAATAAATATTTCACAGTTCAGAATATATTTTGCAACCTTTTTTGAATTTGCGCATTATAGATAGATATGGATCAACCAGTCAAACAAACTGAACCGGCAAGCGGCGATTATTTGGAGAATGAACGGAGACTGATCGAAAGGGCAAGAACCTATCCATTGGCGTTCGGAGAATTATTTGATCGCTATTATGATGAGGTTTACCGCTATTTACTTCACCGTACAGCCAATGTAGAATTGGCGCGGGATATCGCCGCAGATACTTTTCATATTGCGCTCAAGAAACTTTGGCTTTTTCGATGGAAACAGGTGCCATTCTCCGCATGGCTTTTTAGGATAGCTACCAATGAGGTTAACGGCTATTTCAGAAAACATAAAAAGTATAAAACAACCTCCATTGAGGATTTTGTCGATCTATTGACGGAGGAATCAAACTCAGCAGATTTTGAGTTATTGGAGTCTGAAAGAGAACTGCAACAGAAGTCTTATTTTGTTAAGATGCATAAGCTGTTAAGCCAACTGAATTCAAAATATCAGAGCGTAATCGTTCTCAGATTTTTTGAAGGAAAGACATTATCGGAAATTGCAGATATCCTCGGTAAACCTGAAGGTACAGTTAAGTCTTTGGTTCATAGAGCATTGGAGCAATTAAAAGAGGGCATGAAGAGTTAGCAACATGAAAGTTGAGGTATGGATACTCAAAAATTAATTGAAGAATTAGAAAAAACAGCATTGCCTGAACGTGTACCCGTGACATTTAAGAGCAAACTGCGAAGGCAATTACTGAATGCTCCCTATTTTAAGAAAACTTCCGTGAGGCGTAGTACAATAAAGTATCTTGTCAGCACCGCCGTTACAGCGGCGGCAACCTCAGTGATCATATTATATATAATGACTCCACCAACTTTTTCTTCTGCAAATGAGCTTCTTACTCATATCGAATCGGCTTACACGCGTATGGCCGGAGATGGGCAAATGCACTACCTTCGGACGCTTTTTAAAACATTGTCGGGAAAAACTCCCGTGGAGGAAGAGGAATGGTCGTATGACCACCATCGTCAGTTCAGCATCAAGACTCGAAATGCGGTGACCGGTGAGGAATTGGGGCATACTATAAAAACGAACGGAAAAATGTATTCGAGACAGCACGAACAAATAAAATTCAAGTTCAACATTGAAGAAAAATCTATTCCGGCCAAAAATAACGCCAAAACTATCACGACAGAAGTTAAAGATCTTCGCGTTTTGGTTGTTCCATTACCGGAGAACAGAAAAACGCTACAGG
>JAEUSJ010000090.1 GCA_016788215.1 bacterium | reverse complement strand
AAATCCTGCAAATATAGTCCGTGACATCTCTACGCGCATAACCAGCATCACAATGCCGATGATCAACGTAATTGCGCTGCCGGCGATAAGCAGTTCGCCTCCGGCTCTCGTGAGCGAGCGGGGCATGGTATAACAACCGTCATGATCTTTTGGCAGGAAAAAAGAATAAATTGAATAAGCAAGCGCATTGTTAAAAATCGTTATGATGGTGGTAACGTAGGCCGCCAATGGATCGATCAGAATGAGAAATGCAATCACGACGAACTCCGGCAGCGTACTCAACATCGAACCGACAGTACCTGAAATAAATCCGTCCCATTTATATCTCGCGCCTATTCGCTCGACGCCGATAATGAAACCTTCGCATGAACCCTGCAGAATGAACATACCGCAGATCAATTGAAAAACGGCAAATTCTATTTCATATTCTTTGACTGAAATTACCGGAAAGAGGTCGTTATACAATACCATGGCCCACATGATCATACCAATGCCCATGAAGCGCTGCCACATGGTGATGCCGCGATACTGAGCCTCGAGCGCGCGCATGGCCGTCGACAACCAGACATTCTTTTTGGGTAAGGTGACCGCAATGCCCTTCAACCGCTGTACCATGAGTTCTTCAAGCGCGCGTTTGAGTTCCGGCGACTCCGCAACGGCAACATCAAATGAATCCTTATTTATTTTCCACACGATCATATCGGTTTCAGCGGTAACGGTCGCCGTTCTTTTGTCGCCGGTCAAAAGCGCTATCTCGCCGACTACGCTGCCGGCGCCAACATGCCATGCATCAGGAGAGTCTGTTCGATGCACGCGTGCCAGCCCCTGTTCGATAAAATACAGCGCGTCGCCCAAATCGCCTTGGTTCATGAGAACGGTTCCGGCAGAGTACGGCAATTGTTCCACAAAAGGCACCAGCGAAAGAATTTCTTCGGCAGGCAGTGCGCGAAGAATTTCAATTCGGCTCAGTCTTTTAAGCACTTCAGACTTCGGGTGTTTTTTTATGGATTGGGCTGGATCTGTTTTACTCATGTGCGATCATATTTGGTTGATAAACAATATTTCGACGTTGTAATTTTAATTCAAAAATAACGTCCGCTCCTCCGGACTAGGCATTCGGCACGACGCCTTTTTTCCGAATACTTTATAGCGGTTATTCGCCACGACGTCATAAAAGAAATCGCGGATGAACCTTGGAATGATGTAGAACAACGTTGTTAACTTCCAGATTCCGCCAATTTTAATCATAATATGTAGAATAGCATCCGATTTATAATACAGGGCTTCGATGTCTTTACAGACGATCGTTTCCGGGTTATGCGTTAAAGCGCCGGGTAATTCGCGTAAAGCCGTTTCGCCCTGCAGCGGCGCAAAAAGAAAAACTCTGTTTTTATCATGCCGAATAAGAAAATCTACCGCGCGATTGCATAATCCGCACACGCCGTCAAAAAAAATGATAGGTTTTTGAGTCATACGCCTATTGCTGGGAATTCAAAAACGTCTTGCCGAATTGATGTATCAGTTTAGGAAAATGATCCCTAACCATGCGCAGCGACGGCTGCAGAATATTGCCAACTAAGATTTTATCGTGAACGTCTAATGCCTCTTGGTGCGTTCTGGTCAGCATACGATTAACAGGATAGATTAGATTATTTAGGTCAATATAAGTTTCAAGAAACCGAGTTACAAGAAATTTATTGATGAGAACATCCAGTCCGTCGAGCTTATGATCAAAATGTTTTTCCAGTATATGAACTATGTCTTTTATCCGAACCGCGCCGATCGACTCATAAAATCGCCGCGCAAGATCTGATGATTGTGTCAACAGCACGTGATCCAATAATATCTCGACCAGAATATGGGCCAAAAAAAAAGGCCGTATGTTCAGTTTTTCAGAAATTTCCTTCTTCAGAATGTTACGAGTGCCGTCGTATGAGTTTTTGAAAAAATCAGAACGATGAAAAAACGTATCCATTTCCAAGTGGTTGATAATTCCCTGCCACAGTTCGTCATGGTTCGCATGAATTTGAGATGTATGAAAGCGTAACGATCGATCGTACACGCTCAGTATATCCGGCAAAACGACGCCGAAATGAAATTCAGCCGAAGCGGAGGCATATACGGACCGCTGGGTGTTAAAATAGTAATGGGTGAGGTAGTTCATTTACTAAAATCCGGTTCATGCTTAAGGAAGATACATATATGTCGACGGGATAAAAAGGCCATTTTATATTTGACTTTTGATTGCAAATCCTGTATAATGGCCTCGCTTGAACCCATGTTCGAGCTAAATAAATTAAAATGTTCGCCTTAAGCGGACTACCTTGATTAACCCAAGGCTATCTACTGGTTCTTGGGTCACAAATAATTCAGGTGAAGGAATTGAGAGTTTGGCACAAATTAATATCACCTTTCCCGACAAATCGGTAAAACAGTTCGATGCAGGTATCACGCCGCAGGCAATTGCCGCATCAATCAGCCGGAGCTTAGCGGAAAAATGCGTTGCTGCAGAGATCAACGGCAAAACGGTTGATCTGAGCTATCCGATCCAGCAGGATGCATCCGTTAAATTATTGAGCACAGATACACCCGAAGGTATGCAGGTTTTCTGGCATTCTTCGACGCACGTGATGGCGCAAGCAGTAAAACGTCTGTGGCCCAAAGCCAAGCTGGAAGACGGGCCGCCGACGGAAGCGGGATTTTTCTACGATATTTTATTTCCTGAACCGATCAGCCAGGACGACTTTCCAAAGATCGAAGCGGAAATGGCGAATATCGTGAAGGAAAAATTTTCAACTTCACGAAAAGAACTTTCACAAGCAGAGGCAATTTCATTTTTCAAATCCATCGGTGAAGACTTTAAGATTCCGATTATAGAAAATGTTCCTGCGGGCGATACGATCAGTACGTACACGCAGGGAGAGTTTACCGATCTGTGCCGCGGTCCGCATATCCCGAATGTAGGGATGGTCAAAGCATTCAAGATCATGTCCGTGGCGGGCGCATTTTACAAAGGCGATGAAAATAATATTCAGCTTCAGCGTTTGCGCGCCATTAGTTTCCCGAATAAAAAGCAGTTAGATGAATACCTGCACATGCTCGAGGAGGCTAAGAAAAGGGATCATCGCAAACTCGGCCAGGAACTTGAATTATTTTATCTTTCGCCTAAAGTTGGCGGAGGCTTGCCGCTTTGGCTTCCCAACGGAACCACTTTACGTGAGACGCTGGTTGACTTCCTGAGAGATGAACAAAAAAAACAAGGCTATCTGCCGGTTGTGACGCCGCATATCGGAAATATTGAATTGTATAAAACCTCCGGACACTATCCGTATTATAAGGATTCACAATTTGCGCCGATCACGATGGGAGACGGCGAACAATTTCTTCTCAAGCCGATGAATTGCCCCCATCATATTCAGATTTACGCATCCAAACCGCGGAGTTACCGCGATCTTCCGATTCGGCTGGCGGAATTTGGCACCGTGTATCGGTATGAGCAATCGGGCGAATTGAACGGCTTAACCCGCGTACGCGGATTTACAGTGGACGATTCCCACTTATTTGTTCGTCCGGACCAGGTCAAAGAAGAAATGTGCCGCGTCATATCGCTGATTCAGTACGTGTTTAAAACGCTCGGATTCAAAGACTTCAGAACGCGTCTTTCATTCCGTGATGATAGTAATGAAAAATACGGCGGCGAGATCGCACTTTGGGAGATCGCGCAGAAAGATATTCAGGAAGCGGCGGACGAAATGAAGTTGGATTATTTTGTAGGAATCGGCGAAGCAGCATTCTACGGCCCAAAAATAGATTTCATGATCAAAGACGTGCTTGGCAGAACCTGGCAATTAGGTACCGTTCAATTGGACTATGTATTGCCTGAGCGGTTCAAAATAGAATACACCGGAGCGGATGGCCAGAAACATCGCCCCATCATGATTCACCGCGCGCCGTTCGGTTCGCTGGAACGGTTCATCGGAATTTTGATCGAACAGTTTGCCGGGAATTTCCCGGTTTGGCTGGCCCCCGTGCAGGCCATTCTGCTTCCCATTTCCGACCATCATGCGGCTTATGCGCAAGAAACAAAAGAAAAACTGATCCTTGCCGGAGTACGGGCCGATATCGACACGCGCAATGAGAAGATCGGTTATAAGATTCGCGAATCGGAATTAAAAAAGATTCCTTATATTCTTGTCGTCGGCGACAAAGAATTACAAAACCGGTCTGTTTCCGTTCGCCGTCACGGCAAAGGAGATCTGGGCTCGCAGGCAATAGGTGAATTTTTGGATAAAATTTCGAATGAAATAAAAAATAAAGTTATGGAATAATATTGATCATTCTAAAAAAGGAGAACTGCCATCAGTAAAGAAGATAAAATCAGAATGAACGAACATATCCGTGTGGCGAAAGTCCGCCTCATCGGATCTACCGGAGAGCAGGTTGGCGTAGTGGATACCGTCGAAGCGCTTCGCCGGGCACGTGAAGAAAACCTCGATTTATTGGAAATAGTACCGAATGCCGAGCCGCCGGTTTGCAAGATCATCGACTACGGCAAGTACCGTTATGAGATCCAGAAGAGAGAAAAGGATGCGCGTAAAAAACATACGCACCAGGGCGAAGTTAAGGAATTACGATTTCGGCCCGGCACGGATGACCATGACTATCAGTTTAAAATGAAGCATGCATTTAATTTTTTGAAAGACGGATATAAGGTCAAATTGGTCATTGTGTATAAAGGGCGCGAAATTACAAATAAAGAATTCGGGATCGAGTTAGCCGAACGCATGGTCAAAGATCTCGATGAAGTAGGAAAATTAGACGATCAGATGAAATTTGAAGGCCGAAATATGGTGATGGTATTCGTTAAGAAATAACATCACACGGAAGACTTTCCCGTAAAAAAAATTGAAATTTAACCAAAAGGAGAATATAAAATGCCGAAAATGAAAACAAACAGCGGCGCAAAAAAACGATTTCAGTTGACCGGTAAAGGAAAACTGATGCGGAAAAAGGCAACCGCGCGCCATCTTTTAAGCAGTAAATCCAATCGCCGCAAAAGCGATCTGGGCGGAAAACATCTGGTGGACGATACCGACGTCCATCGCGTGTTGACCATGCTGGGTAAGAAGTAAGCGACTTAAGAAATTATAATCATTTAATAGGAGAAAACCATGCCACGTTCAACCAATAACCCGGCATCCAAAGCTCGCCGCAAGAAGATATTCAATCAGGCGAAGGGCAATTTTGGTAAAAGAAAAAATGTATTGCGTACCGCCATTGAAACGGTCGAAAAAGGAATGACCTATGCGACGCGCGATCGCAAGCTGAAAAAACGCAATTTCCGCTCTCTGTGGATCGTCCGTATCAACGCGGCCGTTCGTGAACACGGGATGAGCTACTCAAAATTCATCAGCTCTCTGAAGAAACATAACATAGACATCAACCGCAAAGTTTTGGCCGATCTGGCGATGAACGATGCGGCGGCATTCAACAAACTGATCGAAACGGCAAAACAAGCGTAGGTGATCGGTTGTTGATTTTCTAGTTGAAAACTGCTGATTTTGATACGGGCATTTAGCGATTTCCATGTTGCTAAATGCTCTTTTTTTTGTATATTTAGTTCGTTTATTTACGGAGGTTTTTTACATATAAGCCATGATTGAATTAGAAAAAATTAAAGAGCAATTTCTCTCCGAAGTTAACGGAAAGAAACTCAGCCGGTCGGATTGGGAGAGGATACATACCAAATACATTGGCCGAAAGGGTTTGATTACGGATGCGACGATTCAATTGAAAGACCTTCCGAAAGAACAAAAACCGCAGTTCGGGAAAGTATTAAACGAAGTTAAGAGTTTCGTTGAAGAAAAATTAGGAGAAATCAAGGAAGAACTGCTTAAATCGGAAGACGCGCTTCAGGAGCATTTTGATTTTACTCTGCCGGAGCGGAAACAATTTGTCGGCCATACTCATCCTCTGACGCAAATACTGGATGAGATCAAATCCATATTTTACGGCATGGGTTTTACCGTGGCGGACGGACCGGAAGTTGAACTGGACTATTATAATTTTGAAGCGGTGAATATTCCTAAAGATCACCCCGCGCGGGATATGCAGGATACTTTTTTTTTCAGCGATAACGTCGTGTTAAGAACGCATACGACGCCGGTGCAGGCGCGCATGATGGAAAAACATAAGCCGCCGATCCGCATTATTTGTCCCGGCAGAGTATACCGCAAAGACACGCCGGATGCGACGCATTTGCCGGTGTTTAATCAGGTTGAAGGATTGGTGGTAGATGAAAATGTCACGTTCGCTGATCTGAAAGGAACGATTGGCACATTCGTTCATCGAATGTTTGGTAAAGAAATCGGCACGCGTTTTAGGCCGTCATTTTTTTCATTTACAGAACCAAGCGCTGAGGTTGATATCAGTTGTATCTTCTGTAAGGGTAAAGGTTGCCGTGTATGCAAAAATTCAGGCTGGATCGAGATCATGGGATCCGGCATGGTCAATCCGAAACTTTATGAATACGCCGGTTATGAAAAAGGCCGTTACAGCGGATATGCGTTCGGTATGGGCGTTGAGCGCATCGCGATGTTAGCTTATGATGTCAACGATCTGCGGCTGTTCCTGGAAAATGATATTCGTTTTTTGCGGCAATTCTAAAGTGTCGAAAAAAAATAAAAGTTAAGAAAGGTTAAATAATGTTTGGTGTATTTAGATTTTTGCTTTTGGGTATCTTGTTTTATGCCGTATTTAAAGCGGTGCGATTTATTTTTCAAATGACGAATGCAAATCGGCATCGTCAACAAGGCGGTTTTCAGAATCAAAAAAATAACGATCCGGCGAAAGAGGTTAAGAACGCATCGTTCAAAACGGAGGACGTTCAGGATGCTAATTTCAAGGATATAAAATAAACGCATAGGAATATGTATGGCAAAAGTTATTGTTAAAACAGAAAATGCACCGGCGCCGATCGGGCCTTATAATCAGGCTATTATTGCTTCCGGCAAAATGATGTTCACCTCAGGACAAATATGCATCGACCCTAAGACTAATCAGGTTATGGCATTGGATGTCAAAGGACAGACGCGCCTTGTGCTGGAGAATATTAAGACGATATTAACGGCCGGAGGTTCGAGCATGAAAAACGTGATCAAAACGACAGTGTTTTTAAAAAACATGTCGGATTTCACGGCAATGAATGAAGTCTACGCTGAATATTTATCTGAAAATGCACCGGCGCGCTCAACCGTTGAAGTTGCACGACTGCCAAAAGACGTATTGGTCGAAATGGACTGTATTGCTTTGGTCGATTAGCTTATCTGTAATTTGAATGGCCGCATGATTTTATGCGGTTCCCACTAACTTCAATAATAAAAAAGTATGAATCGTAAGTGGTTTGTCGTGATTAATCCGGCCTCAAACAGGGGATCGGGGTCGAAATGCGAACCGGAGATCCGTCACTGGTTGGACAGGCAAAAGATTGACCATGATGTTTTGGTTACGACCCAATCCAGCGAGGCATTGCCGTATGTGATTGAAAAAACCTATAGTCACGATGTGATCGTTGCTGCCGGCGGCGACGGGACCGTTCACGAGGTCATCAACGGGATGATGCAGGCGCGTGTTAAAAACGGAAAAACCGATAACATGGCTGCTCTGGGCGTTCTGCCCATAGGCTCCGGCAATGATTTCGTCAAGATGATCAATATTCCCGTACATCTCCAAAAAGCGTTCAATATCCTGGAACAAAAAAAGATCATGTCTGTGGATGTAGGGCAGATCAGTGTTGATGGAAATCATACGCGTTTTTTTAATAACAATATCGGGGTAGGTTTTGACGCCTATGTGAATTATGAGAGTATCAAAATAAAACATCTTCGCGGAGTTGCTATTTATTTAACGGCGGTGCTTAAATCGTTATTCAAATATAAACCGCCGTTTATGCGCGTCGATATCGGCGGGGAAAAATTCAGCCGCAACATTTTGATGTTAACTATCGGTAACGGTAAATGCTCCGGCGGCGGATTCTATATCACGCCGAATGCGAAAATAGACGACGGGTTCTTTGACGTATGCGCAATAGATGCGATGGGCAAAGGCCGTATGCTTTCGAGCTTGGTGAAAGTCATGAAAGGAGCGCATCTGAATGTGGCCGGCGTCATGCTTCGGCGCGCGACGGAGGTTGAGATCCATTCTGACGAGGCGCTTCCGATTCATGCTGACGGCGAAGTAGTCACGCTGGATGCGCATGAAATCAAGCTCAAGATCATACCTTCGGCTTTACAGGTCATTCACGGTAATCACATAGCATTATAATTTTTAGATATGGCAGATAACGAGAAAAAAACGGCGGACTCCTCCGAAGATAAATCCGAGGCGTATTATCAGGATGAGGTTCAGATCGTCGAATATGAATTGACAACCAAGAAAGCGTCGCGTCGTCAGCGGCATGTCGTTGAAGATTTTTCAATGGACGGACTTTTTCTTGATACCATGTCATTGATTGAGGACGTTAACAAAGAGACGACGTTCAAGAAACAGAAAAAATCTTTCGAACAGGAACGCGAACGTCTTTTGGAAGAAGCCGGTTCCAATCCACAGACTCAACTCGAAGTCATTCAGGCCTACTCGGTTAATTTCATGCGTAATGTTTCGGACGAATTAACCGGTCTGGCGCATGAGATCGAAAATCAAAAACTAGTCGTAGGCCGTAATCAGGAAGTGGCCAATCAGTGCTACAATGTTCGCGAGTGTCCTGATCATGCCTGTATAGCCTATCAGGCGGTGAATCCGCGATGCTGGTTTGTTGCCGGCGAAAACTGCGGATGCCGTACGCATTTGGGAATCCCTTCCTGTTATGAGTGCCAGGTTTTTCAAATGGCTACGAAAGATCCGGTGACGCGCATTCGTGAAACGGTATTTTATGTGCTAGGCTTAGTGCGAAACCGCACGGAAAAGTTGCGTGCATTTGAACGCGACGTAAAGGAATTGAAAGACCGGTTGCATCAAACGCAGGTCATTCATAAGCAGGAACACATCTCGGTCATGGATGAAGCCTTGTTTGAAAAGCAAGTTTTGGGCGAACTGGTTAACATCACCAAGAAGACCGGTCAAGACGATTCAGAACCAAACAGGGAAATTTTTGATCAGCATAAGATATTGACGGAACAGCTTGGCGCGGCGTATTTGCAATTGCAGTCCTTGACTTCGGAATTGGAACGAAGCAATAAAGAGCTTGAAGAGAAAATAGCTGACCGGACGGAGGAATTGAGAAAAAGCAACGTTGCTTTGCGAGAAGCTGTAAAGAAAGCGCAGGAAGCCGACAGTTTGAAATCCGAATTTATCGCCAATGTGAGTCATGAATTGCGGACGCCTCTTAATTCCATTATCGGTTTTTCAAAAGTGCTGATGAGCGGTATTGACGGCGACATTACGGATACCCAGCGCGTGGACCTTTCGGCAATTTATAACAGCGGACGGCATTTGTTGGAAATCATTAACAGCATACTTGAACTGTCCAAGATAGAAGCCGGAAAAATGGAGCTTCATAGCACGACGTTTGATTTAGTGCCGATCGTTCATGAAATTGTGACAGCGAGCCAGACGCTGGTCATGGGTAAGAAGATTAAGATCGAAAGTAAGATTGAAGGGACCATTCCCGTCATCGAAGCTGATGTAACTAAAATACGGCAGATTATTTTTAATCTTATTTCCAATGCGGCTAAATTTACCGAAGAAGGATTCATCACCGTCCGACTGCGTGCCGACAAAAGCCGCGTTGCGGTCAGCGTGATCGACACGGGAATTGGAATTGATAAAGATCATATTGACGCCGTTTTTGAAAGATTCCGCCAAGTGGACGGTTCTACGACCAGGAAAGCCGGCGGAACAGGACTCGGCCTAAGTATTGCGAAAAAATTCGTCGAAATGCACGGCGGGGAAATGCGCGTGGATAGTAAACTTGGTAAAGGATCCGTTTTCACCATGATACTTCCTCTCAAGCAGAAATCATCAGAACCAAAAAAAGAATAAAGGAACTTGACTACGCCAAAAAAAGCAACAAAAATACTTTACGTTGAGGATAATGAGATGAATCGCCTGCTGGTGCGGCGATTGCTCGAACCGCGCGGGTATCAGCTCTTTGAGGCCAACGACGGTATCAGCGGCGTTAAATTGGCTGAAGAAATCGAGCCTGATTTGATTCTGATGGATATCAATTTGCCATTGCTGGACGGCCATGCCGCGACGACGCGTATAAAGAGTATTGAGCGCTTGGCAGGTATTCCTATTATTGCCCTCACATCCAATGTTATGGAGGGCGACCGCCAACGTTCCCTTGTTGCCGGCTGCGACGGGTACATCAAGAAACCGCTTGATGTCGATGAATTCCCGGGGCAGATCGAAGGTTATTTGCGCGGCAATCGTGAAAAAGTAGAAGAAAATGATGAGCAGGTTTTTTATAAAGAATACAGCGCCAAACTCGTACTCAAGTTACAGAAACATATTGAGGAACTCGAAGAAAAAAACCAAAAGATCGAACAGCAGTCCAAGGAAATGCGCGAGGCCTATCTTGGTATCATTTTGTCGTTTGTACGGGCTGTGGAAGAAAAACATTCTTATACGGCAGGACATTCCGCGCGCGTGCGGTCCTTTTGTTTGAAAATAGGCGAGAAGTTACAGCTCGATTTACAACAGATGGAGAATCTAGGGCAAGGGGCATTACTGCATGATATTGGAAAACTAGTGGTCGAAATTTCCAGTTTAAAAAATGTTACCGGACTCTCTGATCTTGAATGGGAGGAAATGAAGAAACACCCGGAGATCGGGTACAAAATTCTTAAACCGATTAAATTTTTATCAGGTATTGTGAATATGGTGCATCAGCATCATGAACGTTGGGACGGAAAAGGTTATCCACAAGGTTTGAAAGGAGATCAAATTGATTTCCTGGCCAGCATTGTTGCGGTGGCAGACAGCTACGATGCGATGACCTCCCAGCGAGGATATAATAAAGTTTTAACCGTCGAAGAAGTTATTGATGAGTTTCGAAAATGCTCGGGCACAAAATATAACCCCGTAGTCGTTGATGGATTAATAGCGGTATTGGCTGATATACGACAACGTGATTCCAGCAGGGTCCATTAACCCTCAAAACAAAGTTCTTGCCTTGCCCCCGCCTTTTAGATAAATTGGGGATACTTGCAACAACAATATTCCAACAAGTAAGACATAATATCATTATCTGGAGGATTCATTTGTTTCGATCGAAATGCGCCTTAGTATTGATTTTTGGTTTCTTAGTGGGTTGTGAAATGCCTAAGATGCCCACGGTGAATGCAAAATTGACTATTCCGCTGACCAATGAGCATTACGATATATATCGTCTTAAGAAGGATTTGGAGAATAAGAAAGATTCACTAAAACTCGCTATCGTGAGCGATTCCGTGTTGTTGACAATAAATCATGATGAACATGTCCAGATCGGCGACAATCTGGACACCGATCCTACTGTAGATTCAACGGAGGGGTTGATCAGTAACGACCTGAAATTAAGAGATTCAGTAACTACAACCTTTTCTCTGGGAGTATTGGGTCCGGCGTCTATTGATGCGTTGGCTAACACCAACGTGATAATTCCTGTATTTAGTTTCCCGCAAAGAACTAAGACGGTAACGTTTGCCAAATTCACAGGGGCGACCATTCTCAACGGTTCTACGATAAAGACAACGGTCACGAATAATACACAAGTTGGTTTTGACACTCTGATGATTGTTATTATCGGCCAGAATAGCGCACGTATTGACAGTTTTATGTCCGTAGTATCTTCATTAGGCGACACCGATACAAGAGTTAAAACATTTACTTCGACGACGGTCGTAACGACGCCTTTCACAGTTCGGGTTTACGGCCATTCGACAGGCTCCGGCAGCAGTGTTCTCGTTGATACCAGCCGATCTGTTTCAATCAAAATGGTCGTAGATATTACCGGCTCAAGTATTACAGGGCGATTCCCATCTCAGGTCATCACGCGAGCCGATTCATTTAAGACGTCATCGAATTCTGTGATAGATAGCGGATACATAAGTTCCGGAAAATTAACTTTGAATTTTACCAAAACCATTCCTGTTAACGCCACCGTTTTGTTCACTTCCGAAGACTTCGACTCAGCCGGTCAATCGCTCACTCGTTCAATTCGCGTGACCAATAGCACCGCGCCGGTCATTATTTTGTTGAATAAATGGAGGGTCGTTCCGAAAGACGCCACGATCGGAAACCAATATTTGGATTATAATTATATATATACTACCGACTCGATATCGGCAACCGGCACTCCGCAAACGATGGCGAACGGGCAAGGAATCAAAGTACGAGCAACTCTCGACACAATGAAGTTCTCCAGGTTACGGGCGTTGCTAGCGCAGGAGCAGGTTGATCTCGACAGATCTACCCAATCCATTGACATCAAGCATCTCGATAGTATCCAGATCAAACGGGCTTTCTTTGAAATTATTACCGATCACCGGATTTCATTTCCTATGTCGTTGGACGTAACTATCACGGGAAAGCGTTTGCCCAACATTACCAGAACAGCCCACATTATTGCAAATATCCCAGCCTATACATCCGGCGCATCACAACAGGATACGGTTCGCACAACGAATTATGACGAAGTCGCGAACTTATTAAGTATTTTACCCGACTCGATAATTGTAACGGGTATGGTATTCGTTGGCGATGACATTTCGTCGGGCGTGGTAAACAGGGAGGATTTCATCAATGCACAGATCAATTTACGCGCGCCGCTGGTATTTAAATTATTC
>JAEUSJ010000008.1:38481-44733 GCA_016788215.1 bacterium | reverse complement strand
ATGAAAAAATAACAGCAAATCGTTTTGTCATCAGCCTAAGTTATCGCTTTTAGTTCTATCTAATCTATCAAAGTCATGAAGGTAAATACAACATCAAACGGCGGACTTTTATCTGCCGTTCTTTTTTTCCTCTTTGTTCCATCTAATAACGCGCAAAGCCAGGTAAGACGATTGGATCAGCGAGTGCCGGCACTGCAAATGATAACTGGCTCCGACTCGTCATTCGATAAGACGATTCTTGAGCTCGTTGATAAAGTAAACGGCAAAGACATTCGGTCTTTAATCGAAACTCTTGCATCGGATTCGTTTGAGGGGCGTGCAACGGGATCGGCGGGTTTTGAGAAAGCGGCGGACTTTGTTGCACAGCATTTTGAGAAAAATAATGTAGTGCCGATCGGCAGTTCGTACTTTCAGAAATTCAAGCTCGATACGAAAACCGTCAGATCGAAAGTTCATTTGCACGAAACATCTAACGATTCCGTAGAAACCATGAATGTGATTGGGATAAAAAAAGGGACATTCCATCCGGATGAATACGTTCTAATCATGGCGCATCTCGATCATCTTGGAAAAAGACAAGACAGCGTCTATCACGGCGCCAATGATAACGCGAGCGGCGTCGCGGTCATGATGACGGTTGCTGAGATGCTCAAAAATGTAAACACGTCGCGTTCGGTAGTGTTCATTGCATTTACAGGCGAAGAAGTTGGGTTGATGGGTTCCGCCTATTTCGTTACACATCCGCCCATAGATCTGAAGAAAATAAAATTCATGGTCAATCTTGACTTGGTTGGTTCCGGAAGCAATGGCATGATGGTTCAAGGCATAGACGGCCATGAAAACGAATTTTCAGAAATTCAACAGATCAACCAAACGTACTTTCAATTTGAACTCGGCACACGGCCTAATTCACCTAATTCCGATCAATATTATTTTCATCTTCTGGGAGTTCCTGCGTTTTTTATGTATGCATATAACGGAACCATGCCGTATCATTCGCCGGGCGACACGGCGGAGAAAATTGACATCTTGGTCGTTGAAAATGTGGCGAAGTTTGTATTGATGAATGCGTGGAAATTTGCACAGAAAGGAAGGTAGAGTATTTATTTTGATAAAAAGATTTTGTTTTAAACTCTGCTGCAGAAAGAGTCCATATCTATTTGTTTGTTCATAAACAAGGAGGTTGTATGAAAAAGCTCTTTTTTATCCTGCCGATGGTCTTTATGGTTGCATGCGGCTCATCTCAAACTCTGACAAGTGGAAAAACACTACATTACAATTTTACACAGTTTGGTTTTTCCAAAGAAATTGATCTTAAACAGGTTATTTTGAGCGGTGATGATTTACTGACGGGTTATAAGTTCGCAACTGAAATGCAGGCCGATCCTGAAGCGAGATATGTATTTAATTTTTACAACGGTATTCTTGTTCATGCCGTTCAATTAGGCAGTGTCGTTGAAAAATCGTTTCAGTCCATAGATGGCCCCGGTCGAGACAGTGGTACGATTATGTATTTTGAATTCGATAGAGTATTAGACGCTTCAACGTATACGTATTTAAAGCGTGTATTCTGGGGTAAAAAAATGACTCCGTCGTCATCGAACTCTCCGGAGTTTTTCATGAGTTCAAATACTCTGATAGTATGGTGCTTACCGATGCAGAGCGAAATTAAAGAACGCTCACAAAAAAAACTGTTTGAACTATTAAATCAAAAACAACAGAGCCAGAAGGGAAGTTAATGGTTTGATGACCTTTTACAGAAATTTTATAGTGGTAAATGTATGGGCGACTGTTGAATGAACAAATAGATATTGATAAAAACCCCCAAGCTGATTATTTTTAGCCTGCCTCAGAAAAAAGAAATATCATGGTCAGAAACATTATTATAATTTTAATTGTGTCTTTCGCAACGCACGGTCTTCAGGCGCAGAACGTTCGTTGCAGCGCGTCGGTGGAGCGAACGGTGATCGAGGCCGGAGAATCGTTCACGCTGACCGTCGAGATCAGCGGGGATGATGTTAATGTGACGGCGTATCCCCAGCTGCCGCCGCTCAAAGGCCTTGAAGCTATTTATGCTAATGCCGGAGAATCCACGTCCATTCAGATCATCAACGGCAAGAAAAGCGTTTCAAAAAGTTATCAGTTTTTGCTGCGCGCAAAAGAAGCCGGCAAATGGACGATTCCGTCGATCAGTGTGGAAAATAACGGAAGAGCTTATACCACACAGCCGCTCACCATCGAAGTCGTTCCGGCGGGCACGGTTTCAGGAAATCAAAATGCTTCGTTGTCGAAAGATGTTTTTCTGGCCATTGTTTCTGCGAAAAAGGAAGCTTATGTCGGCGAACAGATCATGGTTTATCTGAAAATTTATACGCGCGTGAATATTACACAATATTCGCCGACGAAAACTCCGAATTTTACCGGATTCTGGGCGGAAGATTTTCCGATAAAACAACCCCTCGAACCGGAGCGCGAAGTTCTAAACGGCGTTACGTATTCAACATTTACCATTAAACGGACGGCTGTCTTTCCAACGCATGCAGGAACTTTGAGCATCGATCCGGCGGAAATAGACTGCGAATTGCGCATTTCCAAAAAAGGACGCAGCAATATGTTCGATGATTTCTTCTCACCCTTCGGCGATCCGTTCGGACAAGTTGTGCAAACAAAACTCGTTTCCAATTCCGTTGACGTCAAAGTGAATGAACTGCCGCTTGAAAAACCGGCAAACTTCACCGGGCTGGTCGGAAATTTTGACGTCGCCACATCGGTCGATAAAGCGTCACTGAAGACCGGCGAAGCGGTAGTTTATAAAGTAGAGATCAGCGGCACGGGAAATATCATGTCAGCGGAAATTCCACCCAATCCATTTTCGGATGATTTTGAAAAATATGATCCAAAATCGTCCGATGAGATCAATAAAAAAGGAAACCTGATCAGCGGAAAAAAGACGATTGAATACGTTGCCGTTCCGCGGGTAAACAGACAATTTGAAATACCACCGTACGTTTTTTCCTATTTTGATCCCTCTGCAAAAAAGTACGTCACAAAATCTTCGACATCGCATACACTCGATATTGCGGCCGGCACAGGCGGAATTGCAAGCGGCGGCGGATTGTCAAAAGAAGAAATTGCTCTTCTGTCCAAAGACATCCGCTATATTAAATCCAACGTAGACGACTGGTTTCAAAGTGATCGCAGTTTTATATACCGTTGGTGGTTTATTCTGCTGTGGATCTTTCCTGCAGGCGCGTGGCTGGGTGGAAATCTATTTTTGAAGAGACGGGCGCGATCGTTACAGGATGTTGAAGGACTGAAATACAGGAAAGCCAGCCCGTTGGCAAAAAAACGCCTGAAAGCAGCGGAAAAACTGGTCAAGGAAAATCAGGTGGATACGTTTTATGCTGAAATAGCTAAAACGTTGAGCGGGTTAGTTGCGGACAAATTAAAAATTCCGGAAGCAAGTCTCATGAAAGAACAACTGGAAGAACGATTCCGAGAAAAAAGAGTTGACGAAGCATTGATCAAAGAATATTTGGATTGCTTGCACATGTGCGACGAAGCGCGTTTTGCTCCGGAAAGCAAGTCGAAAGAAAAAATCGATGAAGCGTATAACCGCATTCGTTCAGCTATTCTCAATATGGACAAGGCCCTATAACCCAATGAAGAAGATCATCTACACGCTACTGGTAATTATCCTGACAGCAAACGTTTTGAATGGACAGGGCATCTCGATCTCATCGGAAGATCTTTTCGCAAAAGCCAGCCTTTCGTATGAGAAAAAAAGATATTCCGATGCGCAGGTTCTGTATCAACAGCTCGTCGACGCGGGTTACTCATCGAAAGAACTTTTTTATAATTTGGCTAACACCTACTTCAAAACTAAAAAATACGGCTATGCCGTATTTTATTATGAAAAAGCCGTAAGGCTCGATCCTTCCGATGAGGACATAGCCTTTAATCTTCAATTGACACAACTGTATCTGAAGGATAAAATTATTACTCCGCCTGATTTTTTTATATATGACATCTCAAAAAAGATAATGCGCTCCTTATCTGCCAACACGTGGGCGATAATGAGTCTTTTTGGTTGGTACGTTTTTGTAGGATTGATATTGCTTGGAAAAATCCGCAGGATGCAACGGCGCTATGTCAAAATACTGATAACAACCGTCGGGATTTATCTATTATTTTGTACAATTAATTTTGGCGCCGGCATGTATTTACGCGCGAAAACTGAGGAAGCAATTATTTTAAATGCCGCCGCCGATGTGAAAAGTGAGCCGGATAACGCAGGAAGTATTATTTTTGTATTGCATGAAGGAACTAAAGTTCAGATTCGTTCAGAAAAAGCCGATTGGTTTGAAATCAAATTGCCGGACGGTAAAGTAGGATGGCTTCGTAAAGACGATTTAGGAATTTTATAATGGGCCAAACTCGCGATCCGCTGCGTTTGTATCCCGCCGTCAAAGTTGTGGTCCTTTTTATTCTGATCATACTTATCATTCGGTACACCGGCATATCGAGTCTCTTTGTTTCAGGTCATTCTCTCATATTTTCTCTTGCCGCAATAGGCCTGATAACCGGAGCGGCTCTTCTGCGACGTAAGATGAGATTGCTCGCATTCTTGCTTTTTATTTTCGGAGTATTCTTTCTTATTTCCGCCCGTTATCCATCCGGAAGATTCGAATCATCCCACATTTCACATTTTAATCAATTAGGCCGGGAAGTTGAAGTAAAAGGGATCGTCAGCCGTGATCCGCAATTGATCAAAGATAAAATTCGTTTTGTCTTTGAGGTTCGCTCCATCCGTGTGACTCAACATATTGAGTATCCAACCACCGGCCAATTACTCATCACACTGCGTGACGAGGCTCGTATTCCGAGAACCTATGGTGAGGAGGTGATTCTGTATGGCCGCATATTTGCACCAAGAAATGAAAGAAATCCGGGTGAATTTGATTACGCGCAATACCTTGCTTTTCAGGATATTTACGGGTTAATGTATTTGGGCGAACCGGCGCAACTGGCCGCAACGGGACATACGGATGCGAACCCGATCCTGAAATATTTTATTCATCCCATTAAGCATTACGTATCCGAGCTGAATAATTCCACATTATCGCCGCTGAGCGCATCGATTTTAACCGGTTTGCTCATTGGTGAACGCGGAGAAATTCCAAGTGAAGTTTTGGAATACTTCTCCTATAGCGGTACGATTCACATATTGTCGATCAGCGGGCTGCATATCGTTTTTATCACGGCACTGCTATTCGGGTTTTTCAGTTTTCTCAGGCTGCGTTATGATCTTAGAATTTATTTTACTCTAGCCTGTCTTGTTGTCTATATGGGCGTGGCCGATTTTATTCCATCGGTCGTACGCGCGGGAATTATGGCCGGCGTAGTTTTAGTTGGAACCCTGTGGCAGGTACGTGGAAATATTATCAACAGCCTCTTTGTCTCGTTGATCATCATTCTTTTTATGCAGCCGCTTGCTTTGTTCGATATCGGACTGCAGTTATCCTTTACGGCTGTACTGTCCATAGTGTTGATTTATCCAAAACTGGAAACGGCATGCAAACGATTTGGTTTTTTTCAATCCGGCGACATGAGTTTCAGTGAAAAGATACTCGCATTACTTCTCGTCTCTGTTGCCGCGCAGATAGGAACGATTCCTTTTACCGCATATTATTTTTATAAAATCCCGCTGGTCGCGCTTGCGGCAAACGTATTGATCGTTCCTTTATCCAGCTTTGTAATGGGCATTGGTTTTATATCGGCGATGGCCGGCACATTCTCGTTTACTATTGCACAATGGTTCGCCAACGTCAACGAGTTGTCCATCCTGCTGATGGTCAAGATCGCCGAGTGGTCGTCCAAAATGCCGTTTGCTTACACGGAATTTTACAAGATGGATTTGTGGAGTATGCTGATATTTTACATGATTCTATTTTATTTTCTTACATGGGATGCTCTAAAGATCAGAAAATACGGTATGATTGCGGGATTGGCCGTGATTGCTATTTTCATTTGGAGGCCGGTGTGGAGTTCCGAACAACCACTCGAGATAATTTTTCTTGATGTAGGACAAGGGGACGCAGCAGTGGTTCGAACCCCTCAAAATAAAACGATCCTCATCGATGCCGGCGATTGCAATGAACATTTTGATCAGGGCGAGAGGGTGGTGGCGCCTTATTTGAGAAAAATCGGCATCCATCATATTGATTATCTGATCATGTCGCATCCGCATGA
>JAEUSJ010000008.1:6324-38382 GCA_016788215.1 bacterium | reverse complement strand
CGATCACATAGGAGGAGTGTTTTATCTTTTGAAACATTTTACCGTTGGGCAAGTGATTGACCCCGGGCAATTTTACCGATCCGATGTGTACGACAGTATTCTGTGCCAAATAGAACGGCGCAGTATTCCGCGCCGCATAATCCGCGCCGGAGACGCGCTTGCAATTGATAAGGATGTTGCGTTATATTTCATGCATCCCGGGAAACAGTTTGTTTCCGAAAACGCGCCGGCTCCCGCGGGAACGAATAACACGTCTCTTGTTTTCCAGCTCAGGTACCGTGGCGTCAAGGCGCTATTTATGGGGGATGCCGAACTCCCAAGCCTGGCCGAAATAAGCGACTACTCGGAAACGCTTCAAAGTGATATTCTGAAAGTCGGCCACCACGGATCGTGGAACGGGACGTCGCAAGCATTTCTGTCGAAAGTGCAGCCTAAGTTTGCTGTTATTTCCTGCGGCGAATTCAATATGTTTAATCACCCATCGCCGGCAGTTGTCGGCGATCTGGTCCGTAGCGGTGCGAAAGTATATCGAACGGATCAACAAGGCGCCGTGATATTCAGGGCGGATGTCAGAGGTAGCTATCGCGTAAGGTAATCTATGTTCGGTTATGATATGATCGTCATGCTTGGTTTTTTTGTCGGCATGATCCTGTACGCCGTTTTGTGCGGGGAAATACTTAAACGAAAAAATAAGCTGATGCATGAACATGTTTTTTTGTTCATGGTTCTTATTCTGACGATATGGCACGGGTTCCAGTTTTTTGCAATGACCATTAAGCAAGTCTTCGGCCGGCCGGCCCAAGAGATATATACAGAATTACGCTATATATCGCTGTACAGCATTGTGTTTCTCCCGGCGGTGGTAGTACACGTTCACGCCTCTTTCTTGGATTATGTTCATCAACTGGTTGGTCGAAAGGGCGTTTTTTATAAAGTATTCCCCCTCTTTTTTTATCTGCCAATTATTTTCATTATTTATTTCGGACAATATACGATCGTAGATTCACGAAAGCGTATTCTCGATGAAAATATGAGTTTTATTCCCGTCTTTATTTTTTTTATAGTGATCGCGCTTTGGGTTTCTGCAATGCTATCGATTCGAATTATCATGTTAAGCCGAAACGAAAAATGGCGGCAATTTTTCGTGGTTGAGACGGTTATCATTTTTATTATCTCAGCTTTGCTTCTGTACTTTTATTTTTTCGGAGGAACGGGGAACGTTCGATTGGATAAATCGCTCAAAAGTTTATTGATGATTTCCTCGCTCATTCCAACCGGAGTTATGATCTATCTCTTGTACAAATATCCTTTTTACTCTACGGTGGCGCGGAGGCGCTTTCTGCTGATCACGATTGCAGGAACTTTTTTGAGTATCTATATCGTAGCGGCGCGTGCATTACGGAAAATGGGAGAAGATAATCCTGATCTCAGCGTTGAAATGCTGGAGATTCTCATCGTGTCGCTGATGTTCATTTTATACGAACCGGTCAAATATATGATACGCCGTATCGCCGGGTACTACGCGCTCAATCAGAAATATTTGTATCAATCTATGATTCGCAAGATCAGCGAAAAGATCGTGAGTGCAGGCAACCTGGACGATTTACTGAAGGTAGTTCATTCGTCGGTTATTGAATATTTTAATGTGGAAGAAGTCGGATTGTTTATCTTAGGCAAACACATATATCCTGAGCGCATGTATTATTCCGTTACGCAGAGTCTAGGGGATATAAAGGAATTCAAACTGGAATCCGTAGTAAAGAATATTCAAAAAGGTAACGGATTGTACGAGGCGCGTCGCATGAATCTTTTTCATTTCAGATCTTCTGAAATTCCTTATCATATTTATCTCGGTATCAGCCTGGAAAATGATCTGGTCGGTTTGCTGGCTATCGGTAAAAAGAAGACCAATGAGGAATTTACATTTGAAGAAAAGGAAATTCTGCTGACCGTATCAAGCCAGATAGCCATTGCGATTGAAAATATTGAATTAGTTCAGCGGCGTATCGAGCTGGAATCTAAAATGTTTCAGGCCGATAAATTATCGTCACTTGGCCTGCTGGCAACAAGCATTGCGCACGAAGTAAAAAATCCTCTGAGTTCGATCAAAAGTATTGTGCAATCACTGAGGGATGAGAAGAAAAAAAGCGGGAGCAAGGATCACGAACTGATGGATCTGCAGATCATTACGGAAGAAATTGACCGCCTGACCATGGTGGTAGGACAACTGCTCAAATTTGCCCGAACGGATGATTCTGATGAGGATGAGATTGATATAGTCAAGATCATTGACAATATACTGACTATTTTACGGCAGGAAACGCGCAGTAAAGGTATCAAGCTGTATACCAAATATGAACATACTCCACTTATGATCAAATCCCGGCAAGGAGACTTGAAAGAGATCATTTTTAACATTATTATCAATGCAATACAATCGATGGAACACGGCGGCCGGCTCATGTTCAGTGCGGGCTACACCGTGCGGGAGGCGGATCTGTTTGAAGCGACGACCTCGGAAAAACAGCCGGGCGTCATGATCGTAGATAAGCTGTATCCGCCCGATATGGCGGACGGATTTACCGAGTGGAATCTTGATCCTATGATCGTACAGTCGATTCAGTCAACAGAAAAAAAGCCTTCTGTGGAATATGCGCCGCATTTGCTGCCGGACCAGAAACGGTGTATCAAGATTGCGATCACCGATAACGGTTCCGGCATCAGTCCTGAAAGAATGGAAGAAATATTTAAACCATTCTATACCACGAAATCGTCCGGCACAGGCCTTGGACTGGCTATTGTAAAAAATAAAACCGAAGCCATCGGCGGACGGCTGATATTACGCAGCCAGAAAGACGTCGGCACTTCATTCGAAATTTATATACCCCTTGACTCAACTAAGTAATTTATGAGCGAACCCATTACACCGCATTCCACATTACAATCCACTATCGGCGTTCTGATTGTAGATGATGAAAAAGCTGCGCGCTACGGTATGGCCAAAGCCCTAAGGCCGGAAGGTTATCGTATTGCCGAAGCCGAGGACGCTCTTTCCGCGTTGAATTTGATGAGCACTAACAGTTACGATGTCATCGTGACGGACGTTTCAATGCCCGGTATGAACGGCATTGATTTAGTGAAAAAGCTGAAGGAACGCAAAATCGAAAGTCTTGTGATTGTGATTACGGCGCACGGTTCTGAGAAGATGGCCGTCGAAGCGATCAAGTCCGGAGCATTCAATTATATGTCTAAGCCGTATGACATAGAGGAATTACGCGCTCAGGTAGGGCATGCCGTGCAGCAGGTTTTACTTCAACGTGAAAATACGCAGTTAAGAAAAGAACTTCAGATCAGCAAAGGATTCACCGGATTTATCGGCGACTGCAAACCGATGCGGCACGTGTATGACCTTGTTGACAAAGTAAGCAAAAGTAATGTAACGGTGCTAATTCGCGGCGAGAGCGGCACAGGAAAAGAACTGGTCGCCAAAACGATTCACGATCAGAGTCTCCGCGCCAAAGGGCCGTTTATTTCCATTAACTGCGCGGCCATTCCGAAAGAACTGATTGAAAGCGAACTCTTCGGATTTGAAAAGGGCGCGTTCACCGGCGCGGTAGCGGCGAAACAGGGAAAATTTGAATTGGCGGACGGCGGGACCCTTTTTCTCGACGAGATCGGCGATATGTCGCTCGAAACGCAGGCCAAGGTTCTGCGCGTCCTGCAGGAAAGAAAATTCGAGCGCGTCGGAGGCACGGAGTCTATCCAGGTGGACGTGCGTATTCTCAGCGCCACCCACCGCGATTTATCCAAATTTATCCGCGAAGGACAATTCCGGGAAGACCTGTATTACCGTATTAATGTGGTTGAGATCGAAGTTCCGACTCTGCGCAAACGCACGGGCGACATACCTCTGCTGGCTAAACATTATCTCAGCGTATTTGCACAAAAACATAAAATTAACGTCACGCGCTTTTCAAATGATGCGATGAAAGTACTTATGGATTATGACTGGCCGGGCAATGTGCGCGAACTGATCAATGTGGTTGAACGCAGCGTAGTGCTTAGTTCCGGCGAGGAAATCACAAAAGACCTGTTGCATGACGACCTGAAAAAAAGCGACGATTTCAGTCCGATGGGAATCAAAGAAATTCTTGAGCGGGGCGACGTGAGTTTCCAGGACGCCAAACAGCGCGTCGTACGCGCGTTTGAACGCGAGTTTATCATGGAATCGATGAAACTCAATCACTGGAATATATCTCAGACCGCGGCAAAACTCGGTATGAAGAGGCAGTACTTACAGCAGAAGATAAAAGAATTGGAACTGAACATCCAGGAAGCGAAGGAAAATCTATGACAAACTCACGCCCGGAGTCTGCGGCGAGTCCTTTGATGGACACTCCGCAAACACTCAGCGATCAGCCCATCGGAATTTTTGATTCCGGTATCGGCGGTTTGACCGTGGTCAAGGAAGTTATGCGTCAATTGCCCAATGAACGCATCGTCTATCTCGGCGACACCGCGCGCGTGCCGTACGGCACAAAGTCCGATCGCACGATCAAAGCGTTTACTCTGCAGAGCTGTTTATTTTTACTCGAACATGATGTCAAGATGATCGTCATTGCTTGCAATACCGCCAGCGCAGTCGCATTGGACTTCATCGCCAATATGTTCAAGATACCCGTGATCGGCGTCATAGTACCGGGTTCGTCCGCGGCGGTCGGGCGCAGTGTGAAACAACGTATCGGAATTATTGGAACGCAAACCACGGTCAACAGCGAGGCGTACCCCATAACGATCAAGAAGATGAATGCCGAAACGGAAGTTTTTTCGCATGCCTGCAGTTTATTTGTGCCGTTGGCGGAGGAAGGCTGGCTGGATCACGATGTGACGCAACAGATCAGCGGGGAATATCTCCGGCATTTCGCCGGAACGAATATTGACACGCTCGTGCTCGGGTGTACGCATTACCCCATGCTCAGTACGACAATACAGAAATCTATCGACCGCATCATAGGGTCCCCGGTTGGCCTCATTGACTCCGGCGTAGAAACGGCGAAAATTGCAAAAAAAATTCTCGCTGATAAAAAACTGCTCAGCGCCAAAACGCCTAGAGGACAGCATAAGTTTTACGTAACCGATATGCCGAAGAATTTTGTGAAAGTGGGCGAAAGGTTCCTCGGATCAAAGATGGAAGATATTGAAACGGTGAATGTGGAAATTTTGGGGTTTTGAGAAAATGAGGCTTATATATTAAATTATCTATCTACTATATGAATCGGCAAGTCATGATTGATGTGGGTATTTAAATTTAAAAATGTGATGTAATTATGAAACGTTTTTTTGAACAACCGACTTTTCTTATCAACGAAGAAGATGTTGAGGGATATTTTGAATGGGGACATGCACGTCAACCGCTTTTTGATCGATTTTATGAGGCATGTGAACTTCTTGATGTTGGGGATACAAAAAAAGCAATAGGCGTATTTAAAGATATTATTAAGAAAGATCATTGGTTTATTGATGCCTATGTTAGTTTAGCAGCGATTCAATCAGAAAAAGATAATTATTACGGAGTGTTGAAATATTTAGAAAAACCAGTTGAGCTTTTTGAATTACTTATCCCTAAAACATTTGATGGAAAAATAGTGTGGAGTATTATTAGCAACAGGCCTTTTTTAAGAGCACTGTGCACGTTGGGGTTAGCTTATTTGAGGGTAAGAAACTACGGAGCATCCGCTAATTGTTTTCAAAAATTACTGCTTTACAACCCTAATGATAATCAAGGAATTAGACATCTTATTGGGAATGTATATCTTTATTTAGGAAAAAACGAACTCGCGGAGAAATATTTGTCAGCGAGTTTAGAGGAGTATCCTCCTAACTTGTATAGTTATGCCATTTGCTTATTTCTACAAGGCAAAAAAATCAAAGCAATAACTTATTTTCGACGAGGATTCATTAATAATATTTATGTTGCTGAATATTTAGCAGGCAAGAGTATTATTCTCAAATATTCAATAATTCACGAATCAAATTATAATGAACCTGACGTTGCGAGGGATTATTCTTTAGATTGTTTGGACCTTTGGGTTTTAAGGTATTCAAAAGCTCATAAATTTTTTTTAAAACTCTTTAATAGTCAGTTGATTGCAGATGAGGTGTCAAATATCCTTGGTTACGATCATTTTATTTTAACTAGAACTTATTCTGAAGAATATAGAAAAGAGATGTTGAGTCGAAGGAATAAACTGATTTTAGGAATCAATGATGTTTCTTCTAAAGAAATTGCCAAAAAATTAAAGTTATAAAATTAACTTGCACCGCTCATACTGTCGTTTTTAACACGCAGTTCTGTTACGTTCCAAAAAAACGTAATCAGATATGCAAAATGCAGCTTGATAAACCGAGCAATCTTTGCGTTTCTGCAATGCGGTCGCATCCACTCGTTTAACTGATCCATCCTATAAATCCATTTGTGCCTCAGACATTTCTTGCTTATTTTGCCAATACCAAAAAATCATGGTGACAGACCGTCGGCCTGCCTTCTGATCGCGATTTTTTAGACTTTTGGAGAATTATGATACAAGATTACCTATTAGCATTCATTCCGATATTCGTCGCGATCGACGTGATCGGTATAGTTCCGGTATACCTCACGCTGACCGAAGGTATTCCGGAGAATCCAAAACGGCGGGTTTTGCGGCAGTCCATTTTCACCGCGTTTCTTGTCAGTATGACGTTTCTCGCTCTTGGAAAAATTATTTTTCTTTTTCTCGGAATTACGATGAGCGATTTTAAGATTGCAGGCGGGATCATTTTGTTTGCCATTGCGATTAATGACCTGCTGTTTTCTACTGAAGAAAGGAAAAGCCATGAAGTACAGGACGAAACAACCGAAATCAAAATTCAGCACACGGCGTCGATCGGCATTGTGCCCATCGGGATTCCGCTGATCGTTGGGCCGGCCTTATTAACGACCTTGATGATATCCATGGACTCGTACGGCATGGGACCGACCATTTCCTCTGTTGTAATTAATTTACTGATTGTTTATACTGCTTTGCGGTATTCGCCATATATTCTGCGGGTTACAGGCCGCAGCGGCGCCAAAGGTATCGCGAAAGTGGTGACGTTATTGCTGGCCGCAATCGGCGTCATGATGGTACGCAAGGGGATCACTGAAATTATTCAGGGCGGGATGTAAAACTTTTCGTTTAATTCGAAATGACGCTTAGGAAAAATGATAAAGAGAAATCTTGACATAGATGAGCCGGACTTTGAAGAAGACGATCGCGGAAATATGGATCCGGAAAATGCGGAGGAATTCAAAGAAGAGATCTTCGCAGTCATAACCAGGAACATCCTGAGCGCGGATGAGGTCGAGCGCAACGACGCCCTTCACCTGATCCCGTATCTCGAATGCGATCCACGTCTGTCGGACTACCTGCATGCGCTGATGAACGATGCCGATCCAAACCGTATTCTCACCGGCATCATCGGCCTCGGGCTTTGGGCTCATTCCGATGGTTTTGCAGCGCTGATTAATTTTCTGACCGATGCAAATAACAAGGATGTGATCACGCCGGAAATCGAGGAAGAGATTATTATTTCTATCGGTAATATCGGCGGCCACGAGTCTTTTGATTTTCTTAAAAATTATTGTCTTCAAAGGTATTTGCAAAATCCGGACGATGAAGACGCATTGGGGATGGCTGCCGTTGAAGGCATTACACAGATCGCACACAAAGGGCATGGAGAGGCATTAAAATTTTTGATGGAAGCGAGTACGCATCCCGCATGGAATATGCGCGAGTCCTGCGCAGACGGATTCGGCGTTATTTTTAGGGGTAAGGAAAAGATACCCAAACCGATTTATGACCTGCTTATCCGGCTTTCCAAAGACATAAATACCAACGTGCAAATTGCCGCCTATATGAGTCTGGATGACATTGTGGGTTTGGATGAGGCGAATAAGAAAATACTTGGCGAAGCACGGAACAAACAGGTCTTCGGCGAATAATGGCAAATCGCTAAATCCACAAAGAATACTCAACATAGCAGAGAATTTATTTCGACTTGAAACAAAAAAACATAACCACAGAGATCACAAAGAATCACACAAAGATCACAAGGTGTAAAAACTATTTAATGATTCGGTTTATACTCCGTAAACCTCATGTGTTTTCTTTGCGCCCTTTGCGGTTAAAGGCATTTCGATAACCAGCGCGAGGAACTATGTCAAAACTGCAAGAACAATTGCAAAAGGTTCGTGAAGGATTCCATCCAACATTCTGGGTAGCTAATGGAATGGAGCTGTTTGAACGTCTGGCATTCTACGGGCAAAAAATTGTCATGAGCCTGTACTTGCGTGACAGGCTTGGATTTACAGAAAGCGAGTCGGGGCAGCTCTCCGGTATTTTTGGCGGAATGATCTATCTGCTGCCGATCGTCGGCGGCACGCTGGCCGACAAATGGGGTTTTCGAAACGCATTCTCCATTGCCTTTACGATTCTTGCCTTGGGTTATTTTCTTGTCGGTTCGGTGGGGATGACGGCATTTCAAGGCCTCTACGGCGACACATCGCAGTACTGGCTGCTGGTTGCCTTTTTATTTTTTACCGCGATTGGAGGATCATTTATCAAACCGGCCGTATTGGGAACCGTTGCCGTGACGTCGAAGCCCGAAACCAAATCGCTGGGGTACGCTATTTATTACTGGCTGGTTAATATCGGCGCCGCGATCGGTCCCACGATCGCGTATTTCGTTCGCGACAGCTTCGGAATGGAATTTGTTTATGTCGTTTCATCGGTCAGTTGTCTCGCTATGCTTATCGTCAATCTCTTGATGTACAAAGAGGTGAAAAGCGAAATGACCGAGATCACAGAATCGCTTGGCAAGAAAATCGCGAACCTGTTTCTGGTATTGGGCAATCTGAAGTTCATGGTGCTCTTGCTGCTTTATTCATTATATTGGGTTATGTTTTGGCAGGAGTTCATCGTACTGCCTTACTACATTATTGACTTTATTGATCCGCATGCCCCCTATGAGATTATTCAATCCTGGTCTGCTGCGGGCGCTATCATATTACTGCAAATTCCCGTGAATTATCTCACCAAACACATTCGCACGCGCACGGCGATTCTGGTTGGCTTTGGCGTTTCCAGCTTGTGCTGGCTGATTATCGGACTTTATCCCAGCATTCCTACGATTGTGGCGGGAATTGTCGCGTTTGCTCTGGGCGAAATCATGCAGGCGCCGCGTTATTATGAGTATATTTCGGACATAGCGCCTCCGGGACAACAGGGATTATTTCAGGGATATGCTTTTTTGCCCATTGCCATAGCGCTGTTTGTCGGCGATCCTCTTGGTGGTTGGATGTACGAGAGTCTTAAAACCACGCCGAATCCGGAAATGATCTTTTTTGCGCTTTTTGGCGTCGGCGCATTTGCGACCGTACTGATGGCAATTTACAATGTGGTTGTCGGACGGCAAGAATCCAAACAAAAGGTTTCCTGACGCCGAAGCGTTTTACGAAATTAAGTCGAACGAAATGTATTCTAAGATAGCCGAAACGATATTGTGCGGTTTTTTTCTACTGGGAATTCCATACGGTGTACTTGACGCGCAGGAGACCGGTTCGATAAAGACTCCTGCCGATACGGCGGCGGTTTCAGGCGAGGATTCTCTTTGGGCCGCTATGTACTCAAAATTGACCGTTCAACACGTAAATCAAAAAGCCGATTCAGCGAACCTGTTTTTCTATTCCGATTCCTCATTCTTCTTTAAAATTATCAACCACGATGAAATGATGAAATCCTACCACGGCGATTTTGCAGATTGGCTGTGGGTGGCAGGAGGATTTTATGTTCACGACCTCGGCAGCTACGGTAAGCCGATCACGGCATCAACCAACGGTTTATCCAATCGCCGCATTCTTGTTTTGCTGGACGGCATTCCAATGAACGATCCGGATGCGGGCTGGATTAACTTGAACACGATCTCACTTGAAAACATCGAGCGAATCGAGATTTTCCGAGGGAACGCTTCTCCGCGGTACGGCGATCAGGCCGCCGGAGGATATATTAATATTGTTCCGCGGCAATTTACCGCTAACGAACCCCTGACGTCCATTAAATTCCGATCGGCGTTTAGCCCTTTTCAGGACATCGGAATTTTTTTTGGAAGAAATCTCGGCAGTCATCTTCAGGTGTATGTCGGAGGTTCCGCGAAGGAAACGCCCGGGGAACAGAATGTACAGGGGTTGCAGGGCGGTTTCTTGTATAATTTTCAGCGAACACGCTATGCCGGAAAAAATCTGTATGCAGGGATAAATTTTTTAATCACGCCCGACTGGTCCATGAAGTTCTATACGCAGAGCAACAAAGACAGGTTCGACGCTTACGGGCGGAATATTTACGGCGATAAAAATATTTTTGATTTTTCCACGGTCGGCGGATTCCGCAAGGACGAGAGGACGGATTACCAACTAAGCCTTACAGGAAGATCGGAAAGGTCATTGTTTCAGTCGCATCTATATTTTACCCATATCGACCGCTACTCAAGGAGTTTTCCAAAAAAAATAAGTATTCCGTCTTTGTATTCAACACAGTCAGTCGCATGGGATGGGCGGTACGGTTTGAATATAGCGCAGCATCGATTATGGGTCGGCGGACAATATGTGAAACGTTCGATTGACCGGATACCTACGCAGGAAACGCGCAATAATCAGACGGCCGTATTTGCCGGAGATACCTTTGAATGGAATACGTTGGTTGTTCAGCCTTCGGGACGGTATGAATATCATACGATATATCATCAGGCGATCTCCGGGGCATTGACAGTAACTCTGCCCGTGAATGACCGTTTGAATATTTTGGCGAATGCAGGTCATACGGAATCCTTTCCGACATTAATGGATGAGTTTCAAAATAACGTCGGGCGATATGAAACTCAATTTTCAGGATTTCCTCCGGGTGATTTTAATTTTCCGATCGATTTTGCTAAAAACCTTTCCAAGCAAACAACTCAAAGCTTGTCCTCATCCATTCAAGTGAAAAACATCTTCTATTTTGACCGCGTGGTCATTAGCGGTTATGGAAATAACCTGCGCGACGCCTTGTATTACTATCCCGTGAATTTCAACACAGATTCGATGGAGATCAAGGTTGGGAATCTTCCCCGTTCTAAAACGTACGGCGTGGAGTTTGAGTTCATGAAAAGAATCGCCATGTTTGAATTTACGGCGCGGCAGTCTTTATCCAAGGGTGACGACGAAGTACGCCAAGGAGTTCCGGCTTATCGTACTTATCTGAGCGGTTACGGCACGTTTCTTTTTTTAAAAAATAATCTGAAGCTGACAGGATTTTTATCGGCGATGTACGTGGGGAAACATGCGGGCTTCAGTTTTCACGATGCGCCGCAAATATATTTCATAACCCCGCGATATGCGCGCGGAGGATGGATATTGAACACGCGCATTTCGGTGAACATAGGAACTTTACAGATCTTTTATGAAGCGGAGAACTTTCCGCGCGTGCGATTTACTATGCTCGACGGATATGATATTACACGTCAGCAGGTTCGCGTCGGGTTAATTTGGAAATTGTATAATTGATTTTTCTTTCAAATCTTTTTTCAGGAAGCCGATGGAAAAAAATAAGACGTCAAAAAGTAGAGTCAGCTCCGAAGTTCGACTCCTTCAGGCCGCAGTTCAGGATACGGAAGACAGCGTACTCATCACCGACGCAAACCTTCACCCACCGGGGCCTAGAATTGTTTTTGTTAATCCCGGGTTTTCTAAAATGACGGGCTACACCAGTGAAGAAGTCATAGGAAAATCGCCGCGCCTGATGCAGGGCCCTAAGACGGATCGGAAGGTTTTGGATCGACTAAAACTTTGCCTGGAAAATGGCGAACCGTTTTTCGGAGAGGCGATTAATTATCGCAAAGACGGGACAGAATATTATCTTGAATGGCACATCTCGCCCGTCCGAGACACCGGCGGCAAGATTACCCATTTTGTTTCGGTGCAACGCGATATCACTGAACGAAAACGAGCGGAGGAACTGCACGTGCAGTTTCAAAAGCAAAAAGCCCGTACGGCGGCAATAGTAGAAACTCAAGAAGAAGAACGAAGACGAATTGCCAAAGAACTTCATGACGCTCTGGGGCAGATGCTTGTTGCCGTTAAATTCAACGTTGATATTCTTGAAGACAAGCTGGAGATCATGGATGTACTGACCATAAAACGCGCTGTAAATATAAAGAATCTTCTGAATCAGATTATGCTAGAGGTGCGGCGCATATCTTACAATCTGATGCCGAGTATTCTGGAAGACTTCGGATTGCCTCCGGCGTTAAACCAATTATGCGAACAACTATCGCAGAACGAGAGCCTAAAAATCCGATTTGTTTGTAACGGATTGGAAAAAAGATTGCCGCGTGTCGTAGAAATCGGGATGTATCGAATTGCACAAGAGGCATTGAATAATATAATCAAACATTCGTATGCACATGAAGCAACCATTCAGCTGATAAAAGATAGGAAAACGGTTACATTATCCATTGAAGATGACGGTAATGGTTTTATTCCGGACGAAGCGAATACAGGAAAGCAGCACCGCGGAATGGGGCTAATGAATATGAGAGAACGAGCGGAATCCATAAATGCATCATTTTACCTTGACTCGCGTCCGGGGCAGGGGACGGAGGTCATAGTGCAACTGAAAGATAACGAAAAATGAAAAAAATACGGATTTTATTAGCCGACGATCACGCCTTGGTGAGGGAGGGGATGAAAACCTTGCTTCAGGATGTAAATGACCTATTTGTTGCAGGGGAAGCGTCTGACGGACTTGAGGTTATTCAGAAGATCAAGGACCTGTCACCTGACATTGTCATCATGGATATATCTATGCCTCGTATGACCGGATTGGAGGCGACAGATTTGATCCAAAGGGAATTTCCGAAAACAAAAGTTCTGATATTGACCATGCACGAAAATGAAGATTATGCCTATCAGATATTCAAATCCGGCGCCGCTGGTTATTTACTAAAAAGCGCCGAAAAAAAAGAATTTATCAATGCCATTCGAACGGTTTACAAAGGCGAAAAATTTTTCACCCGCTCCATGTCCGACGTGACGTCCAAAAACTACCTAAGCAAATCCCAATCGTCCATTCCGATCACCCGCCGCGAAAAGGAAATTCTCAGACTCATCGTGGACGGCTTAACTAATCAGGCTATTGCTGAAAAACTTTTTATTAGCCCCCGAACCGTCGATACCCACCGATCCAATCTCATGCAGAAATTGGAGATCAAGAACACCGCAGGGCTCGTTCGATTTGCTATGGAGAACGGCATCGTCGGCCCGTGACGCTTTGCAATCAAATACGTGTTTTCCCTGATTGTTCCGAGAACCTTCTTATACTAATTTCTTAAGAAAATCAGAATACATAATCGTGGACTGCATTGCGGAACATTACGATACTCATCGCTGATGACAATCACGTATTTCGGAAAACATTGTGTGAATTTGTTGAATCGCTGGGAGCTGTCACGGTTGTGGCCGAAGCGCTGGACGGCGATCACGTGATTGAGCTTACAAGCAAGCTTCTTCCGGACATGATCTTGATGGATATCAGCATGCCCAACAAAACGGGTCTTGAAGCGGCTAAGGTCATCAAGGCTCATTACCCCGGCATCTTTATCGTTGTGATCACACTCCATGAAGGAGCCGTGTATCGGCAACTTGCCAAAGACTGCCTGGCGGATGATTTTATTCCTAAAAGTGATATGAAAAGTAAATTATCGGCTCTGATTATGCACAGACTTCATTCCGGCGCATTCGGAGCTTGATGTAATCAAAAAATAGGGTCTCTTGATTCCATAAATAAGATGCTGTAAGTTTACGCTAAGTAATTCTCTTTTTGCAAATTCAAAATCCACCTTCCTTATTGACTTAGGTTAAGTTTTCATTCCATAACTGAAAGGCAAGATAGCGCATGAAAAGCATGATGCAGGAATTCAAAGAATTCATGTCCAGGGGAAATGTCGTCGATCTGGCCGTCGGTATTATCATCGGCGGCGCATTCGGAAAAATTGTGTCTTCTCTGGTCAATGATGTTCTGATGCCGCCCATCGGCTGGCTGATCGGCGGACTCAATTTTAAAGATTTGTCGATCAAAATGAAGGCGCCGATGATTGACACTTCGGGCAACATGATCGATCACGTAGTGACTTTAAACTACGGATCGTTCATTCAAACCACCGTGGATTTTATTATCATTGCATTCGCCGTTTTTATGGTGGTCAAGCTGGTTAACAAGATCAAACGAAAAGAGGAAAAAACCCCGGCAGAACCCCCTAAACCGAGCAATGAGGAATTGCTGCTTACGGAGATTAGGGATCTTCTAAAAAACGCTAAATAACAATTACCAAAGGAAGAGATTATGAAAACATTATTAGTAATGGTATGTGCTCTGTCCATGATGCTATCACAAAGTTTGGTTTCGCAGGATACCACAGGTTCCTGGAAAACCGGAGGAGCGCTTGGGCTTAATTTTAATCAGGTCGGATTAAAGAATTGGTCAGGCGGCGGTGAAAATTCATTGGCAGTGAACGGGCTGGTAAATGTATTTGCCAACATGAAGAAAGATAAAATTTCGTGGGATAATACACTGGAATTAGGGTACGGCCTTGTAAAGCAAGGCGATTTGGGCGTTCGCAAAAGCGACGATAAAATTGTTCTGACTTCGAAATTTGGGCGTGAGGCCATTCGGAATTGGAGCTACACCGGTTTACTCGATTTCAGAACGCAATTTGCAAACGGGTTCGATTACAAGACTACGCCGAAATCAAAAATATCAGAATTTATGTCGCCGGCGTACTTGATGCTTTCGCTCGGCGCCGAGTTTAAGCCCAACGATAATTTCTTCGCTCTCATTTCTCCGATCACGGGTAAAATGACGTTCGTACTTGACGATACCCTTTCTCACTACGGCGCATATGGCGTCGATCCAGGGAAGACGGTTCGCAGCGAATTAGGCTGGAATATTAACAGCGTGTATAAACGAAAATTAATGGAGAATACGGATTTCCAAACTAAATTGAATTTGTTTTCGAGTTATAAAGACCTCAAGCATATTGATGTTAACTGGGAAAACATGCTTCTGCTGAAAGTGAATAAATATATTACTTCCACCGTTTCGACGAATGTTATATATGATTACGATATCAAAGACACTGACGGGAAAGCAAAATGGCAATTGAAAGAAATAATTGCCGTGGGTTTTTTGTATAATTTTTAGCGTATAAGACGGCTTTGATCAAAGGCAGTTGGAGTTTTTCAGCTGCCTTTTTTGTTTCCAAAAAAAAATAGTGTTTTTATTATGCGCCTTGGCTACATTCCTTTCATCCTAAAACACGGCTGCTCCGTATAATTCTGATTTTCGATTGATATCAAGCGGGATACGGTACAGCCATTACATCATATCAATTTTGCACGGGGAGAAACATGGCAGATCGCTTCAAAGAGTTTACAGAATTTCGCCAGAAGATGAACGAACGGATCCTGGAGCAAGATAATAAGGTCATGAAGCGGTTCTTTTCGATCGATACGCTGACCTATCAGCCGGGCGCGCTCGACGTTAAAACAAAAGAAATGCTCGGCCTGGTTGCCTCGATGGTACTGCGCTGCGACGATTGCGTGTCTTATCACATTAATAAATGTAAAGAAGCCGGCGTCTCACGGGAAGAGATGTTTGAAGTTTTCAGCGTCGGCCTGGTTGTCGGCGGATCCATCGTTATTCCACACTTACGCAGAGCCGTGGCGTTTTTAGATGAATTAGAAAACGTGAAATAATCAGAAATAGTAAACGTTTGATATGACTACATGAAAGTTATTATTCCATGAGCAAGAAGATGAAGAGTGTTATAATGTGGGGCGTTGTCGCAATATCGATCGGCGGTTTGTCGATCAATAAATGGATTACAAGTGAAGAAAAATCGAAATCCATCCGTGCCGCCGGAAGTTTAAAAGATAGCTGGATTATCGTTAAAGGGCGCGTCATAGCTTATGAAACTCTGACGAATAAAGTGTTGGCCACCGGAACCGTCATCGCTAACGAAGAAGTAGATATGAAAAGTGAGATATCCGGCCGGGTGATCCAAATTCTTTTCAAAGAAGGCGGCCGCGTCAGCAAGGGCGAACTGCTGATCAAACTCAACGACTCGGAACTGCAGGCGCAATTGGAAAAATCGGAATCGCGGAAAAAATTAGCCGAAAGCAATGAGGTTCGGCAGAGGATATTATTTGAAAAAGAACTTCTTGCCAAAGAAGTATATGACGCAACGGTCAATGAACTGAACTCTGTACAGGCCGACATTGCACTGCTCAGAGCGCAGATCGCCAAAACGGAAATCCGCGCGCCTTTTGACGGCGTGATAGGATTGAAATACGTCAGCGAAGGCAGTTATATTTCTACAACAACTAAAATCGCAACTCTTCAGAATATTCTGGCGGTTAAAATTGATTTTTCAATTCCGGAAAAATATGTGAACGATATTCTTCGTGAAGCCGAGATAACTTTTACCATTTCAGGCACTGAAAAAAAATACACGGGCCGAATATTTGCGATTGAACCTAAGATTGATCCGGCGACGCGAACGGTTGCGATGCGCGCGATTTGCACCAACACCGACGGAAAAATATTTCCGGGCGCATTTGCCAATATCGAAGTCGTTCTGAAGGAAACTAAGAATGCGCTGATGGTTCCGACGGAGTCTATTATTCCTGAACTAAAAAGCCAGAAAGTTTTTGTTTATAAAAACGGCCTCGCACAATCCATCTCTGTTGAGACCGGTTTACGAACGGACACAAAGATACAGATCACCAAAGGGCTACAACCCGGGGACACCGTGATTACTACCGGCGTGTTATTGCTGAGACCCGGAAGCCCGGTATCCATTTCAGATCTTGAGTAACCTCATAAGACACATTTTAAAATAAAAGGCCTTTATGAGTTTATCTGCTATTTGTATTCGCCGGCCTGTGCTGGCCATTGTTTTGAATTTGGTCATCATCCTATTCGGCGTGATCGGATTTACTTTTCTGGGTGTACGCGAATATCCATCGATCGATCCCCCGATCATTACTGTGCGAACGAGTTATACCGGGGCTAATTCGGATGTGATGGAGTCGCAGATCACGGAGCCCCTGGAAAAGGCAATTAACGGCATAGCCGGAATCCGCGTCATTTCCTCATCGAGCAGCCAAGGTACCAGCAGTATTACGGTTGAATTTAATCTCGATGTGGATTTGGAAACTGCAGCGAATGACGTTCGCGATAAAGTATCACAAGCCGTTCGTCAGCTTCCACAGGATATTGATGCGCCCCCCGTCGTGTCCAAAGCCGATGCGAATTCGGACGCCATTTTAACTCTGACCTTGCAAAGCGACACCAAGAACCAGCTTCAGGTCAGTGATTATGCTGAGAATGTAATTGCCGAGCGGCTTCAGACGATTCCCGGCGTCAGCGGAGTTCAGATTTGGGGCCAAAAAAGATATGCGATGCGTATCTGGATGGATCCGGCTAAATTGGCGTCCTATAAATTAACCCCGCTAGATGTAAAGAATGCGCTCGATCGTGAAAACATAGAATTACCGGGCGGCAAAATTGCCGGCAATATGACCGAGCTGACGGTGCGGACATTGGGTAAACTGGTTACGGAAAGTGATTTTAATAATCTTATTATAGTTGCGGACGGCGAGACCACGATCAAATTACAGGATATTGGTTATGCCATTCTGGGCCCGGAAAATGAAGAGACGATATTGAAGGAATCCGGCATTCCGATGATCGGTTTGGCCGTCGTGCCGCAGCCGGGCAGTAACTACATTGATATCTCAGACGAATTCTACAAGCGTGCCGAACAAATAAAAAACGATCTGCCGAAAGACTACCGACTGAATTTCGCGATGGATAATACGCGGTTTATAAAGCGATCCGTTGAAGAAGTTAAGGAAACGCTTTTCATCGCTATAGCGCTGGTCATACTGATCATTTTTCTTTTTTTCAGAGACTGGATTATCGCCGTGCGTCCGCTAATAGACATTCCCGTTTCTTTGATCGGCGCTTTTTTCATTATGTATCTATCCGGATTCTCTGTAAATGTGTTGACCTTATTGGCAATTGTTTTGGCAACGGGTCTTGTTGTGGACGACGGCATCGTTGTAACTGAGAATATATTCAAAAAAGTGGAAGCGGGAATGAATCCGATGCAGGCTGCCTTCAAAGGCTCTCAGGAAATATTCTTTGTGGTCATTTCCACCTCCATCACATTAGCGGCCGTATTCATGCCGATCATTTTTCTTCAGGGGTTTGTAGGACGCCTGTTCCGCGAGTTTGGTGTTGTGCTTGCCGGCGCCGTTCTGATTTCCGCTTTTGTATCGCTGACACTCACGCCCATGCTTAACGCAAAATTACTTCGCCGCAAACAAAAGCATACCCGTTTTTATGATATCACGGAACCGTTTTTTGTGAATCTGGTTAATGCATACAGCAGCGGACTGAGCCGTTTTATGGCCAAGAAATGGATATCCGTTGCGATAATGGCCGGTTCATTTGTAATTATCTTTTTAGTAGGCTCGCGCCTGCAGTCCGAACTGGCTCCTCTGGAAGATCGCAGCATAATACGTATAACGGCCACGGGACCCGAAGGAGCTTCGTACGATTATACGACCCGTTTTATGAATAATTTGGTAGAATTTGTTAATGATTCTCTTCCGGAGAAAAAAGTGTTTCTGACCGTAACCGCGCCGGGGTTTGCCGGAACCGGCGCCGTCAATACAGGGTTTGCCCGCGTGGTCCTGACTCCTCCAGAGGAAAGGGATCGTAGCCAACAAGAAATCGCGAATTATATTTCCGCCAATTTACGCCGCTTCCCGGAAGCGCGTGCATTTGTTATTCAGGAACAAACGATCGCGGTAGGCGGCGGACGAGGAGGACTTCCGGTGCAATACGTTTTACAAGCGCCTAATTTCGAAAAACTAAGAGACGTGGTTCCTAAATTTTTGGAAGAAGCGCGGAAAGACCCGGCGTTTCAAACCGTCGATGTCAATCTTAAATTTAATAAACCCGAACTCCACATTAGTATTGACCGAGACCGCGCGCGGGCATTGGGAGTATCGGCAACGGATATCGGACAAATTTTGCGTCTTTCGTATAGCGGTCAGCGGTTTGGATATTTTATTATGAACGGAAAACAATATCAGGTCGTGGGTCAAATGAGCCGCGAATATCGAGACAAACCGCTGGACCTGAAATCGCTTTATGTGAGAAATAACAAAGGTGAGTTGATTCAATTAGATAATATTGTTTCGGTTACCGAACGTGTGGCTCCGCCGCAGTTATATCATTTTAATCGTTACGTTTCAGCCACCGTTTCCGCAGGCCTCAATCCCGGAATGGCGATGGGCGATGGAATCGCTGCCATGGACAGGATTGCCGATAAAGTGCTGGACGAATCGTTCAGCACCACGCTCAGCGGGCCTTCACGAGATTTCGCCGAGAGTTCGTCGAATATTCTTTTTGCATTTATCCTGGCGCTCGTGATCATCTATCTCGTGCTCTCTGCACAGTTTGAAAGTTTTATCGATCCGTTCATCATCATGCTAACGGTACCTCTGGCATTAGCCGGGGCGTTACTTTCTCTTTGGTATTTCGATCAAACGCTGAATATTTTCAGCCAGATCGGCATGATCATGCTTATCGGGTTGGTAACGAAGAACGGTATTTTGATTATTGAGTTTGCAAATCAGCGGCGGGAAGAAGGATTGTCTGTTTTCAAGGCTGTGCAGGAAGCTGCAAAATTACGTTTTCGTCCTATTGTGATGACGAGTCTCGCGACCGTGCTGGGCGCGCTACCGATCGCGCTGGCATTGGGTGCAGGGGCGAAAAGCCGTGTGTCGATGGGTATTGTAGTGATCGGCGGACTCATGTTTTCGCTGGCGCTGACGCTGTTTGTAATTCCTGCTATCTATGCGATGATGAAAAAAGAATTGCCGAAGGGATTAGAAGCATCAACAGAATATAAAGAAGAATTAACGGCAGAGGTGGTGCGTTAGATTGGCAGGCGTAATTACAGGTGCCGCTCTAATCCGATAAGTTAGCCGTTTTGATCAAGGCGCGCGGGTTCAGAATTTTTATTTTCTTTCCGATAAAATCGATCAATTTCTCATTTTTGAAATCCGAAAGAAGCCGTATGGTCGTTTCGGTTGACGTTCCAACGATATTGGCAATATCCTGCCTCGACATGATAATATTCAATCCAAAGTCGTCATGCCCGCAAAATTCTTTCAGCATTAGTAAGGTCTCTGCCAATCTTTCACGTACCGTATTCTGCGCCATGGTAACAAAACGATTTTCTGTTTCTTTCATATCCCGTGAGAGAAGCTGGATCAATTTCATAAAAAGGTCTGAATTTGACTGAACGATATTCAGAAAAACACTTTTAGGAATAAAACAAACCAGGGCGTCTTCCAGAGCTTCCGCTGAAGAAGAATACGCATCACCGGTTATCATGGACGAATAACCTATAATGTCGCCTTCCTTGGCAAGGCGTATGATTTGCTGTTTTCCCTCGTGATTCATTTTGTAAACCTTTACCCTGCCTTTATTAATGCAGTAGAGCCCGGTCGCCACATGTCCTTCATAGAAAATAATTTGATCTTTTTTATAGATGTTGCCGCATTTGTTTTGCGCAATCTGTGCTAAATCGGAAGGTTTCAGCTCCGCAAAGATCGAATCGAATCGCGACTCACACGAATCGCACATGGGTATAATATATTTTTTTGTCATCATGTTCATCTTTCAGATCCCAAGGAGTGTAAAGAATCCTCGGGATATTTCATTGTGAACCTTTTTGATAATGAATCAAACGTATTAAGAAAACATTTCATGATACGCTAGGTATCGATAACAAATAAGTTTTGCCCCTTTTCCACATTGTGGCCGGGCTTCACAGCCAGCTTTGTAATGATTCCGTTAACAGGCGCCTTAATCTCATTTTCCATTTTCATTGCTTCGAGGATCATGACGCCCTGGCCATGCGATACGGTGTCGCCTTCGTTAAGAAATATTTTTGTAACCAGACCGGGTATTGGCGCCTTCACCTCTCCGCCTGCTTTGACCTTCGTTTGTCCGATCAATGATCGCAAGAGAAACGTGCGCTCGTCTTCCACAGTATACTCAAAACGGTGGCCACGGGTATATACTCTGTGCGTGCCCATTTTTTTGTCAATGATCACGCGGAAAGAGTCATTGCCCACGAGCATCGAATGAACGGAACCCTTTCCTACGGTCTTAAAATCAACGTCCAATTCCTGTACAATTTCTTTTCCGATGCGAACCTTCAGACGGTCGTCATGCTCAATGATTTCAATATCGTAGACTTTGCTGTCGTTAGACACTTTGTATTTCATATTCAGAATAGTGTAATCCCCAGGGATAGGCTAAGCTAATACATCGGAATCATAAATTCAAAATATATTTATTACTGTTTTTCTCTTTGGTCCTTCGTGTGTTTGCGGCTTAATGGGATTTTAGCTATTCATGATTGCGCCGTTATTGATATCAAAAGACTGTCCCGTTATACTTTTTTGCTGCAGTACATACGCGATGAGTTCAGCGATCTCTTCCGGCTCGGACATTTTGCCAAGAGGCACGGATTGCATGGCGATCTGATAAAACTGGTCTTGGGTAATGTCGAGCCCTTGCGCTATTTCTTCCAGGCCGCTCTGCGCCATGTCCGTATTGACCCAACCGGGACAGATCGCGTTAACGAGTATTTTTTCCGGCGCTAATTCCGTCGCCCAGCTTCTCATCAGGCCGAGCAGCCCCGCTTTGCTCGCGCAGTACGCAGAGTACTTGGACACGCCGAGCCTTGCGAGAATGGACGAAACGATCGTGAGGTGTTTATATTCAGACGAACTTTTTCGAAGCATGGGTAAAAACGAGTTTACGAAATAATATGTTCCCGAAAGATTCGTTTCGATAATATCCTGCCAGCGGTCTTCGGGTCCGAAGAAATTGGCGCCGCCGATACCTGCATTGGCAATAATTCCGTCCAAGGAAGGAAATGGAAGTTTCCGTGCCGCTTCTTGTACGCCTTTGAGAGAACGGATATCCATGGTGAGAATGCGGTGCCGTGACGGATTTTCTAGTGAAGAAAGTGTTCCTTCAAGATTTTTCAAATTCCGTCCGCAGAGGATCACCGTATGGTCTGAGGACAGTGCCTGTGCGATAGCACGGCCGATACCTGATCCGCCGCCGGAGATGATGTAGTGTTTCATAAAATAAGGGTTATTGTTTCAATCAAGATAATGTATCCAATTGTTAGATTCAAAAGAATTGATACAAGAATGGAAATCTGAACAATGTCCATGCTTTGAGGACAAGCATAGGTAACTATTCCGGTGCTAATTGAAAGCGTAGGGTTTGGTGTAAATAACATGATCGGTTGTGAAGCTAATCTTTTCAACGATAGTATCGGTGAAAATGGTATGAAAAATGAGACCGGATTTTATTTCGTCCCTACGGGACTATAATTCATTTACTTGTTTTGTCAACAGATATTTTACGCCTCTGGCGTAAAAGGCTCAGCCCCGGCAGGGGCGGTATATAAGTAGAAAAGAAACGGGAAAAGGAATTGAACCCCAGAGGGGTGGTATATTTAAAGCTTTGATCAGACTCAACAACAACAAATTCATTGACAAATCGTCTATGGGCGTTTATATTATAATATATATCAGTAGTGTCGTTTCTAATCGTAGGGCCATTCATGAACTTTCTAATATTACACGAACGGCATCAGACACATCCACGTGAAACATTTCTTTAATTGTCTTTTATGGTAGATTTTGGCAACATTCTTAATATTATGAATAAACGAGTCATGCGATACAGATTTCAAATCTCACAACAAGCAAGTCAACCCCTGACTATAAAAAAAGAATCATTACCAAAGAAAGGAAGAGCATATGAAATTTTTTTTATACGGTTTATGTTGTCTAATCGTATTGGCATTTTCTTGTCAAGAACATGCATCTAAACTCGATAATGATGATTTACCAATCAATGAGATCTTGCCTGATTGCCCCAACATTGTAGTGAATACTACGTATTCGGTGAGCGATAGCGGCAAAGCACATTTCTTAGATGATGCAACAAATTTTACAATCGATTATCTATTTGCAAATGCGCTTCCGTGCACATCGCTCATTCGCATTCCTGATTCCTTAGTAAACAGGTTCCTTTTTCCATTAGCGTATCTATACGATAGCCGTGATTCGTTTCCCTTGCTCGACACACTTATTATTCAAAAGGGAATCCATAAGAAGACGAAGGTTACATCCGGCTTGATTTTAACAGCCGATACAGCTAATCAATGGATGCAAAACGTTCATCATGGAATTGTTCCGACAGGTAATGCAACATTTGATAGTCTGTTACTATTATACTCTTTGGAAATTAATAGCACCTTATTATGGGGTTTCAATAATTATGCTTACGTCATCATTAATACAACAGAGCCGCTAAACACCAAGGCTTTGGCAAAAATTTTTAACGGAGTACCGGGTGTTGGTGATACACAGCCCGATACTGGTTACAATGTTTTGACAAAACTGGAAATAGAAACCCATTCGGGATATTCACGTGTCATCTTCTACTATGGGTATGGTGATTGCATGTCCGGATGTTTTGGATATAACAAATGGACATTCGATATTACTACTAATGGAGTAGTTTCTTTCCAGGGACATGAGATTCAATAACGTTTGAATAGGTCACGAACATACGTCTCGCATTCGCATATTATAAATTTGAGATTCTATCTTATACCATTAAAATAGATATGTTGGGCAAACCGCCGGTTTGATGTTAGCATAAATTTAGGTTTGAGTAATTAAATGGAATGGATTTAAGCGGCTTACACGCGAATCGCAGGCGTGTTCACACATGTCGAAGATTTAATTATGGCGGCTGTTTACACACAGTAGCTTATAAGCAACATTATCACTTGTTATTGATAATAATGTAGCTTAAAAGCTACAACAAATATGTGCTTTCCTGCACGGGACGCCGTATATATGGTAGCATAAAAGTAGCCGCATACTACAGTGGAGCACCTTATGGAGCCAAAGGCAACAAAAACGTAAGGTCGGCTATGGCACTTGTGGTTCTTATGAGAGGTGTCAACGTCGGCGGTCATAGGACCTTCCGACCTACGATCCTTACCGAACAATTGAAACATTTGGATGTTGTGAACATCGGTGCGGCGGGCACTTTTGTGATTCGGCAACCGATCACCCAGACAAAACTTCGCGCTGAATTGGCTCGAAGGCTTCCGGTTAGTACACAGGTCGTTATTTGCAAAGGACGGGAAATTCTCGACCTGATGTCCCAGAACCCTTTCGCGCACATGCCGGTGCGACCGGATATCGTCCACTTTGTGAGCTTCCTGTCCCGCCGCCCCCGCTCTGAACCCCGGATGCCTCTGGACTTACCTTCTGTCGGAAGATGGCTGGTGAAAATCATCGATAGAAAAGATCGATTCGTTTTTGGTCAGTATCGCCGTGACATGAAGGTCATCAGCTATCTTGGCACTGTTGACCGTCTCTTCGGAGTACCGGTCACTACGCGCAACTGGAATACGATCACTGCGATCGCCAAGGTCTTGGTACCTGGGAGTTTTGGTGTACGATAAGTATCAGCACGAAGCCGGTAACGCACTTCAGCAAACGGTTAGAGATAGGGATTTGAGTTTACACACCTAAGAAAAATGATCAGAAAACTTATTTGTTGAACAGATGATTGCAGATAAGTATTAACCCATCACGGTTACCGCCCTACGAAAAACCCGTGTCCCCGCTCTGAGTTTATGAATTACTGTACTACAATAACGTAGCTTATAAGCTACGTTATTAACATAACTTAACTATAACGATGCGTATAAGCTACAAAAAATATATTGCGGTACAGCCAAATATGCCTTATATTATGTAGCACGAAAGCAACCGAATACGGAATTTGAAGACCTAATGGAGCTTACAAGCTACAAACAAATAAGATCGGCTATGGCCGACCCTGTTATTGTAAAGGAAATAGGCGGAAGCCTTCGGCGTATGCGCCTGAAGAAAAATATTTCGCAGGAAAAACTGGCGCGTATAGCTGGGGTCGACCGGACGACCATAAGCCGGATGGAATCCGGGCGTGCGGCCACCTTGCTTACTCTTGTACAAGTGCTTCGTGCTTTGGATAAACTAGATATCTTAGACGTGTTTCGTGAGGAATCGCAAATAAGCCCTCTTCAAGTATTAAAAATACAGGAGCGGCAACGTCTAAAGGCATCGCCCAAAAGAAAACCTGTAAAAAATAAGAAATGACGCAGAAAACCACATGACAACTATTGCAGCCAAAGTGAATATTTGGGGAACTTTTGCCGGCGCGGTCTTATGGAATCCAGACCGCGGTTATGCCACATTGGAATTTGATGAGGCCTATTTAAAAAAAAACTGGGACCTGGCGCCGATTACCATGCCGTTGGAAGAAATTCGTTCGGGCAGCAGGATATTTTCTTTCCCCACGCTAAACAAAGAAACTTACAGAGGGTTGCCTGGTCTATTGAGCGATAGCTTGCCGGACAAGTTCGGCAATACCCTGATTGATGCCTGGCTCGCCCAACAGGGCCGTGATGTCCGCAGTTTCAGCCCTGTAGAGCGATTATGCTATATCGGCCAGCGGGGCATGGGCGCGTTGGAATATGAACCGGCGATTTCTCCATTTGATGAAAAATCCAATCCTGTTGAAATAAAAAAACTGGTCAAGCTCGCAAAGGACGTTCTTACGGAAAGAAAAAAACTTCAGACCAATATTCATGATAAAACAAACAAAGGCTTATTAGAAATTGTCCGCGTTGGTTCCTCCGCAGGCGGTGCAAGAGCCAAAGCCATTATTGCGTACAACGAGATTACGGGAGATGTGCGTTCCGGTCAGATAGACGGCCTGAAAGATTATGCATACTGGGTTATTAAATTTGACGGCGTCACGAATCAGAAGTTAGGCGACCCGAAGGGTTATGGAAAAATCGAGTATGCGTATTACCTCATGGCAAAAGACTGCGGCATCGAGATGTCCTCATGTAAATTGCTCAAAGAAAATAAACGTGCGCATTTCATGTCGAGGCGGTTCGATCGCGATGGGACAAAGAAACTCCACATGCAAACCCTTTGTGCGATCGCACATTTTGATTATAACAACCCTTCAGCCAATTCGTATGAGCTAGCATTCCAAATAATGCGCCAGCTAAAATTACCATACACCGATACCGAGAACATGTACCGGCGAATGGTTTTTAATGTCATAGCTAGAAATCAAGACGACCATACCAAAAACATCTCTTTCATTATGGACGAAAGCGGGCTGTGGCGATTATCTCCGGCCTACGATTTAACATATGCTTTTGATCCAAAAAATAAATGGATGAAGGAGCACCAGATGAGTATCAACGGAAAAAGAGACGGCATCCAAAGGAAGGATCTAATGGCAACGGCCAAAAAAATGAACATTAAGAAAGCGGACGAGATTATCGCCAAAACGATTGACACCATTTTGAATTGGAATACGTATGCCAAGAAAGCAGATGTAAATCGAGATCAAATCGGAGCCATTCGAAGCACATTCCTGTTGAGGATATAACTAACTTTTTTTTTTGCAAAAAAACGAGCCGTGCATGCGCCATTCCTAAGGAAAATGATCAGGAAATTTTGCTTTGGCGTATTTGTCGAATAGAGAATTGCATAAATAGTACGAACCCACCGCGATCGCCGCTCCGGCGATCGAATCTATCACATAATGATAAAACCCGTAAAACGTTGAAAAGATCAGGCCAACGATAAACGGCAAAAATACCCAGAACACTCTGCGGTGCAGGCGGTACGCATACATGAGCGTGATTAATGCTATGGCGACGTGTGAACTCGGGAATGCCGCGCCGGGTTTTTCGACTTCGGAGTAAATCCAATTCATCACAGGAACAAATAATCCTCCATCCTCAAACCGGCCTACGCGCTGATCCACCGGGCCTGCGGCGGGAATCAAAATATAAAGAAAATAACAAAAGTAGAACGTGATGGAAATTCCGAAAAGCGTGCGGTAGAATTCTTTATCTTTGGTAATATAGAGAATTACGCCAAATGCAGCCGGCAAAATATAGTATGAAAAATAACACAGATGAATAAATTCATTAAAATAAAAATTATTCACCCGGTCATACAGCCAGATATTGGGATTGACGCCGAAAATCCAAAGGTCAATTCTTAGAAAAAAGTCATCCACGTAGCCCTGGAATACCAACTGATTCAGCAGGCCGGCCTGCATATAAAGAAAAGTGAATGAAAAAATCGGGTACCAATGACGAAGCATCTGGAGAACATTAATCGAGCTTTGGTGAAAAAAACGAATGATCATCAGCGTGATTACGACAATGCTTGCCTGAGCGGCTATATACCATGGCCAATCCGGTAAATTGGAATGAAATATTAAAACGACCAACCCCACGACAAAAATATAAATCAAAAAAGCCCAATCGTTAGGATTGAGCATATCCGGTAATTTTTTTTGGGGCAGAACGATTGTTTCGGTTCGCGTAGGAGAGAATTTATTATGTAATAATTCAAACATAGTCACTCTATTTTAATTTTATCCAGCCTTGTTCACGGTACCAATTCACGGTTTCTCTGCAACCTTTTTTCAGGTCATACTCGCTTTGGAAACCGAGTTCATTACGAATTTTATCCGAAGAAGTTGCCCAGGACTTTTGTTTCAATTCAATTATTTTCTGTTTGTTCAGCAAAGCGGGTTTGGAAGATAACGACGCCAACGCTTCACTCACATAGGCCGCAGCAGTGATTAACCATTCGGGAACCAATAGCGGCAGGGTCCAGGTCTGCATCGCTTTTTGTATTTCCCTGCTCAAATCCTGCCAGGTGTAAATGCTTCCGTCATCTACATAATAAATCTGGCCGTTACTTTGCGGCGATTGGGCGGCAAGCAGGGCCGCGTTCACCAGGTCCTTAACATAAATCATACTGAGGTATTTTTTCTTCCATCCTAATTGCGGCTTGAGATGTTTACTGATCAACTGAAAATAAAAGAAAATATCTTTTTCTCTGGGGCCGTAAACTGCCGGAGGCCGAAGGATCGTAATCGGCAGAGTCTTGCTGTACTGAACAGCGTACTTTTCACCTTCCAGTTTACTCTTGCCGTAGTATGTGAGCGGCGAATCGGTATCGGTTTCCATTCGTGGCCGGCCGATCTGCGCAGCCCCCCCCGCGGCTAAACTGCTAAGATGAACGATTTTTTTTATTCCCGGATTATGCTCAAGACAGACTTCATATAAAATACGCGAGCCGTCGGCATTGACCTTATAATAGTCCGCTTCCTTCTTCGCTTTGGTAATGCCTCCGACATGGAAAATATAATCCGCATCTTTGACCGGCCCAACGAGCGACTCACGGTCGGTGATGTCGCCTTGAACTAACCTGATATTCAGCCCTTTGAGCCAAATAAGATCGCTGGTCGGACGTACCGTACAAATGACTTCGTATCCTTTTGCGAGCAATAATTCAACTAAATGACTTCCGATAAAACCGGTTGCGCCAGTAACAAGTGCTTTCAAATTATTCCTTAAACCGGCATTTCGTAAAGGCGGTACGTTTTATATACGGTAGCGCCCATACGCTCCAAAGCGCGGTTCATGGGGATATTGTCCTCGAGTATCCATGACATTTCCGCCCATGTGAGTTTTTGCCGGATTGCTTCTTCGAATGATTTGTAATAAAAAACTATATCGATTCCGGAATTCCGGTGTTCCGGTGTGACGCCCAATGTGATCACGCGAACGGATTTCAATTTCCCTTTTCGCGTATGCCAAAGCAGTTTGATCAGTCCGAACGGAAGCAATCGCCCGTCGCGGATCTTGATCAGTCCTTCATTAATATTGGGAATGGTCAGCGAAAATCCTATCGGTTCGCCTTTATGCTCTGCTATAAACAAAAATTTAGGATCCAAAATCTGCTTCATCTGCACGCCGAGATGGTCGAATTCCTTGTCCGTCATCGGGATAAATCCCCAATTGCGTTCCCATGCGGCATTATAAATCTTTTTGATGCGCTGAACTTCGTTCTTGAAATCTTTGATCTTGACCGTGCGTATGGTGAATTCATTACGCTTCATAATGATATCCACGCCGCGGCGCAGCCGTTCCGGTACTTCCGAAGGAACGTCCACATAGTATGCCAGCAGGTCTTTTGCTTTCTGAAACCCGTTTTTTTCGAGAAGCGTGATGTAATACGGCGGATTATATGTCATCATGATCTGCGCGGGTTTATTCAATCCGTCGACAAGCAATCCGCATTCATCGTTGGTGGATAAATTGACTGGCCCGCGGAGCGACGTCATGCCTTTGGACGCGACATACGATTTTGCTTTTGCCAGGAGCGCATCGGCAATTCCCTGATCGTTAAAACAATCAAACAACCCGAAAAACCCGACACGGTCTTCATGAAATGAATTATGCGCCCGATTGATCACGGCGGCAATACGGCCGACGATCCGGCTGTCTTTGTAGGCCAGAAAATAAGCAACGTCGCTGTGTTCAAAGAACGGATTTTTTTTCGGGTCTAAAAATTCTCTACGCTCGATCAGAAGATGAGGGACCCAATTAGGATCGTCCTTGTATACTTCCCATTCGAACTTTATGAAATCATTTAAATCCGATTTCGTAATTTGTCTAATTTCCACTATCTAAATCATTTTAAATGTTATGGTATTGTAAAACGGCGAAAGATAAGTAATGACAAAAAGAGAAGCAAGACTAATAATAATTGAACACAAGTAAAAGATTCCTGTAGATCTGCCTATTGTCAAAAAAAGGCATTTAAGAATTGATTAATATGAGTTTGCGGAAAAAATGAACCAAAAAAATCTTGCATTTATAATGACATTGCTTTATCTTCCAAAGAATTCAATAATATATAAATGGCCATCTATTTTGGAGTTCTGACTATGCGATCTACTTCGTGGATGTTGACGTGTCTGTTCATAATGGCGATGATCGGTGTGCGTGATGGGAACGCCCAGATCGGAAGCTCTTCGGCAGTAACGGACCGCTACGGATCGTTTTATGCCTATTCGGCAAAAGCGCTGCCCTTCCCGAGTTTTTATCTCTTTCAGAATTCTCACTTTTTTACAGGTTCGGGAGATCGCCCAAGCGGGTCCAGGACCGTCAAAGATTTCGGAACGCAATTTGGGATGCAAGTAGGCATTACACCAACTTTCGATGTTATTTTCAGCGGAAACTTTGTTCAAACTACCAATCTGGCTCCGGCAATTACTAACAAAGAGATCGTTACATTTTTTAAAAGCGTGGATGTTCCGGACGAACTTTTCTTAAATCTGCGCTTACTCCCGTATTCTTTTGCAAAGAACAAAATAAATCTCGGGTTCATGTTAACCGGAAGGTTTCAAGGCGATGGATTTTATAACACGCCACTCCGGCCGTATTCAGGCGGCAGTACTGAGGCCGGCCTGTCGATCCTCACATCGTATTTCTCACATCCTGATTTTATTGAATCCGGACTTGCCCTGCATTTGAATTTACAATACTGGAATCATCTCGACAACGGCGCTTATATAGGATATAAAGCTGAAGATAGTCTGCGGCGAACATCGGCCTTCGGTAACTCACTCGCCGACACAGCAGTAGCGACGGCCAATTCTTCCAGTTTGCGTTTCGCCTTTGGCGGCTCATACCCGATCGACATTGCAGGAAAATATTTGTACATTACCGGCGACGTGTACGGCCAGTTTTTTCTGGAAAAACCTCCTGAGGCCGCTTACAGCCGTCAAAATTATGCTTACGTCGCCTTGGGGGTTAAATATCAGTGGTTCGACTGGATGGGAGTTCACCTCGGAGGCGAATATCAGGTGCTTAAGGGCACGGACAAAACTGTTGGAAACGACCAACTTCTCGGCATTGATGACCTGACGATTTCTAAATCCGATTATCCGTCCTGGCGTATATTCACCGGAGTAACTTTTCCTTTGATGCCGCGCGCGTCTTCGCCACAGTCCAGAGTGAAAGAAGAAGTGGTTCTGGAGCAATCAGAAAGGCGTAAAAAAGAAGTAGAAGGCATTTTGTATTCCGAGCAGGAAATTCAGAAACGCAGCCAGAATTTTATTCCGATCAAAGAAATGCGGAAAAATTACAAGAGCATTATCGGTGAATACGTCACCATTCTTGATGCTAAAGATAAAAAACCTGTAGAACCTGAGATTCCGCCAGAAGAAGAGAACCAAGGAAATTAAATTCAAGAAAACTTTGTCCTGAATTAACCCAATCCCGTACTCTAAGACGTACGGGATTTTTTTTTAAAAAGATGTGGAAATAGGATCGGAATTTCAGTAATCTTTCCTGTCAAAAATGCTAATGAATACAATTTACAAATAGATACACGGAGGAAATCATGAAACTGACAAAAGATATTGTTATAGTAAACGGCGCGCGAACGGCGTTTGGAAAATTTGGCGGCACACTAAAAGATTTTTCTGCAACTCAGTTAGGCGTTTTTGCCGCACAGGAAGCGATGAAACGATCGGGCGTAAGGCCGGAAGATATCGACCATGTGATTTTCGGCAATGCGGAACAAACCAGCGCCGATGCTATTTATCTTGCGCGGCATGTTGCGCTAAAATCGGGGCTGCCGGTTACCACGCCGGCGCTGACGCTGAATAGGCTTTGCGGATCGGGATTTGAGTCGATCATTGAAGGCGCGCGTCAGATCTTGATCGGCGAGTCCGAGGTCGTGCTTGCCGGCGGAACGGAGAGCATGAGTCAGGCCCCGTTCATGGTTAGAGGAACGCGATTCGGCGTTAATCTCGGCCAGCCGGTGAAGTTCGAGGATTCGCTCTGGGAAGCGCTTACCGATCCTCAATGCGG
>JAEUSJ010000008.1:0-6225 GCA_016788215.1 bacterium | reverse complement strand
TCTGAGCGGTCGATTGAAGGAAGAGATCGTTCCGATCGAAATCAAAAGCCGTAAAGGCGTAAAATTATTTGATACCGATGAACACCCTCGTCCGGAAACTACGATGGAACAACTCAGCACATTGGCGCCGTATTTTAAGAAAGACGGTACGATCACGGCGGGCAATGCCAGCGGAATTTGTGACGGCGGCGCGTCGGTTATTGTGACCACAATGGAAACAGCGAAAGCAAAAGGCTGGAAACCTATCGGCCGTCTATTGACCTGGGGGATCGCAGGTGTAGAACCTCGCATCATGGGTATAGGGCCGGTTCCTGCCGCACGTAAAGCACTGCAGCATGCCGGGATGAGCGTGTCACAAATGGATATTGTGGAAGTGAACGAAGCGTTTGCGCCGCAATATCTCGCGGTAGAAAAAGAACTCGGCTTAAACCGTGAAGTGACCAACGTGAACGGCGGCGCTATAGCTTTGGGACATCCGCTTGCTGCATCGGGAACGCGCTTGACACTGACGACGTTGTATGAACTGCGCCGGCGCAAGAAAAAATACGGTTTGGCGTCTGCATGTATCGGCGGCGGACAAGGCGTTGCAGTTATCGTAGAGGCTTTATAGGCACAAGGTGCATCGGGTGAAACAAAATATATTACTTCTTTTTTTTGCAATAATCTGCGCCTCCTGCTCGGATGATAAAAAATCCGGCCAGGCCGACGCGCCGTATCCAGACGGGATTGATTCGATCTTTCTCAAATCCTGCGCAACCGCGGGCTGTCACTTACCGGATGAGCATGCCGAAAAAATACTGGATAGCCAACACCTGCCGGCCGATCTGGATCTGTCGTCGTGGACGAGGTTGTTCAAAGGTTCCGCACACGGCGCGGTCGTAGTTCCGTTTAATGCCACGCGAAGCCATTTGATCGAACATGTAACCGGTCTACGTTCGCCGAGAATGCCCCCGAACTATGTACCGTATAATCGGGATACGCTGACATTATCGCAAGTTACGGTGTTAACATCATGGATCGGCGACGGCGCGCCGAATAGCGATAACGAGATTCCTTTTGAGAATGCGACAAAAAAAATATTTACGACAAATCAAGGCGTAGATGTTGTTTCGGTAATCGATGAAAGATCGTTATTGGAAATGCGGGTATTTGAAGTAGGCGACCGCCAGGAAATTGAAAGCCCGCACGGTGTAGAGGTTAGTTCTGACGGAAAAAATTTTTACGTATCTATGATCGCGACGGGAGATGTTTTTAAATACGACGCGGCCAACGGCGCTTTTTTGGATAAGCTCAGCCTCACCGATCCTATAGCTTTGATCAAGTTGTCCCATGACGGTTCGAAACTCTACGTCACGACCAATTTCCAGGTCAACAATACCGGGCAGAACGGCACGATCTCGGTCATTCAAACTTCCGATATGACGCTGATCAAACCGATTCCGGTCGGCATCAGCCCGCACGGGATCAATCTTTCACGGGACGGGGAGTTATTATATGTGACGGCGGTCTATTCGGATCGGATTTATCTCATCGATGCGCACGCGGATACTTTGATACGCTTTTTTGATATAGCGCCTGATGTAGGTCCTTCGCCGGTGTATGAGCCTTATCACGTAGGATTAAGCCCGATCGGAAATAAAGGCTATGAGGATTATCTCTTCATCACATGCCGTAACAAAGGCCAGGTTCGTATATTTCAAAGGAATTCAACCGCCTCTCAACACACGTTCACATTCGTCGACAGCGTTCTGGTGGGCGCCAATACGAATTCTAAGCCGATCCAGCTGGATGTGTCGCCGAACGGACAATATATCTATACTGCCAATTCCAACGACAGCAGCGTAACGGTGATTCAAAAAAACGGAACTGACTTTGCATTTTTGGCGAATATAACAAAACAGATCGATCCGCATGACGGTGAAGAGCACAGATTATCCCAGCCCAATGGAGTGGCATTCAGCAAGGACGGGAAGTATGTTTACGTAGCCAACAGAAATAAAAATGGCGCTGTCCCGCCGCATCATGGAGGTACTGGGGGGCCGGGGCTTTTGAGCGTTATAGAAGTTGCAACGAACACGATCATCAAGACGATCGAACTGCAACCGGATTGTTATAGCGTTTTTGTATCGAACTAAAGAAAAACCCGGCGTTGTGTTTGGGTTTTTTTATTTGTTTTTATGATGTCTCAGACACCGCAGCCGCAGGTTCCGTCGGTTTAAAAGGCGCCGTCATTACCGCTTCTTCTACGATCTTTTCCATCTCCTCGCTGGGCTTGAAAAACTTCCATACGAAAACACATGCCGCAATACAAACTAAAGTGCACATTGCGCCGCCTTCCGGCCCGAAAGTTCCGCCGGTGATCATGTCAGGACCGGTTTCCTGCGAGATAGTTAGAGGCATGACGACAGTTGTTCCGCTCACGGGCAAACCCCAGATAAATCCCTGAGTAAAATTCCATGCGATGTGAATTCCTATCGGTAGCCAAAGCGATTTGGTTTGAATATACGCGAGCGACAATAATACGCCGGCAAGAACGATATTTGCAATTCCGAATACCGATACGTTTGGATTACCTAAATGGGCAGCTCCGAAGAGAAGAGAAATAGTAATAAGCGGGATCCACTTGTTGGTTCCTTCGATGAAAGCCTGAAAAATATATCCGCGAAAAAGAATCTCTTCGTTGAAACCCACAGCTATGTAAAGTAAAATGTTGCCAAGAAATCCCAACAGAAAATAGTTCATATCATTTGGCGCCAGGCTAATTTCTTCATAGCCCATAACCCACATGAGACCGACGGCCGTAGTCAGCATCATAAACCCGATCAAAAGACCCCATGCTAATTCCTTAAAAGCGCGCCTGTTTAAAAGGAGGCCAATGGACACGAACCGCCTTTTATCAAGGAGTCTTAACAACAAGAACGCAGTTAAACCGGCAATAATGGCGGCTTCAGCTGTCACAAGGCCATCTTTAACCAGCGGCATTTCTTTGAATGTTTTAGATGTAAAATTAGCGACAAAAGCGAACGGAATAGTGAGAATAAAAAATGAAATAATGTATGCCGCAACTCTCCACCCGGCGCGCAATTGGTGTTTGTTGTTAATAAAAACTTCTCGTGTGGTCATGATCCCTCCGGTTTAAGCAAGTTTCAACTGCGGAAATATTTTTGTTAATTTTTCAATTGCTATCATCTCAAAATCCAAAAAATCAAAGCCGGGTGAAACGGTGCAGCCGATGAGAGTAAAATCACCCAGTGAGCGCGCGGACTGCCAGTGATCTGCAGGAACAACGATCTGCGGACGCTCGCCGCTTTTAACGTCCGTACAAAGAATATGTTTCGAGAAATTTCCATCCGGGCTTATCAGCGCGAGTTCAATCGGCGCGCCGTAGTAAAAATGATAGATCTCATCGCTTCTCACGCGATGCCAGGATGTCGCTTGGCCCTGGCGAATCAGGAAATATATGGCCGTGCAGACGGAGCGTTCATCGGGTGTTTGCGCTGGAATAAGCGATCGGTATGTTTCTCTAAATGCGCCGCCTTCCGGATGCGGCTGAAGGTTCAGAATCGAAATAAGGTCGTCCGCGGATAATTTTTTGTTGTCGATCATGCTCTAAGTTAAAATGAGTTTTATGGAGGCAATGACCAATACAATGGCGAGCACTTTGCGCAACGTCGCAACGTCGAATTTTCTGGTACCTAAATGCGTTCCGATGAGCCCGCCGATCACAACGGCGGCGGCGAATGGAATAATGGTCGGCGTGATGTGATCGATGTTTTTCCAGTTGCCTATGATTCCTGAAATAGAATTAACAAGAATGAAAGCCGCAGAAACGCCGCTGGCCATTTTCGTTTCAGACCAGTTCATCAACAGCAGTAACGGCGTCAGAAAAATTCCACCCCCTACGCCGACTAAACCTGACACGAATCCCAGTCCGGCGCCGATCGCTACGCAGACCCACAGACGAGGTTCCGCAATCGTTGCCGGGTTTCGTATTGCAACCGTTAATCGCCAAGCAGCGTAGAGCAGTACAATTCCTACCACGATGCGGTACGTATCCACATGCAAATCCATCCGTCCGCCTAAAAAAGCGAAAGGAATCGATGAAACGGCAAACGGGTAAAACAATTTCCACGAGAAAAAACCTGCTCTATAAAACCGATAGCTTCCAATCAACGCTACGAAAATATTCAAGGCTAAAGCGGTCGGTTTCATTTGTTCCGGCACAAAACTGAATAACGCCATAATCGCAAGATATCCCGATGCGCCTGCATGACCCACAGAGGAATACAAAGCAGCCGCGAGGAACATCAGGAGAGTAATATATACGACTTCAGCACTCAATTTTTGTTTCTTACGAATGTTATGAAAGAAAATGAAAATTAAGTAATAGGGTATACGCGTAAATACCGCGCTATATTGGAGTCAAAAGGAATTCCCAAAAGATAAGAAAACCCACGAAAAAAACAAGAAATTTGAAATGGTTCCGGTTCAATGAAAATCAGAATTTTTATGACAGAATCCCGTCATGCAGTGAGTGTATATTAACGTTGACTTAAATTATTTAAAAATCTAATTTGGGCTGCCAAAGGCCTGTACCGGGAGAGATACGGAATCGTATTCAGAAATTGTTTTTGGTGACGTAAATGCGCAACTAAGAATCACGCCTATAATCAGGAGAATTTATATGCCGAATTTTTATCGTGATAACCCCGATATTCTTTTTCACATGAAAAACATGGATTTGAAAAGAGTAATCGAATTAAAAGAAGACGGTTTTGCAGACAAAGACACGTATGACATCGCTCCCGCCTCCGTGGATGAAGCCGTCGAAACGTATGACAGCGTATTGGAACTTGTCGGCGATATTGCCGCCAACACGATTGCTCCCAAAGCGGGTGAAGTGGACAGCGAAGGCGCTCATTTCAAGGATGGCGTCGTGACGTATGCCAGGGCGACTAAGGCAGCATTGGACGTGTGTAAAGAGTCCCAGTTATTCGGCTTTACCATTCCGCGGAAATACGGCGGCCTAAATTGTCCCATCACGATCTATACCATTGCGATTGAAATGATTTCCAGAGCGGACGCATCGTTTATGAATATTTACGGACTTCAGGACGACATTGCCGGAACGATCAACCGGTTTGCCGACGAAGAAATAAAAGCCAAATTTCTTCCTCGATTATGTTCAGGTGAAGTGACAGCCTCTATGGCGTTAACGGAGCCTGACGCGGGCAGCGATTTGCAGGCTGTGATGGTAAGAGCAAGACAGGACGATAACGGCCAGTGGTTATTAAACGGCGTAAAACATTTTATAACGAACGGCAATGGTGAAATCTCTTTGGTTTTGGCTCGTAGCGAAGAGCAAACCTCCGACGGACGCGGGTTATCGATGTTCCTGTATGAACGAGACAAAAATATGATCATTCGTAGGATCGAACATAAGATGGGTATTCACGGATCTCCCACGTGTGAGCTTCAATTTGACGATGCGCCCGCCATTCTGATTGGCCAGAGGAGAATGGGACTGATAAAGTACGTTATGGCGCTGATGAATGAGGCCCGCGTGGGCGTGTCGGCGCAGGCCTTGGGAATTGCGGAAGCCGCATACCGCGCTGCGAAGAAACATTCTGAACTTCGTGTCCAATTCAAAACACCAATTATTAACATGATTCCCGTTTCAGAGATGCTGCTCAATATGAAAGTTAAGATCGAGGCCGGTCGGGCGCTGTTGTACGAAACAACGCGTATGGTAGATATCAAAGACGGGCTTGAAAGATTATTCGAGAAACAAGGTGAATCGCCGAGAGAGTTGCGCGATGAAGTCAAAAAATATGCAGCTTTTGCCGGCATGTTGACGCCGCTCTGCAAAGCTTATAACACGGAAATGGCAAACGAAGTGGCTAATGACGGCTTGCAGGTTCACGGCGGGGTGGGATATATGCATGAGTTTGACGCGGAACGATTTTATCGTGACGCGCGGATTACAAATATTTATGAAGGAACGACGCAGCTCCAGGTTGTTGCGGCTATCGGCGGGATCATTAAAGGAACATTTGACGAACTGATCATGGAGTATGAGGCGTCCGTTGATTTTTCTGCCGTTTCAGAATACCACAAGACGATCAAAGAAATGCATATTTCGTTAAATAAAGCCTTACACTTTGTAAAAGAAAAGAAAAACGCAGACTATCAGACGTATCATTCGCGACGGATAGTTGAAATGGC
>JAEUSJ010000089.1:9979-12839 GCA_016788215.1 bacterium | reverse complement strand
AATTCGGTCGTCGTGCCGGTCGTGGAAGGTTCCCGTGTACTGTTGGTGGAAATTCAGGCGCTGGTCAGTCCTACAAGTTACGGAATGCCGCAGAGAACGACGTCCGGTTTTGATCTGCGCAGATTGCAGTTACTCATCGCCGTTCTTGAAAAACGCGCACGCATTCCGCTCGGCCAGCATGACGTTTTTCTTAACATTGCAGGCGGCCTGAAAGCGGACGAGCCCGCGCTCGATCTTGGCGTCGCGCTGGCAATTGCTTCAAGTTATCGTGACGCGATGGTTGATCCGTATACCGTCGTGATGGGCGAGATCGGGCTCGGCGGGGAAATTCGCGCGGTCAGTTTTGCAGAACGCCGTATGCGCGAGGCAGTCAAACTTGGGTTTGAGAATATGGTTATCCCAAAAAGCAATACGAAAGACCTTTCAGAAATGAAATCCACCAAGATAGTAGGCGTGCGAAGGCTGGAAGAGGTTTTTGAGGCGATGTTGAATCGGTAGCCGCAGGCTAATGCCTACGATACCATTCGTTGGATAAAACGCAGATTAAGAAAAATCAAAAAAACCTTATGCTAATAGACCTCCGCGAACTGATTCTCCTGATCAAACAAAATAAAGAATTTGATTCCCATGTGTGTCTGGATCTCGGATGTTCGATCGAAGGCCATAATGCAAAGCCGCTTGTCAAAACAATCAACTATATCATCAATTATCTGAAAGAAGCGGGTAACGGGGAAATCCAGATCGATCTCGATTCGCATCATTCGAAACATCAGCTGGTTTTCATCGTTCATACCGGCAAACAAACTCTGCCGCCGCCGAGCGATCAATTGCAGTCTATAATGAATTCATACTATGGAACGATCCAGTGGATATTTGAACCGGAAAAGTATGCCAAATGCCAACTATCGTTTAATGCGGTGGATAAATGAACGAATCACTAGACCCAAAACATTTTGATCACGGTAAACTTGCGTTATCCGTTTTGAATGCGAACAGTATACTCACTGCAAGAATTTCAACAGCATGCAAGATTGAGAATGATCGGGTTGCGGAGATATTTGCTGAAGTTCTGAAGTATCTTAATTTGACGGCTTATTATGAACAGCGATTGACCCCTTCGCTTTCAATTGACTACGCCTGGCATGAATTCATCCTTTGCACCAAAGCGTACACAGATTTCTGTCAAAACCATTTTGGAAAATATATTCATCACCATCCCGGCGGAACGGGCAAGGAAAATAAAAAGCAGTTCATGAATACGCTTAAGTATTACCGTGAACATTTTGGAAAACCACCGGACAAATTTTGGGGCAGTCTGTCCGAAGCACAAGCCGCGTGCGGCGCGTGCGCGTCTTCAACATCTTTATAATTATTCACAACAGTGTTCTCCGTTGCTACGTTTGATATATTAATTTCAAAAGGAGTACTTATGTTCTTATCCGCATCATTATCCGTTGACCCGTCACAAATGACCAAGATCCAGCCGATTCCGCCAACCAAAGTGTTCAAAAAACTCTTGTTTATACTATCGTCGGGAAATATCAGCGAGAAAGAAGAGGTGGAGACTTTAACGGCTTTATCGGTTTTGCAGCAATTGAATATGGTTTGCCGCTCACTTGGGATTTCCAATATGGTTCGTTTATCAAAGGATGATATCGATTTTTACCTCGACGAAGAAGGAAAACCGGACGATTTGAAGGATACTTTAGATAAATTCAAGTACGAGGTGGATGAGATCGAGTCGGAGGTTTTTAAAACTTTGGATCTTGTTCTCGAGCATTCAGACAAGGAATTTAGTTATCTCATCGAAATTTTTATTCGCCGTATTCACAAAGTCGGCGAGCCGCCGATTCAGATCAAGATCAATGGCGTGATGAATGAGTTTCAATCGAAACCTCATCAATCCGATAAAGATATGGAAGAAAAACTCAAACCCATATTCGATACTAACGAGAAATACCAGAGCTTTGTAAAAGCCAAACAATTAAGATTCGATCAGTTTATAAGTTCCCTCGAAGTCGCGATTCGAAAGGCGATCCGGATCGACCATATTAAAGTTGAATCGAACGCTAAAATCGTTCGCCCGAAAGAACGGATCAAAAAAGAAATTCCATCGGCGCAAAAACAGGCGGTAGAACCCGTTTTTTACGGTTATCCCGGATGGGGTAATGCTTTTTTCTATGCGTGGATGTGGTCGAGCTTGTGCCATACGCATGATATTCAGGTGAATAATGCGACTCTCGTTGACGATAACGGCGCAAATATCATGAGCGTCGGCGACGAAGGATTCAATGCCGGCGAAAGCAATACGATGAACGTTGATCAGCCGTTTGAACCGCCGCAGGCGTCTGACGCTGTGTATTACGATAATAACGAGTACGCTTCGGATATCAAAAATGCCGGACTTAATGAAGAAGGCTCTGATTCATCGGACGAAACGCGAAACGCTTTTTCAGATTTCTCCGATAGCAGCGACAGTTCATCCGATTCCGGTGATTCGGGGAGTTCGTGCAGTTCCTGCAGCAGCTGCGGCGGCGGGGATTAACAAACACAACCATATAAGCTTATATATTTTAATGGTTTACTCGTCGATTTGACCGCTCGGATATTCTTCATGTACAATACCTACCTTGATAAACGGGGTTTCGCCATTAAGATTTTTTAATGAAATATTTATTAATTTTGTGACCCTCATCACAGTTCGCCCTAGCCTATATAACTAAGTTGGTATATAGTCGCAACTCGGATATAAGCTCTTTGATATAGATTCTCTCAGGGGTATTCACAAACAAACAAAGGAGTATTTATGAAATCCCTCTTGAAAGCAAACGTTCTCAAAACAAACGGATTGATCATCGGA
>JAEUSJ010000089.1:6476-9882 GCA_016788215.1 bacterium | reverse complement strand
AAAGGATATTGAGCAGGAACTGGAGATCAATCCGCCTTTGGTCGTCACGGACTCAACCAATGACGTGAATGCGACCATGCTGGTTGCTCCGGCGGGCTGGTTCATGAAAGACGGACTCTATCTGGATCCGATGAATGAATCTAATCGAAGCGATATTGACGATAACATCAAGAAATCTTTCAAGAAGGCAATGAAAGATAACGATCATGACGGCGAAGAAAATGACGACGATGACGATCAAGACGAGGATGACAATCATTAGCCTGAATTGAAATTTTTGTTCTACTGAATCCCTCCGCAAAACGGAGGGATTTTTTTTACAAATAAGTTGCTTATCAGAAACCTGTGCCTTACTTTTAGCCTATGTAGTCTTCCTTCCTTCTAAAAAAAAAAATAATTTATGTCGATTCCATCCCTACTAACGAGGCTATGTTGTTTTGTTTTTTCGCTTCTGATTATTCTTATGGTTGCCAACGGTTGTGGCGGACCTAAAAAAAATACCCGCGAAATCATCAATCCGGGCGCCAAAACGACCCTAGACAATCGCTCACCATTCTTAAAAATTCACTTGCGAAATGGACGGGCTTACATATTATCCGAGTGGACTGTTACGGATAAAAAAATTCTTACCGGAAAGGGACAACTCTTTGATATAAATCGTATTCCGGTTGCAACCGGAACTTTTACTATTTCCTCAGATTCAGTTGTAATTTTTGAAACTAATATATTGGAGCCATCCCAGGCAGTCGGCGGATTAACAATATTAACGGGGGTTTCTGTCGTCGTAACGACTTTATGCATTGCTAATCCGAAAGCGTGTTTTGGATCATGTCCGACATTTTATATTACCGATGGAAAAGAACCCATACTTCAGGCAGAAGGTTTTTCTGCTAGCATCGCACCGGCGCTTGAGGCTACGGATATTGACGCATTATACCGAGCTACGTCAACTGAATCCGATGTGCACGTTACCGTCAAAAATGAAGCATTGGAAACACACGTAATTCGTTTTGCCAAATTACTTGCCGTGCCTCGAACTGAAAACACACGTGTTTTTGTAACACCTGCCAATGAATTTTATAGCTGCGGAATGTTTATTTCTCCTAGCTCAGCCATGTCAAGCGAGGGCGATTGTCTGGAATCAATTCGATATTTTGACGGAGTCGAAAGATTCAGCCTCGCCGACTCCAGCAATCTTGCATCCAAAGAAATCATTGAACTTAAATTCGATGATGTGCCCGATGGCGATTTGGGATTGGTTATTGCATCCAGGCAAACTTTGCTGACAACTTTCCTATTCTATCAAACTCTTGCGTATATGGGCTCATCTGCCGGTGATTGGCTTGCCTTGCTAGAACGCCAGCCGCTTTCTATTATCGATAATGCCAAGTCGGTCGGTAAGGTACTTGGCGACATTGAGTTTTATGTTATGAATGAATCTTCAGAATGGACGCTTGCAGCTTCGTTTAGTGAAACTGGACCTTTGGCAACTGACGTGCGTATGTTGCCCATGCCTGCGTCCTTTCATTCTTCACGGAAAATTCAGATTCGACTTAACAAAGGCCTGTGGCGCTTAGACCATATCGCATTGGTACCAATTCAAAAGAAGGTCAATCCAATACAGTTAGATCCGTATTTAGTTATTCGCGACGAAGAAGAAAATGCTGAGGCAAAAGATGCCCTGATCGATTCTGCAAGAACCTTGATAACGTATCCTGGCGATAGCTACAGACTTAGTTACCGTTTGCCCGACCGTGCGGACAAATATGAACTTTTCATGAAAAGTCGGGGTTATTATCTTGAGTGGATTCGTGAAGAATGGATCAAAGAAGAAGATCCGAATAAAGCGGCAATGATGTTTTTTGATCCAAAAGGATCATTAAAAGAACTTGCTCCCGTTTTTAAAAAAATGGAAGCCCAAATGGAAAAACAATTCTGGAACAGCAAATATGTTCGGCCATAGAGTAAAAATCATTCTTTTGATTTCCACGCTCCACTTCAGTTGCGCGACGACGACTGCGCCTGGGGGATGGTTGCCAACATCGGAACATTGCGCAACGGATCTATTCGGCGGCTGGGTCAGTGTGGAATATAAGGACGGTACGGCATCCCTACGTGCCGACGGAGAATTGATCGCAGTTGAAAAGGATAGAATTTTTGTTTTTGCACAAAACCGTAAACTTGTTGAAAAGCAAACGCCTTTTGACACACCCGCAAAGTCGTTGGATGAGAAACGCGAGGCTCATTCCGAATTAATCGAAATTCCAACGCAGGCGGTTCTTCACGCCAATTTGAGGTGTTACGATCCGGAATCTGGAAAGTTAGGATTATGGACTATTGCCGGAACCGTTTCAACTATCAGTCATGGTTTTGTACTCTTATTGTCTGCCCCAATATGGATTTTGGGAGGAAGCCTTGCAGCGGCTTCACACGCCCGTTCATCTGAGTTGGTTTTCCCGGACAAAAGGTGGGATGAACTCTCAATCTATGCACGATTTCCCCAAGGACTGCCTCCGGAGTTAGACCAAAGTCTTCTTCGGCCAAAACCCTATTTTCCAAAATAAAATGTCGTCCCTGCACTAAAGCGACTCGTTTTTTTATCATTCACATTGACTCCGAATTCTGCACTTAGACCTACCCATTCGATCATCAAATAGTGAACTCCTCCGATTAGATTATATTCATATTGTGCGTCCGTTCTTGCGGGATTTGGATCGTATTTCCGAATATACGTCTTTCGCAGGATTATATTTAAACCGCCATACCAAGATGTGCCGCCAGTGCTTTGCCCAAGTATCATATCCGCATCAATCCCACAGCCGTTTTCACATCCAAACATTTCGTCATCATTGAAAAAATAGTTAGCTCTGAAAGTTAAGCCGGGTATTCCTTCACGGGCATACACCGCCTGATAACTTCCTCCGAAACCGGTATACAGCTTCGCATTATATACGCCAATCATTGAATTCAATTCCAAGCGCGGCAGAATTCCGTAACGTAAATGCCCGAAAAAACCGTATTCATAATCAGCGTCAAAAAAATATTGCGGTTCAAATCCAACAGCAAACGTCGATTTCTTCAATACTGCAGCCGGACTGAAAAACCCACCCTGGCCAGCCCTTCCGGCCGCACCTCCATCGCCGCCATCATGAATCAACGGGCACGAGTGACTCCGGTTACCGCACATTAAGAAAAGGACTGCAAAGAATATTTCTTTCATAACACATCCTTTGAAGTTAGGTTGGATCTGCTGTATTGCATACGCAATTTGATAATTCTTTTTGATAAAAACAACTTTACCAAAAACTCCGCGTTTCATCTTTCACATAGAATTACTTGAACTAGTATTTCTTTTAACGTAAATTGCCCGACTTATTGAAAACCAACTCTATGAAAAAAATATTAC
>JAEUSJ010000089.1:0-6377 GCA_016788215.1 bacterium | reverse complement strand
TGATCCATACCGGCGGAACCATGGGTATGTCGCCGGGCAAAGGCGAAACGGTAGCCTCTACACAATTCATCGACGAGGTGTTCCAATATGTTCCCGGCGTCAGAGATATTGCCGAAATTGATTTTCAGAGTCAGTTCACCGTCGACAGTTCCAATATCTCAACCAAACATTGGGAAGACCTCGGAACACTGCTCGCTGACAACATGGATCGTTTCGACGGTTTTGTGGTCATCCACGGTACGGACACCATGAGTTATACCGCCAGCGCGCTTTCTTTTATGCTGAATAATCTTCCGAAACCCGTGATCCTGACGGGTTCCCAGCGGCCTCTCAGCGCGATCCGAACGGATGCAAAAAGCAATCTGATCAATGCGATCGAACTCGCTACACACGACATTCCGGAAGTGTGTATATTTTTTGATTACAAACTTTTTCGGGGAAACCGGGCAAAAAAAATCAGCATTGATGATTTTGATGCATTTGCATCGCCCAATTTTCCTCTCCTGGCGCAAGTGGGGCTCCATATCGAAATCAAGGATAATCATCGTATGCCAACCGGCATGTTTAGGCTCGACAAAACATTTAATAACGACGTATTATGCCTGCGTCTTTTTCCGAGTTTGGACCCGGAACTTTTAGAAAGCTTGTTCCAAAGCAATGTAAAAGTGATCATTCTGGAAGCCTTTGGTGCGGGGAATGTTCCCGTTCTGGAACATTCGGTAATACCGTTTATTAAGAAAATGTCGCAATCCGGAAAATTGGTCGCGATAACCAGCCAGTCGATGAACGGTTCCGTGGATCTGCAGTTATACGACTGCGGGAAGCAAGCGCTTGATGCGGGCGCCCTAACCTGCGGAGATATGACAACGGAAGCTGCGATTACCAAAGCAATGTATCTTCTGGGACAATTTGAAGGAAATACACCAAAAGTAAAAAATAATTTCACGTTATCCCTCGCGGGCGAAATAACGGAATAAAGAACGGTTCTACTATGATGGTCATCACATCGCCCAAAGAAATGAATGCATGGTCTCAAACCGCAAAACTTCAAAAAAAACGTATCGGTTTCGTTCCAACCATGGGCTGTCTGCACCGTGGGCATCTGAGCCTGATAGAGGTAGCGCGTTCGCAGGGGAAATGCGACACGGTCGTCATGAGCGTTTTTGTGAATCCTCTGCAATTTGCGCCTAACGAGGATTTTGACAAATATCCCCGCCAGTGGGAGCTGGATAAGAAATTAGCTGAAGATGCCGGCGTGGATGTGATTTTTCACCCGTCCTCGGAAGATATGTATCCTGCTAATGCTAAAACTTTTGTTGAAGTTGCGGATTTAAGTTCGGTCATGTGCGGTTTGACCAGGCCAACCCATTTTCGCGGTGTGACGACGGTGGTTGCAAAATTGCTGAATATTGTAAGCCCGCAAGTCACCGTATTCGGACAAAAAGACGCTCAACAATGTTTTATCATTCGCCGCATGGTGCAGGATTTAATGATGGAAACGAAAATTATCATGGCGCCGATCATTCGTGAGAATGACGGGTTGGCTATGAGTTCAAGAAACAGATACCTCAGTTCGGACGAACGGACTCAAGCGGTGTGTCTGTCGCAGTCGCTGGAGAGGGCTGAGAAAATGATTAACGCCGGTGAAAAAAGAAGTGCGGTTATCCTTAAGGCTATGCATGAATATATTCAACAAAATCCGTTGGCAAAAGTTGATTATATAACCGTTGTGAATACGGAGACATTACAAGAAACTGCTGAGGTTTTCAACAAATCGCTGATCGCGCTTGCCGTGTATTTTGGGAAAACGCGCCTCATCGATAATATCATTCTCTAAATAAAGATCGGGTCGTATGTTATTCGGAGAAAAACCAAAAAAGTCGATCAAAGGATCTCTATTGATCGCGAGATTGCAGTTCATCCAGCATCTGAAACTAAACTGGATGGAAATGCTGAAACAATTGCCTTCAACTGAACTGCAAAAAATGATCAAAGGCAATTATTCTATGGAAGAATATTTTGCTACACCGGATCATATGTTACGCATGATCTCCAGCGCAACCTGGTATGACTGCAGCATATATAACTCTTTGATAAAAGCCATGATCGTGCAGGCGAAAAAAGAAAAAAATTTAACCACGGAACAGGTTTGCATCGACAGCGGAAAATTTACAGCCCAATCCCATCTGAAAGGACTTATGGCCTATGTTTTGGGATGGGGCTCCGTTGAACGCACGATCAGCCTTATTTCCAAGGGTTGGGGAACCTACTACTCGGAAGGGGAAATTGTAAATATAAAAAACACGCCCGGCGATGCCCAAGTGAACGTCATCATAAATTATCTGATTCCCGAACTGCAATACATTACCGTCGGTTATTTTCAACAGGTTCTGGAAACAAAAGCCATTAAGGATTTTGTTGTACGGTCAAATTATTCGGTTGATGCGGGAGGAACTTTTCAATACTTCATTACATGGAAACCCTGATGAATTTTGTTACCGTGATCATGGCGGCGGGAAAAGGTACCCGCATGAAATCCGAGTTGGCCAAAGTCCTCCATCCGCTTAACGGTCAGCCGATGATTCATTATGTAATTCAGCTGGCGAGAGACCTTGGCTCCGATCGTGTCATCGCCATTATCGGACACCAGAAAGAAAACGTAAAGGAAACGCTGAAGAACGAAAAAATTGAATTTGTAATACAGGAGCCGCAGTTGGGAACAGGCCACGCGGTTATGCAGACGGAAGGGCTCTTGAAAAATTATGACGGCTCCGTTCTGGTCTTATCCGGCGACGTCCCGGTTCTGACCTTCGACACGATGAAAAAAATGATCGCCCTGCATATAGAACAACATGCGGACGCAACGGTTCTGACGACTCGCATGCCTGATCCGACCGGGTATGGGCGAGTAATTCGAAATGCCGATCAATCGGTTCAAAAGATCGTGGAGCATAAGGACGCATCCGATGTTGAAAAACAAATTACAGAAATAAATTCCGGTATCTACTTGTTTCAGTCGCGTGATCTATTTGCTGCGCTGAAAAAAATCAATTCGAATAACGTGCAGAATGAATATTATTTGCCCGACGCCTTGAACGTATTAATTCATGGAAAAAAGAAAGTATGCGCTTACGTCACGGAAGATTATCGTGAGATTTCAGGAATTAATACGATCGAGCAATTGAAGGACGCCGAAGCGATACTAAACTCCTCAAAATAGCGAGTCGTACCGCTTTGGCAATTTGCTTAGATCTAAAATTTGTATTTTGGAAATTTGAAAAATTAATATCATAGGAGAACTCAACCATGTACCCAGTCACACTAATCCCGGGCGACGGAATAGGCCCTTCCATCATGGAGGCCGCTGTCAAGGTACTGGACGCGACGGGAGTAAAATTTGAATGGGAGGAACGGCTAGCCGGTATGGCGGCGGTTGAAAAATTTGACACGCCGATCCCGTTCGAAACTTTGGAATCCATCCGCAAGTCCCGCCTCGCATTTAAAGGCCCATTGACTACCCCGGTGGGCATCGGCTATCGCAGCGTGAATGTTGCGTTAAGACAGGAATTTGAGTTGTATGCCAACGTTCGCCCTGCAACGTCGTTTGAAGGGCTGGACTTACGATACAAAAATGTCAATATCATGATAGTTCGTGAAAATACGGAGGGGCTATATTCCGGCATTGAGCATTTCATAAAAGCAGATGGTGTCAATATCGCCGCGGAAAGCACCGCCATAATCACACGCTCGGGAGCGGAAAAATCGATACGGTATGCATTCGAATATGCCCGGAATAATAAACGCAAACGCGTTACCGTGGTTCACAAAGCCAATATTTTGAAATGTACATCCGGTTTATTTTTGGAAGTTGCCCACGAAATAGCCAAGGAATATCCTGAAATAGAATTTCAGGACAAGATCATCGACGCCTGCGCAATGCAGATGGTCATGGATCCGACGGTATTTGACGTCATGGTGACTACGAACCTCTTCGGCGATATTTTGTCGGACTTGGCTGCCGGACTGGTCGGCGGACTGGGATTAACTCCCGGCGCCAATATCGGCAAAACGGCCGCTATCTTTGAAGCGGTGCACGGCAGCGCTCCGGATATCGCGGGAAAGAATATTGCCAATCCCACCGCGGTGATCATGGGCGGCGTGATGATGCTGGAGTATCTCGGCGAACATGAAGCGGCGGTACGCGTAGATAAGGCGGTGCGGGAAATAATCAAAGAAGGAAAATTTGTTACGCCGGATCTGAATAAGAATTCCACCAGCGGAACGATAGAATTTGGCGCGGAGATCGCGAGACGTCTGAAATGATTGTATTTAACAGCTATGTGGCTGACAGTAAAAACTTTTTTTGTTGCCATGATCCTGTGGGAATTGAAAATTTGTTGTTTTTGTCAAACTTACATATATTGATTCAAGCCGCACGCGATAAATAACCAAACTATTGAATACATGAAAACTTCAACAAAGCTTTTGCTCGGTGACTGCAAAACTGAATTGAAAAAGATACCATCTGATTCTGTTGACCTTATTTTCACGTCTCCTCCATATGCCGATAATCGTAAGGACACCTATGGTGGAATACACCCCGACAAATACGTTGATTGGTTTACACCTATTGCTTCTGAACTCCTTCGGACTCTAAAACCGACTGGTACTTTTGTTCTTAACATTAAAGAAAAAGTGTCAAACGGTGAGCGCCACACTTATGTCTTGGAATTAATACTTCAAATGAGAAAACTTGGTTGGCTTTGGACTGAGGAGTTTATTTGGCACAAGAAAAATTGCTATCCCGGCAAATGGCCAAATCGATTTCGTGATTCATGGGAAAGGCTGATTCAGTTTAATAAAAGCAAGAAATTCAACATGTATCAGGAGGAGGTCATGGTTCCAATGGGAGAATGGGCCAAATCCAGGTTGAAAAAATTAAGTGAAACGGACAAAAGGCGCGACGACTCACGTGTCGGAAGCGGCTTTGGCAAGAACATCTCGAACTGGCTTGAACGCACGAAAGCGTACCCCACCAATGTTGTACATTTGGCCACTGAATGTTCAAACAAAAATCACAGCGCCGCCTTTCCTGAGGCACTGCCAGAATGGTTCATTAAGTTATTCACTAAGGAAGGTGACACAGTACTAGACCCATTTATGGGCTCGGGCACTACCATTACAGTGGCGCATAAAATGTGCCGCAAGTCTATAGGAATTGAAATCGTTCCCGACTATTACTATTTACTCAAAACTGGAATTGAAAACCAAAATCTTCTATTGCTAGAACAAGCTGGAGTTTATGCCCCAACCGCTAAACATAAATGATGTAGTTGATTTCGTTGAGCGAAACATCAAGAACTTTCATGATGCAAGACTCAATTCTCTTGCCCAGCTAACTATCGACGATGTTCTAAAACGCAAGAACCCATATCTATACAAAGCCAAGAACGTTCTAACCGCCCAAGAATGTGTCGAAACAATTGTGGATGCCCACCTTTCATCACAGGAAGAGGCAATCTTCGGCACTTTTCTCGAAAGTCTTGCAATATTTGTTGCCAGCAGAGTTTATGATGGAAGGAAGAGTTCCGCCGAAGGAATTGATTTGGAATTCGAGAAAGATGGCATTCTTCATATAGTTTCAATCAAGTCCGGACCAAACTGGGGGAATTCGAGTCAAATTAAGAAGATGAAAGATTCTTTCACGAAGGCAAAGAGAACTTTGCAGACAAACGCCCCTCAGCGGCATATTATAGCGGTCAATGGCTGTTGTTACGGTACACAATCAAATCCCAACCAGGGCGACTATTTCAAATTCTGCGGTGAGCAATTCTGGCATCTCATCTCAGGCATCAACAGCTTATACCTCGACATTGTTGAGCCACTCGGTCATCGGGCACAAGAAAGAAATGAGGAGTTCGAAGCAGCATATGCCCAAGTTCTTAACAAATTTACTAATGAGTTTTTTCAAAAATACTGTGTTGACGGAATAATTAACTGGAAGACCATTGTTGAGTTAAATTCGGGAATTAAGAAAAAGTAACTCAACCGCAAGCACCTCAATTATTGCGCGAATTTTTTTGATTACTTTGCCTATTAAACTTCAAACTATTTAGCTTTTCCTTTTCTGCTTTTTTCAAACTTTGAACTATCAATTCATACGAATGATCTATCATGGACAAAATCTCTTTATCCGGAACGGATCCGTCGAGGTATACGCTGTTCCAGTGTTTCTTGTTCATGTGATAGCCCGGCCTGACTCCATCATATAACTCGCGCCATTCGATCGCTTTTTCCGGATCGGCCTTGAGATTAATAAATTCTGCCGGGTCAATGCCTACCAATAAAAAGATCTTTCCCATGACGCGGAACACCAG
>JAEUSJ010000088.1:8644-12870 GCA_016788215.1 bacterium | reverse complement strand
AAATTGATACATGGCAGAGGTGCAGTGAAAGACCTAGCACCTCCACCACGTATCTGGGGAGAGAGAAGAGGCAATTCTCGCTAACAAATAACCGACAACTACTTCACAACCTGGAAGGCCTCAAAAGTTCCATGAAAATCAGGCTCCATTGGAAAAACTTCGACGTTAATACTCCATTGACCTTTAATGCTCTTGCTTTCTTGAGAACCCTTTAAGAGATATTCTTGTGGCAAAAGGCCTGGAATATTAAGATGGATGTAGGCGAAACCTTCTTCTACCGTACAAAAGACATTTCCTGAGTCTCCTGTGGAGCTCTCCCATGTTCCCGTATATAAATCTCCATCGGGAATAAGAATAAATACACCCTCACCGGCCTGGTTTCCATTTTTGTCGAATAATTTGTAATCGTATGCTCCTTCAATTCCGGACTCATCGGTCACATTTTTGTTAAGATATTCATTTTCATTGGCTACTTCTTTGCAACCCAGAACAACAACAAAGATAATAATAGTTGATAGAAAATTTCTCATCTAAATGTCTCCTTTAATGATTGATTCAGGAAAAAACGTCACGTGCATATAGGCAAGAAGGGTGCCGATAAAATCCTACTCGTAAACTTTTGCAATATATTGTTTACTATAAACGTGCACTGAGTTGTATTATCTTTTTTGCTCACCCAATATTCAAAATCCAGATAACTTATCTAATTTCAGATAGTCTCTTCATTCATCCGCCGTCTGTCCGTATATTGGAGGAAGAGGAACATTAAGTAATCGCAAATATACGGACAACTGGCCCCTGTGGTGTATCAGGTGATTAATTCCCATGGCGCGAATGACAGCCAATTTCGGCATTTCGAATATAATTTGCTCGCCGTACCTGTATCGCCATGGCCGTAATAATTGTTCATCAGATAAGTCTCTCAAAGTCTCAATGGCCGCCAGAACGTTCTTATCAAAGGCACTTATTATCTCCAAAACGTTATCTTTTGTGGCTGGAACGAAACTCTCTCGATTATATTCATCCGGCTTAACGCTGGCAATAAAAAGACTTGGAATATTTGCGATATGAGAGGCTATTTCACCCACACTTCGTGATCTCTCATGCGGTCGCCACATCAATGAGTCCTTCGGCAATCTCTCGAGCATTTTTTTTGTTGAGTTCGCTTCGTGATTCAACTCAGCAATCAGAGGTTCAGATAATGTCATAAAACTCCTTGTTCATTTGCTCTTAAATTCGACAAGATCAATTTGTTTTCCGATAATGATGTTCAGTAAATCGATGCGAACTTTTTTTCGTTTTTGATTCAACCGCCCAATGCTATTACGCATCTTTTTTTGATCTGATCGATCCATATTAGTTAAAGTGCCTATCGGGTTTACCACATCCGTCATGGCGAGCCCTTCGGCAGGGCTCAGGACAAGCTTGTCGAACCATGACAAAGTTATAGTAAATTCAGTCTTCGGCTTCGCTGGGTATGTACCACACCCTTTCTTGTTGTTTGGTTGTAGTTGCTTACTACCAACTTAAGAAAGATCAGCGTGGTTTTCTATTTAACATAAGGTCTCAGGCTGAAGGTTTTTCTTATTTAGGAGCCAAACCCGATAAGCATATTAGTTAATTATTGTTGCAAAAGTTTTCTACTTCTTTGTATGTCAGTTCAGGCTTATCTTTCCAAATAAAGGTCCCTGAGTCACGTATATCTTTAACTTGAAACATCGGATTTCTGAAAGATACATCGTCCCATGAATCAAGGTACTGCGGTTTGACATAGTTATTTATGGGATCCCGGACAATCTTTTCACTGAACGTCGCACGTAATACCAATACCGGGCATTTGATCTTCTCTATCTCCGCTTTTATATCGCAGGCAAAATATTCGCTTGAATACCGCACCATGACAGGAAGGGGTACATCGGCGGATTGTCTCCAAAGTTTATAGCCGACTAAACTATCGAGCGAATAGATCTCCGGCCGAAAATTGTTATCGTCAAAGAATTCCTTTTTCATATGTTTAAACCATTTCGGGCCTGTGTATTTATCCGTAAAAAGTATCATCGTATCGAGCGGAAAATCCCTGACACGACCTCCCATAGCCGCTATGAATTTAGCAGGTCCTCCTAAAATAATAATACCTCCGACTTTTTCCGGATAATCTATTGCCAGTCGAAGCGCGAGCTGCGTGCCCTGAACAAAATGGCCAACGATAATCGGCTTTTGCAATTTCTCCTTATCAATAAGTTCTACCATGCCCTGAATAGTTCCTTTATTCCATGTTTGCTCTCCATAACTTGTTCCCTCTTTCGGCATGGGTGGCGCACTTGTTTTTCCGAAGCCTGCAATAGTAATGGCATACATTGTAAAGCTCTCCTGATTTGCATCCATAAAATCGTCAAAAACAGAAGCATCAAACCCTAACCCGGGAATGAGAATCAGACTTCGTTTGCCGTTTCCATGTTTCTTTACATTGCCCAATTCTCCTAATTTACAGGTTTTATATCCGGTTACATGTACAAGATTATTAATTGTTGTATCCTGTTCTGGCTTAAGTTGCGCAAGACCCCTGTTGGTAACCGAAAACGCAAGAAATACAATTAACGCTAAATGAACTCGCATGAATACCTTCCTTATTAGGTAGTAGACTTCTATTAAGTTATGGCCTTAAGATAAGCATTATTTGCGCCAAGCTCGTCCTGATTTATAGGATAGGACACTTAAAACGACAAATTATGCTTGTTTTTTGAATTCGGAAGGGGTTTTACCGGTGATTTTCTTAAAGGCGGAGTTAAAGGATGATTTACTGTTGAACCCGGCATCCAGGGCGATACCATAAACTGAATGTGACCGGTACTTAGGTAGGCTTATTCGTTCAATGAATTCATTGACTCGATATTCGTTGATAAGATCTGTAAATGACTTGCCATATTTATCATTGATCAATTTTGAGACTTGGTGTTGTGGCAGGTTGAGTTCATTAGCTAATGACGATAATTTCAATTCCGGATTTGTATATATCTTTTCCATTTCCATAAGTACACGTATTTTTTGCAGATATTTTTCACCATCACTGCCGTCGAAAAGCATGTACGTACGGTATTTTTGTACGAAATCAGGGCTTATAATCTCTGGATTAAAAACAAAAGAATAGGCCATAAAGTAAATAACCCCTGACGTGATCAGTGTGTAGAAATAGTTGGTCACAGGATTAAATTTCCCTGCGATGAGAATATAACCGTAAAGTAAGAAAACAGTAATAGATATAGCACCCATACAATACGTCAGCGCGCGGAGCCAATTAATACGCGATAGGACAGGTACCAAATAGCGAATACTTTGATAAGTACTCTTGGCGGCCTGTATCCACCTAAACGTAATAAATAGATAAATTAATAAATGAGCACTTTGAACTCCAAAAGTAACCTTTGTGTAAAGACTAATGGGCGCATTTCCGGAAAGAAACAGGTCAATAAACTGAACCCACATCTCTTTTTTGTCAAAGTAATTGGGAATAATAAAGGCCAATTGCATCGCATACGGAATAAAATGCAGCCAGTGTTTTATTTTCCATTCAAAATATTCGTCCAAAATTGATTTTGAATAGAAATATAGCAAAGGCCCAAAGAGCAACAACGTCCCCCACGCAATACCATAGACCTGCGGAATAAATCGTACCAAGTCCGTTCTAATGACGAGATACCCCAAGTGGGAAAGTACCATCAAAAAAACTATGATGCTGATCAAGCGCGAGGCAAGATGATTCCTTGAACTCTTATACAAGATGACCGTGATAAGAAACAATCCCTGCGCTATCCCAATCGAAAAGAACACCACCCAAAACATTGCCGCTATCCTTACAAATAATATTCACCCTAATACGAGAAGCCCTTAAAAAGGTTTTGTTTTATCGGCCTGAAAGGAAATGTGTTGAAGGAAGTTTTATTTCAATCTGGTGGGTTAATTGTTAAGTGCTTTTTTCAAAATTTATAACGATCGGCACTGACTCCACGATTTCCAGACCGTACCCGTCCAATCCGACGTATTTTTTGTCATTGTTTGTCAGTAAACGAATTTTCTTGATCCCAAGATCGACGAGAATTTGCGACCCTACGCCCAAAGTTCGCCAGTCTTTATTCGTATCGTGCGTGTGATGACTATCCAGCGCCGGTTCCTCTTCAAATGGAAATAATCCAAGGCCGCGCCCGTCATCCCCCTGCAGATATAGTAGG
>JAEUSJ010000088.1:3371-8545 GCA_016788215.1 bacterium | reverse complement strand
ATTCCCCGCCCTTCTTTCTCTATCATGTCCAGACAATTTGCAATGTGCGATGACTGTGAATAATAGGCCGACCCGAATACGTCGCCCATCAAGCACTGCGCATGGACACGAACAAGTATGGGTTCGCTCGTGTGAATGTTGCCTTTCGTTATTGCAAGGTGTTGATCGCCGTTCAGAATATTTTCGTACACGCGCACGTTAAATTTTCCGTAAATGGAGGGCAATTCAATATCCGTTGCAATGGAGCGGACAAATTTTTCTTTGTGCAGACGTTGATGAATAAGGTCTTTGATCGTGATGATTTTTAGATTGAATTCTTTTGCCATGTCGATCAGACGCGGGACGCGCGCCATAGATCCGTCTTCATCCATGATCTCACATAACACGCCCGCCGGATAAAGCCCTGCAAGGCGCGCGAGATCGACTGTAGCTTCCGTATGGCCTGACCTTTCCAGCACGCCGCCGTCGCGTGCCACCAAGGGAAAAATATGACCGGGCCTGGCAAGATCATGCGGCTGCGTCTGATGGTCTATCACCGTGCGGATGGTTAACGCGCGATCCGCAGCTGAAATGCCGGTCGATGTGCCCCGTTTAGCGTCAATCGTCACGGTGAACGGCGTTGCGTGGAGCGCGGTATTATTATCTACCATAATATTGAGATTCAATTCCTGTGCACGCTGTTTTGATATAGCCATGCAGATCAAGCCGCGGCCGTGTTTGGCCATGAAGTTAATTGACTCCGGAGTAACGCGCTCGGCGGCGAGAATAAAATCACCCTCATTTTCACGATCTTCATCATCGACGACAATTAAAATCTTGCCTGCTTTGTAATCGTCGATCGCCTCATCGATGGAGTTGAATTTATACATGCATGAATCCTTTTTCTTTTAGAAACTCCTCCGTAATACGTGAAGGCGCGTCGGCCTCTGCTTTACGTGACAATAGTTTGTCAACATATTTTCCTATCATGTCCACTTCAATATTGACTAATTCGCCGGCGTGCCGTTGCGCTAAAGTCGTAACAGCCCATGTGTGCGGGATAATCGATACGGATACTTTGTTTCCTGCGAGCTCCGCAATCGTAAGGCTGATTCCGTCAATGGCTATGGATCCTACGTGGATCAAATATCGCTCCAGTTCGGGCGGAATTTCTACAGTCACCCACCAGCTCGTACTACGTTCTTCTATCGAAAGAATGCGGCCAACGCCATCAACGTGACCGAGCACCAGATGTCCTCCAAGCCGGTCGGACAACCGCATGGCGCGTTCCAGATTAACTTCAGTTCCCGTACCGAAACCACTTAACGTTGTTTTCTTTAAAGTCTCTTCCACCGCCTCGACGTCGAAGACATTGGATTGAACCGCAACCGCAGTGAGACAGCATCCGTTAACGGCGATGCTGTCATCGATTTCAAGATCGTTGAGTTTATCTGATGAAATTGAAAACCGAACGCCGTCGCCGATTTTCTTGACGGCTGTAATTTTCCCTACATCTTCAATTAGTCCTGTAAACATATTTACCCTTTATTCAAAATGAACGGCGGTACCGCAGGCCGTAACCATCAACATACTTTGACCGATGGTCTCGTAGTCGATATCCACGGCAACGACGGCATTTGCACCCATAGCCTGAGCCTGATCTTCCATTTCTTTGACGGCAATAGCTTTGGCCTTACGCAATTCTTCTTCATAGGCGGCCGAGCGCCCTCCGACAATATCCCTGATTCCTGCAAAAAAGTCCCTGAAAATATTTGCTCCCAAAATAGCTTCGCCGCTGACTAAACCGTAATATTTAGTGATGCGTTTTCCCTCAATATTTGGCGTCGTTATTACCAGCATGATTCTAGCCTCCTTAAAATTCGCTCGATAAAAAATGTATCCTACTTTTTTAGATATTTATCGTAAATAGCCTGTAATTTTTTCAATGACATGGAATCCAGGTCTTCCTCGTCCTTAACGCGATTATACAACTTCCTAAATTCATACTCATCATCGGGTTTTAATTTATGACCCGCGTAATACTGAATGTCTTCACACATTTTTTTAACTTCACTGAACGTCATATCAGTCTCCGTGTTTTTTTACCAGATTCTCCAATGAAAAACTTCCGCTGCCGCTGTAAAGAGTTCCTATCGATAAAACCAGCATCTGAACGGCATGCTCCACTTCACGGTAAGGATCGTTGCGTTGAACAAAAAATATAGCCACGAGCATGACCAGGATCACCAGCAGGCTGGCTTGGCGGGTCAACAAGCCCAAGCCGATCATAATACCGCCGAAGAATTCGATCCCGCCAGCGAGGTAAGCGCCGGCCGTCGGTAAGGGCATTCCGATTCCTGCCAAATAATTGATCATTTTCTGCGGCGCGCCCGATCCGAATAATTTATGGTAACCATGATAGACAAAAACTATGGCAACGCCTAATCGTAAAAAGAATACGCTTACATGATTATATTTTTGAAAAAAGCGGAACATGGAAGGGCTCCTTTGTTAAATAAGAACTAAAACGTCACATCCAACGTTGCTATCGGCATAGAATATATTGATTTACTAAACGACTTATTCAATTTGCTCATGAGCAGATTTTGCGGCATGATATGAAAATTCCATGAAACTTTGGCCGCTTTTTCTAGTGCCTTGTCCGCAAATGTTCGGTACATTAATGTGTAACCCGCTATTCCACCAACCGCGCTCATAGTTGAAAAAAGACGGTCATCGGACGAGGAATTAGGATTCTGAATTAAATAAGCAATTCCTAAACCTGTAAACCATCCTGCGAGCTGGCCAAGTTCAATAAACGTGCCTTGTGCAGGAGTAAAATCCTTTTCCCGAACTAAATGGTCTCCCAAAAACAGCCCGCTTAAGGAACCGGCGATAAAAGCACCTGCATATACTTTCTCGTTGTCGCTCTGCGCAAGGTTCACGGCAGATATCGCTGAATAAGCACCCATAGTCCCTGCCCCGCGAAATACAAATGCATCACCCTGTGTATAGTGTTGACTTTTTGACAGATAATTTGTCGCTGCAAACCCGGCGCCTGTTCCCGCCAACATAGACCAGGCAAACAGTCGGTTACTGTTTTCATAATTGAATAAAAATGGTGTTGCGAAACCAACCCCAAAACCAAAATCAGCGCCTGCTCCCAACAGTTCTACCTTACCGGTCGAAAAATTTTGCAATGACGCAAATTTATAAAATGCAAAAGCCTCACCAATACTTCCGGCAACGCTAAATCCAATAGCACGACGATAGCTGTAATTGTCTCCCACCACGAGTGAATGCAGAATATAGCCGTGTAAAGCGCCTCGGGTCGTTCCATATAAATAGGCATTACCCGCAGCTTCGGTGACCGGCGTATGGCGAGTAACGACAAAGGGAATGTAAAAGCCTAAGGCGCTCGTGAACATGTACGTACTGGCAATCGCCTTCGCGCCGTTCATGTGAAGCGCGATCGGAATTGCCCATCCATAATACGATAACGCGGCTGCGGTTGAGGTAATAATAAGTTTAGTTCGGCCTTCCTGATCTAAAACCGTTTCCGCTGGTAACTCTTTCAAAGCCGCAGACACTTTCGTGCGAAGGTTTTGCACTTCATCGGTCGTGTATGGAATTTTCTTTCTCAAAATACGCGTATCCTGTTTAAACGTAATTTCGATAACAAATTCATTTTCACCAACTTCAAAAAGCCGTGCTTCCTTGAAACCGGCATATTCATTGAAAAGACCAATCTTAGCATTTAATCGGACGTCAATAGATTCTATCTTACCCTCATGATCAAACGGCACTTGTATTTCTTGAGAAAAAATATTTATGGCGAATACCCAAAACAAAATGAAACCGTAAACCGGATATTTCAACAATGAAATGAACGACTTGAAGTCTTCAGACGCCTGCATATAATGGTTTCTCTTCCGTTTAAATCTAATTATCAATTTACATATTCTTATATATCGGTCCGCCGCCGCCTTCCGGCGTGACCCAATTGATGACCTGATACGGATCGGCAATATCGCACGTTTTACAATGAACACAGTTGGAAAAATCAACTCGCAGTTGACTGGGTTTTCCTTCTTCAGGAACAATCATATTATAAACCTGCGCAGGACAAAAATGCTGGCACGGGTTACCGTATTCCTCTTTACAGCGCGTATTACAGATATTGGCCAGATCGTCCGGCTGAATAACTAAGTGACACGGCTGATTTTCTTCGTGTTTGGTTCCTGAATAATATACATCGGTTAATTTCTCAAAAATTATTTTTTCATCCGCTTTCACTTTTGCAATCGGCGCGCCCGCTTCTGATTTCTTCTTCATGTGCTCGTAATCCACATGAAGCAGCGTTCGTTTTTTGGTGCCCCCATTAGTCAGATATATTTGCATCCCTGCTTTGATCATTCCGGAATAAAAACTTCCGGTAAAATTTTGCCGCCAGTTTCGCGAACCCCAGAGTTCACGATAGGCCCAACTCGCGCGGAACAATTCGTCAAATCGTCTTAAAGTGTTTTCGGAATAGTCCTGTTTCTGAAGAGCCTCAATTGCCGTTTCCGCCGCCAGCATACCCGACTTGATGGCTAGATGAATTCCTTTCAGCCGTGAGATATTTATAAATCCTCCTGATTCTCCGATCAACATAACGCCGTCAGCGTAAAGTTTCGGCATTGACCAATACCCGCCTTCGGAAACTGTTTTCGCACCGTAACCGATCATTTTTCCGCCGTCAAGCAGTTTGTCAATATACGGATGCGTCTTAAATTTTGTAAAAGCGGCGTGCGGATCAAATGTAGGATTTGCATAATCCAGCGCGCTGACAAATCCGACCGAACACGTCGTATCGCTCATCATATACATCCAACTGCCGCCGTAGTGATCGGATGCAAGCGGCCAGCCTGCTGTATGAATAACCATACCTTTTTTGAGCCGGCCTACGGGAATTTCCCATATTTCCTTGACGCCTGTCCCATAGACCTGCGGATTACGATCCGAATCGAGTTTTAATTTTGGTACTAATTGTTTGGTCAAACTCCCGCGCGGGCCTTCTCCCAAAATAGTTATTTTCGCATGAATATCTACACCGGCCTCAAAATTGGATTTCAAATTTCCGTGATGATCGATACCTTTGTCCCCGGTGCGAACACCGATGACTTTGTTGCCTTCATATAAAATTTCTTTTCCGG
>JAEUSJ010000088.1:0-3274 GCA_016788215.1 bacterium | reverse complement strand
GGGAAACTCCGGAAAAATATTAACGGAGTCGCCGAATTCTTTGCCGATTTGATCCGCCAGCCATGCCGCGACTTTGTTAAGCGAACAAATGTAATTGCCGTGATTCTGTAAGGTGGGCGGAAGCATGGGAAATTTAAATTTTCCTTTTTCCGTAAGAAGATAAACGGATTCTCCAGTCACTTCACATTCAAAAGGAAATCCTTTTTCTAGAAAATCAGGTATGAGTTCCTTAATCCCGGACGGATCCATAACGGCGCCGGACAACATGTGATCGCCGACATTTTTCCCCTTTTCAAGTATTCCAATTCCATTTTCCAGTTGAATTTTCTGTCCTTGTTTGGTACCGCTTTCAATTGCATCATTATGTTTTTTGATCAAATTTGCTAAATGATAAGCCCCGGCCAGACTTGCCGGACCGGCGCCAACGAAAAGTACATCCATTTCCATCACATCGCGTTGAATCTCTGCCATATTTATTCCCTCTCAAATTGATTCATGAAAAAGTTTGATCGCGCTATCGTCATGGCTTGGTAATTGTCAGATCATCGAACAAGACTCTCACGTCGTATCCTACTGCAAGTCCGATTGACCTGTCACCCGCGATCGGATCCTCAAACGTCTTGATCAGCTGATCATTCACATAAAATGAAATTTTGTTCTTCACGCATTTCACTTTTAATACATTAGCGCTTTCACTTTTGATCAGCTGGGATTTTGTCCAGTTTAGATAATACGACTCACCTGCCTTCACATGATTCACTGAATATTCGCCGTCATGGTTAATATAAATGCTAAAAAAATCGCCTGAATTCATCGAGTACACGTCCAATCCGTAACTTTCGGTAATTGAACCGCTCTCCCACTTAGTCGTAACGGCTATGTTTGCATCGCCATACGTGTCCGGAAGCCAAATAGGCGATGCCGATGAACCATTCAATGAGTAGGAGCCGTTTCGGACATAAGAAAACTTATCTTCTTTCCAGCCTCTGGAATTCATCGAAAAATCGTCGGTATAAAATTTTCTGCTTTTTTCAATACGCGGATCCATATAGTCGATCTTAAATCTGCTTTTCCCTTTTAGATTTAAAGCTTCTCTCGCGACCATCTTCAGGTTAAAATTTTTCGAGAGATTTAAATAATCTACAATATAAATACCGTCGTCATTGTCATCGATCCACCCGATCTGCCCTTTGGTGAAATCACAGGCTCTTAGCCCATGCGCTTTCATGATACATTCTTCGTTGATCAAACCGCCATCCAGCGCGTTTCCATTTATTACACCCAATAGTCCGTTTCGCTCGTTGGCATTCGATGCGCCTGCATATTCATCCAACGCGTTAAATATATGTCCGGTTTCGTGCGCCATGACTTCCCACGCCTGATCCGGACCCCAGCCGTCGCAGCGGTTATTCATCACAAGAAGAGGGCCGCCCAGATTAGCCCATGCAACCGAACCGGATTCTTTCCAATTTCCGTCATCGTCATTATCGGCGGGAACCGCAAACACCACAAAAGCCCAGTTTGTTTTGTATTTATTTCGAAGGTCATTGGCGAATTCATTGCAAATGCGGTAGGAATCGCCTTCTCCGTAACCGAGTTTTGTTGCTACGTCATTGATCCATGCATCCGCGTCTTTATATGAATGGGTAATTGGCTCGTACTTCGTTTTCACATCCATAAATTCATACGTCCAGGATAAACTGGCGCGATAACCGCCCTGCTCCGCCCACCAGTCAAGCCCTTTGCGAACCTGATAGAACATATCCTCTTTGGAATACTCATCCCAACGTTCCGTTTTCTTTTCCAGCGTCCCGTCGCTCTCCACGAACACGACCGCCACTGCAACACTGCCCATCATATATTCGCTGGTTTCATACTTGCCCGGCTTCTCTTCACTGCGATCGTTTTCACCGTTTTTTTCTTCTTCGCCGCGCGTGGCCATCATCGCTAGAAATCTTTGATTCCAGACGTTGATAACCATCTTATCCCTGAAGGAGAAACTGCCTTTTGCATCATAAAATGTATCCGTTACCGCGATAACCTTTGACTGCGCCCGCAAAGTTTTCTCGCCGTCTTTGGTCAGGTACCCCTGAATGATCGTTGGCGGATAACAGTGTATGGCATGACCGTCACTGTCCTCCACGATCTTTTTGTATTGAACAAATTTCGACGAATCTTTGTTGTCCAAAATGATCATGGAGTATTTTCCGGCAAACAGAGATTGCGAAAAGGATTCCGAAGCCGGAAATAACAACGCTAGTAACATGATACAATGTAATATTCTCATAATTTATTATCCCTTTAATACCCCCAAATTTTCCATAAATATACTTCATTTATCATTTTACAGCAACGATTAATTTATGATAAAGGCCAATCCAATACCTCAAATCCGGTTGATTTTCAATCAATTTTCTTTTAGTTTGACCGGTGTGTTGTCCGATGTAATTTTAGGATAAAATCATTCGAGAATACAATCATGCAACTGACCATCGAAAGCAAAATCAAACTAAACAACGGCGTACTGATCCCCGCGATCGGACTTGGCGTATATCAAGCCCGAGCCGGCTGGGAAACGCGCAACGCCGTTTTGCATGCGCTGAAAGCCGGTTATCGCCATATTGACACGGCAAAATTTTACGCTAATGAAAAAGACGTTGCAATTGCATTGAATGAAAGCGCCGTTCCGCGCGAACATATATTTATCACGACCAAACTGTGGAATGACGATCACGGATACGATAAAACAATCAAAGCCTGCAGCGAGAGTTTGAAGCGGCTCGGATTAAACTATGTTGACCTGTACTTAATTCATTTTCCAGTTCGAAAATTGCGTCACGAAAGCTGGCGCGCTATGGAAACGTTGCTCGCAGAAGGCAAATGCCGCGCAATCGGCGTTAGTAATTATACCATCCGTCATATGGATGAATTACTCCAAAAAAGTAAAACCGTGCCTGCTGTAAACCAGGTTGAATTTCACCCCTATTTATACCAAAAAGAATTACTGGAATTTTGTCACACAAATAATATTCGAATGGAAGCGTACAGCCCGCTGACCAAAGGGAAAAAGCTGAATGATCCGAAATTGGAGGCCGTCGCAAAGCGTTATAACAAAAGCTCTGCGCAGGTCCTTATCCGATGGGCACTACAACACGGTCTCATCGTGATCCCGAAATCAACGCAGGAGGAGCGAATTCGTGAAAACGCAGATGTCTACGATTTCATAATTTCGCCTGAAGATATGGATCTTTTAAATTCATTCCACTGCAACTAC
>JAEUSJ010000087.1:3374-12942 GCA_016788215.1 bacterium | reverse complement strand
CCGGTGATCGTTTCACAAGGGTTTGTTGCCGCCTCGGGCGGGTACTGGCTTTCCATGTATGCCGACACGATCGTCGCCTCACCGCAAACCATCACAGGTTCCATCGGCGTCATCGGCGGATGGCTTTATAATAACGGCTTCAAAGAAAAACTAGGCATGACCACTGATTTTGTAAAAGTTGGAAAACACGCCGACCTGGGTTTTGGATTTAGGATGCCGTTCATCGGCCTCGGCCTTCCCGATCGTAATATGACAACGGAGGAAAGAGCCAAAGCGGAATATTTTATCACGTCATTTTATAAAGAATTTGTCACCAAAGTTGCAGCCGGGCGAAAAAGGTCGTATGACGATATTCATGCAATCGCCCAAGGGCGCGTTTGGTCGGGTGTTGACGGGAAACGGAACGGACTGGTTGATGTGCTCGGCGGACTAGAAACGGCAATCGAGATTGCCAAAAGCCGCGCAGGCTTGTCCAATGAACCCGTTCGAATCATTGCAATGCCGAAACCGGATGTGTTCGATCCGAATATATTCATACCAAAACTCTTCGGCATCGAAATCCAAAAAAATAAAATATTCGACCACTTGAAATTCCGCATCGATCATAACGGCGAACCGATGCCGATTCTCCCGATCGAAGATACGGAATTATGATGCTAAGCATAGTTTTATAATGAGCAATATGCAGAACATATTATTTGAAGCGAAGGCCTTTCTAGATCAACAGAAAGAACTGTACGGAAGCGAAGTATTGATTGAAAGAAAGTCACCTCTTCCAAATCAACCGAAAGCGGACGTGAAGAAAAAAATAAAAGAAGAACATGGGATTGTTAGTGAACCGGCAATACATAATCTTGAATCGCTGCCGAGCCTTGACGAACTGCAAAAAGTCGTTTCCTCCTGCACAAAATGTTCACTGTGCAAGACGCGCACACAAACAGTGTTCGGTTCCGGCAACACCAAAGCCGTCATCATGTTCATCGGCGAAGCGCCCGGCGCAGACGAAGATGCGCAGGGATTGCCATTCGTTGGACGCGCAGGACAGCTGCTTACGAAAATGATCGAAGAGCCTCGTTCGTTGGGTCTGCCGCGCAGTGAGGTGTACATCGCCAATATACTCAAGTGCCGCCCTCCGGAAAACCGCAAGCCTCAGTCTCAGGAAATCACTCAGTGCGAGCCGTATCTTATTGCGCAAATCGAAAACATCAAACCCAGGATCATTTGCGCGCTTGGCGCAACCGCGGCAAATACCCTTCTGAATAATACCTTATCCATGGGCGCGATGCGCGGGCAGACCTATGATTATCACGGGACGCCATTGCTAGTAACCTATCATCCGGCGGCGCTTTTGCGTAATCCTAACTGGAAACAACCTGCGTGGGAAGACATGCTGCGCCTCCGCAAAATATTCGAGGAGACAAAAGCCTAATGGCGCGACAGGAAAAAGGAGTTCCCTATCAGACGGTGCTGAAGAATGTAAAAAAAGGGGACATAGGTTCTATTTATTTGTTCTACGGCGACGAATTGTTTTTGGCCGACGATCTGATTGATACGATCATTTTCAAAATTTTTAATGCCGAAAAGGACGATTTTAATCTGCATATATTTTACGGAAAAGAATCCCGCGGTGAAGACATCCTGAACGCGGCGATGAGCTTCCCCATTATGGCCGAGAAGAAGGTAATTATCCTAAAAGACGTTGAGCAACTTGATAAGAACAGCGTCGAATCGCTGACAGACTATTTCAAAAATCCGCACGATTCCACCATCTTTGTTGCAGTAAGCGGGAAAGCGGATTTTCGTAAAAACCCTTTCAAGATACTTGAACAGAAAGCCGTGTGCGTTAAACTCGAGAAACTCAATGACCGTGACATACCGGACTGGATCGAAGCCGGCGTGATGCAAAAGGAAAAAAAAATCGAGCCGCGTGCCGCCATGTTGATGGCCGCGCGCAGCGATGTCTCTATGCGTGATCTGTACAACCAGATTGAGAAATTGTGTACCTACATCGGCGTTCGCGATACGATCAACGAAGAAGATATCGAGTCCGTGATCGGCATTTCGCGTCAGTACAATATTTTTGAATTATCCAATGCCATCGGCATGAAGGACGCGGCTCGCGCTATTTCCATTTTTAATCAAATGTATTATGTCGGCGAGCAGCCTGTGGGCATGATCGTGATGCTGCACAGGCAGTTTGTTCTACTCTGGCAGATCTGCGATAAACGCGAAACCGGACGCCCATTTAAGGAAATTGAAAATTACATGATGACGAACTACCGCATTTATCCCAACTTTTTTCAAAAGGATTATTGGCCGCAGGCGCAGAATTATTCGACATCCGAAATACAAAGTTGTTTTTCTTATCTCCTCGATGCGGATGTTCAATTGAAATCCAGTTCCGTTAAAAACGATTTGATTATGCAAAAACTTATTTTCCAGCTTATTCGTGGAAACGCCACATGAGGTCAGACGAACCTAAATCCAAGGGCGTGATAAAAAAAGAGAACTTGCGTGAACTCGTTCGCACGCCGCACCTCGTCAAACGGGCGCTTAAAAGTTATCAAAAACTGGCGGATGAAGTCGTAATCAAAAAATTTCAGCAAGGCGACCTTGTGGCGTTTGACGTAATCGTTGCGCGGTACAAAGAACAATTGATCAATTATGTCTACACATTTGTTGGCGACAAATCCGACGCGGAAGATATCGTCCAGGACACGTTTGTAAAAATTTACCGTTTCCGGCAATCGTATAAAAATATTGCCAAGTTTTCAACGTGGATATATACCGTTGCTGGGAATCTGGCCAAAAGCGAATTGCGCAAACGCAAACGCCAGCAATTATATCCGATCTCCAGTTTAAATAATGGGGATAAGGAATTTGAAGCTGTGGAAACGCGGATCAATTCCGATGAAATGACCGATTCGGCAGTAAAAAAAGAACTGATCAAAAAAGCAATACGAACATTGCCGGACCATTATCAGTTGGTAATTCGAATGCGCGAGATTGATAATATGTCCTATGAAGAAATCGCCGAAGTGACCAGACTTCCGCTCGGAACGGTGCGCTCACGGATCAGTCGTGCGCGTATCCGTTTACAGAACAAACTTAAATATCTTGTAGAAAAATAATTTATAGAAAGCATACTTTGAAAACATCGAAAAAACGGTTTTCACACGTTGATATAAAAGGCAAAGCGAGTATGGTCAACGTGACTTCCAAGAAAGCAACGTTTCGAACCGCTATTGCCCATGCCCGCGTTATTATGAACGCCGTCGCTTTTTCACAAATAATGGAAAATAAAAATAAAAAGGGGGACGTTCTCAGCACGGCAAATCTGGCGGGAATAATGGCCGCAAAAAAAACTTCCGAACTTATTCCTCTTTGTCATCCGCTGAACCTATCACACATTGAATTGAAATTTATTCCTGATAATGGTTCCTGTAGCATTGAAATTATAGCCGTTTGTGAACTCAGTGGAAAAACCGGCGTTGAAATGGAAGCGCTGACGGCTGTAACCGTTGCGGCGTTGACATTGTATGATATGTGCAAGGCCGTTGATAAACGTATCGAAATTTCTGAAATCTATTTAATGAAAAAAACCGGCGGGCGAAGCGGCGCGTATTATCGCAAATCCAAGTAAAGGTATTATTAATTGAATTTTTTACGATCGTTTTTTTTTCTTTTTTTCATAAACTCCGTTGTATGGCTTTTTGCTCAGGAAAAATTCCTCGGTGAAAAATATGCGTACAAACTAACCTATTTAAGCATCCCTGCAGTAAATATTTACCTGTCCGTTCCTGAAACCCTCACCGTTGACGGAAAAAAAACACTTCATCTCTTGGCGATTGCGCGTACTAGTTCGCTGTTCTCAACTTTTTATACGCTGGAAAACCGCTACCACACTTATATTGACCAGGAAACCGGGCTTCCGGTAAAATTTAACAAAACCATTCGTCAGCGCACGCTGGAACAGCAAGGCGAAATTTCTTATGATCAGCCAAACCGGCAGGCTGTGTATGACGGCGGCCGGTTTACTTCCCAAGTAAAAATGTCCATGCAGGAAAATACACATAACCTTTTTTCAATGATCTATTTTTTACGGCGGGATAAACTACAGGTTGGGCAAAAATTTAATTTCAATCTGGATGTGGAGTCTGAGCCTTGGAACGTTGGAACAAATGTTGAAGCGAAAGAAAAAGTCGATGTGGCTGATTCTACATATGATGCGTACAAAGTTTCATTTCAGTTTACCCCGACCAAGGAAGAATTTAAGCGAAAACACACGGATATTCTCACCCGCCGTGTTGCCACCAGCAAAACCCGTCTCTATTTTTGGATCGGTGCAGAACCGCCGTTTCCATTCCTCAAAGTTGAATTTGAAATGTCCCCTTTCAGCGCCTACACCACCATGGTCAAAAATTAAAGATTTGTTTAGTTAAAATGTTTCTCAACTGCTGAAAATTCGGTCCATAAACTTGTAATACGCTTTTTCATTTACAGGACATATTTCCGTCATCGTCGACAGCGCGATATCATAATTAAAAAAAGATTTGTTGGCGCTGAGCTTAAGATAATCTTCTTTAAACTGCCATTCTTTGTGAAGCACAGGATCCATTTCCTTCGGAAGTTTATTAACATACAACTCAATCAAACTGTGCCCGTAACAAGGGCAGGCAAGATATTCTTTGTTGACCTTATTCAGGTGATTAAGTATGGCTTGTTTATCCAGCACGTACACATGCCCTACTCTTTTACCGAAGCTGTACCAGACTTTTGATGAGAACTGATAATGAGTAAACAGCGGATCCCGCCAGCGAAACTCGATGCAGCGGTCATAACAACCCAAAAAATCGGGATAATGGCTCATCTTATTCACGCCGCAGTAATCGGCAGAATTAAGCGTTTTACGGTGTCCCCAATATTGTTTGTAGGATGTGTACCAAATCTCAAAATCATTTTTGGTGATGTCGTCGCCTTTGAAATTTAATTTTGTGTTTTTCCACATCCCGACGATGTCGTAGATCTCCAGAAATTTCGGAAAATCCGTTTTGAAATAAATTGCACGGTAAAATGTCACGCCGCGTTCGTCTACCAGTTCCGCATAATACACGTTTTTCTGAGCCAACTCCAGCGCGGCGTCCAGTTTGGGCGAGTGAACCAGTTCAAATTCCAGAACCAAGTACCATCCGCGGTCAACCCAGCGTAACAATTCCTCCGGCTTTTCATTGACTGCCGTTTCTTTCTTTTGAAGCGATATTTTTTTCATATTCATTACTCAAAAAAGAAGGCTATTCCTGATTCAGGAATAGCCTTCGTAAGCAAGATTAGGTGCGAAAATTATTTCGAGCCAGTCGGTAATTGCAGTGTCATACCCACAAACGGGGTCACGTAACGTTTTGCTTTGAAGCCGTCGTTATTCTTATTTTCAACAAAAGTCCACTTATAGTCCACTCCTGCCTGAACAACGAACGGACCCGTTTGATAAGCTTGATAAGCCAGAATCATATGCGCAATGGAGCGCTGATCCAATTTGAAAGCGTCGCCTAGTTTATCCAGATTGGATTTGTCATACGTTCCGCTGATGGTGACTTTCGGGATCAAATCCGGCGCCGCCATTCCTAAATGCACAATCGCGCCGTCGGTGCTTTTTAGTTTGTCCGGAATGGACATTCCGCCGATCACCTGAATCTTTCCGATCAGGTTAGCCAAGAGTTCGCCATACGTTCCCTGAACGCCTTTTGACGCGACCAAACCGAGCGCTTTGGGGGAACCGTTTAATTTGCCGATTTCATAAGTTGCATCAAAATATTGCGGCAGGAAATTGTCGCTGTAAAAACGTCTCTCAATCTTAACATTCATATTAAATACGTCGGCGACGAAATTAAATTTGAAATTCACGCCCATCGCAAAACCTTTGCCGCCGCCGTAGGATAAATTTGAAGTATCAGCATGTTGAGCTAACTTGTCGTTTTTCAAAATCGCGGCATACTCCATATAGGGAGTGATTTTGAGAAATGAGGTCTCGACCACGCTCACGCCTACGTCTGCGCCAACTTCAGTGATGTTATACAACGCGTCCTTATCCCGGTCGGTGATATAGGTCACGCCGAATTCCGTCGTTTTCAAAATAGGCATATCGGTTGTTTTGAGGGGACGCACGTACGGACGCATACCAAAAACGGCAAATCGATTGAAATCACTGTAAACTGCCTCCAAGCCAAAACGTAAATCGTAGTTCAAGTCAATATTGGCGCCGATTTTTCTTTTATCAAAACTGACTGCATTGGTAAAATTATACATGATCAATCCGTAGCCAAGCGATGTGCCGGTGATATCTCCGATACGAACGTACACGGGATCTTCGTGTTTGACTCCATAGCGAATGTAACGAATCACACGTAAGGCGCCGATACCGCCTTGGTATTCGTCTTTACGAAATTTACCGTCCGTACTGAATGTCAGCGGCACGTCCAATCCAACGCCGAATTTCCCAAAGGCCAACTCCGGCTGTAACCGCATGCTTATGTAAGTTTTGCCGCCAATAATTGTCGTTCCGATTGGTACGGTCACCTGGTTTCCACCCATATTTTCACCAAATCCCTGCGCTTGTAATGAGAAACCAAATAAAAACAACATCGCAAACGCAATAAAACCTGAACATTTGAACATAATTCCTCCCAAAATTAATTATTCAGTAAGCCGTATACATGACCAATTGACGGTAAAGGTAAAATGATAGCCCCATAAAAGCAATAAATTTTAAATAGTTAAACGCTTGTCTTGTTTTTTTGTACAATATCATGACGAATTTATTATCAGCTCCCGCGTTACAAGAACAACGGCTAAACATTGTAAGTATAGGTTTTGTGGGCTATTAAATATCTTGACTATCGTTGGTTAATTATCTATATTTTTTTTACGTAGTTAGGTCTGTCTTTATTGTTCTATTGACATAAAGACGAATCGATTTTTTGAATTTACGTTCTGCTGTTGTATTCCGCAGGCGCACTCCGGAGAATATATGAAGAATAATTTTTCAAGCCGTGTCCAGCTTGTTGTAAAACTTTCTCAAGAAGAAGCGATTCGGCTAGGGCACGATTATATCGGAACGGAACATTTGTTGCTGGGCTTGATCCGTGAGGGTGAAGGGGTTGCGGTAAAAGTTCTAAAGAACTTAGGCGTTGAACTTGAAAAACTTAAGCGCACCATTGAAGACATGGTTAAGCCGACAACGGAAAACACCATCATTGGAAATCCGCCGTTAACCAAACGCGCCGAAAAAATTCTGAAGTCAACGTATCTCGAGGCCAAAAATTATAAATCCGATGTGATCGGCACCGAACACTTACTGCTGTCTCTCGTAAAAGAAAAAGATTGTCTGGCCGCACAAGTATTGAGCATGTTCAATATTGATTACGAAACTATCAAAAGGGAGTTGACGAATATTATGAGTGGTACATTTACACCAAGTAGTTCCACTAATAAAAAAACCGAGCCTCGCAAAAGCAAAACTCCCGCGCTGGATCATTTCGGACGCGATCTGACGCAATATGCCGAAGAAGGAAAACTCGATCCGATCATCGGCCGTGAGGGTGAGATCGAACGAGTGGCTCAGATATTATCCCGCCGCAAGAAAAATAATCCTGTGCTCATCGGTGAACCGGGCGTCGGCAAAACAGCGATCGCAGAAGGTTTGGCTTTGCGCATTGTCCAGAAGAAAGTCCCGCGCGTGCTTCACGGTAAACGAGTCGTGACCCTGGACGTTGGCGCGCTTGTGGCCGGCACCAAATACCGCGGACAATTCGAAGAACGCGTTAAAGCGATCATGACGGAATTGGAAAAAACGGACGATGTTATTTTGTTCATAGACGAACTCCACACTATTGTCGGCGCTGGCGGCGCAAGCGGTTCGCTCGATGCATCCAATATGTTTAAGCCGGCGCTATCTCGCGGCGAACTGCAATGCATCGGCGCGACAACGCTTGACGAATACCGTCAGTATATCGAAAAAGACGGGGCATTAGAACGCCGTTTTCAAAAAGTGATTATTGATCCGCCGACCGTTGAAGAGACGATTGAAATACTGCGGCAGATCAAATCCAAATATGAAGAACATCACCATGTACAATACACGGATGAAGCGCTCGTTCAAGCCGTCAAACTTTCTGATCGATATATCACCGACCGGTATCTGCCGGATAAGGCCATTGATGTAATGGACGAAGCGGGCTCACGTACGCATATTATGAATATCGTTGTTCCTCAACGTATTCTCGACATTGAGACCGAAATCGAAAAAGTCAGAGTCGAAAAAGATTCCGTTATCAAGAACCAAAAATTTGAAAAAGCCGCCGAATTACGCGATGTGGAGAAAAAACTAAACGAACAATTGCGCGCCGCGAAAGAAGACTGGGAAAAACGTGAAGAAAATCAGGTGGTAGAAGTCGGCGAAGAACAGATCGCGCATGTGGTTTCGATGATGACCAGTATTCCCGTCAGCCGTGTAGCGCAATCCGAATCGGATAAATTACTGCGCATGGATGAAGTTTTGAAAAAACGAATCATTGCCCAAGACGAAGCTATCCAATCCGTTACGCGCGCAATCCGCAGAACACGCGCAGGTTTAAAAGACCCCAATCGCCCGATAGGTTCGTTCATTTTCTTAGGGCCTACCGGCGTCGGGAAAACGCAATTTGCCAAAGAACTTGCCAACTATCTATTTGAAAGCCAGGATGCGTTGGTACGCATCGATATGTCGGAATACATGGAAAAATTCTCCGTGAGCCGCTTGGTCGGTCCTCCTCCGGGATACGTCGGTTACGAAGAAGGCGGCCAGCTCACCGAGAAAATTCGCCGTAAGCCGTACAGCGTGGTACTTCTTGACGAAATTGAAAAGGCGCATCCCGACGTATTCAATATACTCCTTCAAGTTCTCGATGACGGTATCCTGACGGACAGTTTAGGCCGCAAGGTCAGCTTTAAAAATGTCGTGATAATCATGACGTCTAATATCGGCGCGCGTGACATGAATAAGACCGGCGCATTCGGCTTCTCCGCAAAAAATGACTCAGAAGACGAATATACGCGCATGAAATCCAAAGTTGAAGAATCGGCAAAAAAATTATTCAACCCCGAGTTTATCAATCGTATTGACGAGATCATTGTGTTTAAGTCGCTCGACCGGGAAGCCGTGCTGAAGATCATTGACGTATCTATGAGTGAAGTCGAACAAAAACTTAAAGAGCGCAATCTTCTGATCACGCTGACTAAAGAGGCGAAAGAGTTTATTGCCGATAAAGGTTTTGATCCTGTGTATGGCGCGCGGCCCTTGCGCAGGGCTATTCAGAAATATCTGGAAGATCCCGTCGCAGAAGATTTATTGAAAGGGGTCTTTACGGACGGAAGCCATATTTCAGTCGAGTTAAAAGGGGAAGAACTCGAATTTAGTGAAGCGGTGGACGAACCGGCGCCGGATGAATTAAAGTAACCAACATTAAGGGACCGCATATATGTTCTTCGGAAAAAATAAGAAAAGACGAGAAGGCGCACTGGATGACGCATCGAT
>JAEUSJ010000087.1:1459-3275 GCA_016788215.1 bacterium | reverse complement strand
CCAACATTAAGGGACCGCATATATGTTCTTCGGAAAAAATAAGAAAAGACGAGAAGGCGCACTGGATGACGCATCGATAATGGAATCGATTAAGACACTCGTCGTAAATGACGGCGTTACCGTTGACCGTATTAATTGGGACGGCTCAACCAGCACGGTTTCCGGCCGCGTCAGCCATGTGAGCAGTAATAATGACCTCTTCGGCGTTGTGGATGAGGGTTCCGGCGAGTCGATGGAATTCTCGGTCGAAGACGGAGACATTGCGCATATCAAGCGCATTGCCATCAGTATCGATATCGACGAAACGCAAACGGAAAGTTATATGTCCATCGATGCGATCGTAGAAATCCTTGAAGCCCTTGATCACAGCGACACGATATCCGTATCGTATTATGATCCCTACAAAGGAAAAGGCGTGTCAAAGAAGGGCATTATCACGCTGAAAGACGAATACAACAAAGTGTTTGCTATCGAATACACCACGCCGGAAGGTGAAAAAGAAGAAAAACATTTTGATCTGAATGAAGATAAGATCATCGATATTATTATTAATTGAGTTTTTTTTATATGATAAAAGCCTGCTGTTAATCTGAACAGCAGGCTTTTTTTGTGACTAATTATAAGCGTTTGAAATCCGTACTTCTACTTATGACTCGTGGTGATAGTTTCCAGCCCATGCGCATTAGGCCCCATCTCATTCCTGCGAAGTAAGAAGGCAAACAATAATCCGAAGAACCCAAGACAAGAAAATATCAGCATACCGAGTGTGTAGCCTCCCGGATTTGCCGCTCCGGCGCCTGAATAGTCATTAGCCCAGCCGATCATCAAATTAAAACCCGCCAATCCAATATTCTGGATCAAGGTCATAAGGCCGTACGCCGTTCCGAGTTTCGATTGGTCTACGATGTACGCCACCGAAGGCCACATCACTGCGGGAATCAGCGAAAATGCAATACCCATCATCGCCATCGGAACGTATAGTGACACAAGCGTGTAGGCCATGATCAGATAGACCGGAATTAATAAGAGCGACCCAAACATCATAAACAGCGCGCGTTTTCCGACTTTGTCCACCAGCAGGCCAAACAAAGGCGTCGCGATCATGGCAAATAAAGTAAGCATACTGGAAAGAAATCCGCCCAGTTCCCGTGTCGTTCCGTGCGCATCCATAAAAAATTTAACCGCGAAGGTCTGAAACGGAAAAATCCCGGAATAAAACGTAATGCAAAGCGCGACAATGAACCAATAGGAAGTACTGAATTTGAAAAGGTCCGCGAATACGAGTTTATCCGTTGCCCCGGCCTCGCCCAAAGAATAATCTTTTTCCGATTTGACTTCCATGATCCAATATAACAAAGCGCCTACCACACAAAAAACGCCGAAGAAAACGGAAATGATCAGCGGCCATTGCCAGTTTAAATAATAATCTGACGCCCATGACGGAGAATTTAGTGCTGCGAACGAACCCATACGTGCAATAGTCAGATTAACGCCAAACGCGAAACTGAGTTCTTTCCCTTTAAACCATTTCGCAATCGCGGTAGTAACGGCTACGATGAGTGATTCCGCGCCAAGGCCGAATACAAGCCGCCCTGACGCCATGATCCAAAGTTCCCCCGACACCGCGGTGATCACGGCGCCCAGAAGACACAGAACGGCGAACAAGAAAGTCGCTTTGCGCGTACCGATGCGGTCAATTATCACGCCGCCGATCAATACCATAAAAATGTTTGGAATACTGTAAATCGCCTGCAGCAAACCGATATCGGAGTCTGAAAACCCGAGTTGACTACTCAATAGGTCGGCCAGCGGGCTT
>JAEUSJ010000087.1:0-1361 GCA_016788215.1 bacterium | reverse complement strand
ACTGTAAATCGCCTGCAGCAAACCGATATCGGAGTCTGAAAACCCGAGTTGACTACTCAATAGGTCGGCCAGCGGGCTTATGCAATCGTAGACGTAATAGTTGCCAAACATCGCCAGACTGATAAATACCAGAACAGCCCAACGGAAAAGGCGCGGCGGTAACGGTTTTTCTGTTTGTTTTTTTAATTCAGAGGTCATGAATTCCTTTTTGGCTAACTTGTTAACGCGCGTTCTTCAATATGGCGAGTAAAAAATTCCAGAATTTCTCGACGGTATCGATATATATTTTCTCATCCGGTGAATGAACGCCTTCCAACGTCGGGCCGAAAGAGATCATGTCCATCCCGGGATATTTCTCACCGATGATACCGCATTCCAAACCTGCATGAATGGCTTTGACTAAAACCTCTTTGCCGCACAGCGATTGGTAGGTTGCTTTAGCCGTTTTCAGGATTTCAGAATTCAGGTTAGGCTTCCATCCCGGATACCCTTCCTGCGTTTCATGTTCCGCGCCGGCAAGATCAAAAATATTTCTTACCGTTTCGCATATTTCATTGATTTCCGATGCAACGGAGCTCCTCTGGCTGGTGATGATGCTTACTTTTTTTCCTTTGGTTTCAATGATGGCAACATTGGTTGATGTTTCTATTAATCCGGGAATATCCGCGCTCATCTTGGTCACGCCGTGCGGCAGCGCAGAAAGCGTTTGAAGAATTTTTTTCTGGTACCCTTTTTTTAATACTTTCGCTTTTTTTGATTTGATTTCGGAAAGCGTGATGGACAGATCCGGATCGACGGTTGCAATTTCCGGCTTGATCACTTCACAAAAATGCGCGACAATCTTCTTGGCTTCGTCAACGGCTTTTTTAGGGATCGCTACGACGGCATCGGCTTCACGCGGAATCGCGTTGCTTTTATTGCCGCCCTGAATGAACGACATTCTCGCGCCGATATCTGTCAAAGCCAATAACACGCGCGTTATTACTTTAAGTGAATTTCCTCTTCCTTTGTCAATTTCCAATCCTGAATGTCCGCCGCGCAGACCTCTGACTTTGAGATCAAAAAACTGAACATTGGCAGGCGCGTTGTCAAAGTCCACTTTCCATATTCCTACGGTATTCTTACCGCCGGAACACCCGACATAAACGGCGCCTTCTTCTTCGGAATCCAAATTCATCAGCGTCTTACTTTCAAGAAAACCGGGGCCGAGATTATTTGCGCCCGTTAAACCCGTCTCTTCATCCACGGTAAATAAAAATTCCAAAGGGCCGTGTTCGAGCGTTCGATCTTCCATGATCGCAAGATTGGTTGCAACGGCAATGCCGTTATCTGCGCCAAGGGTCGTGCCGTTAGCCATGAGC
>JAEUSJ010000086.1:5490-13056 GCA_016788215.1 bacterium | reverse complement strand
CAATTGAATTAAAATCCGGTATCAAAACCTCAGGATCAAGCACACCGCGTTGCAGTAAAATATTACCTTCCGGCCAATGCACTTGCAAATTTTTCGGGGTAATCGATGAAATTTTGATTCTTCCTTTGAATGTACCGCCTTTGTTGCTTAGTGTAACTGCATCCCCGTTTTGTAAACGAAGATTTTCCGCATCTTCTGCGCTGATCAACACCGCGTTGCGTTCCGCGCCGGTCAATGGATCCTTGCTGTCTTGAACCATGCTGTTAAACTGCTTTCCCCGTCGGGTTGATACCAGAAACTGATTTGGGCCCAGATTAAGTTCCTTTGGTTTAACCAACGTGAAATTGGCTTTATTGTTTGCCGTTGAAAATTTCCAGCCGTCGCAGAGCCTGATTCCGCCCCACTGCACATGATCGCCGCTTTTCTTCAGGTCTTGAATGCCGTCATACATCGGAATTATTCTTGCGATTTCATCTCGAATCTTCCATCCGGACTCAAAGTGAATGTGATTTTTTTGCTCGGGTAGTACATGTTCAGCCAGTTCCATCAAAATTTCCCATTCGCTCTTAGTTTCGCCGATATCATTTCCCTCGATCTGCGGGCTGAATATGATCCGCCTTTCGGTCGTTGTTTCCGTTCCGCCGTCGCGCTGTTCGTACCGTGTCTTCGCCGGAAGCAGCAGCACCGCCTCATTAGGCTCCATCAGCATTTGATTGGTGAGAATGATGTCCTGATGAATTCTCAGCGGAATCTTACTTATCGCGTTTTTGACATAAACCGGATCGGGTAATACTTCGAGGAAATTTCCACCAACCTGATACAAAATGTCAATCTTGTTTTCTGAAGCGGCGTCGATCATTTCCACGGCAGTGAGCCCGCGTTGATCCGGAACATGGAAACCGTATTTTTCTGATAATTCCGCTGCGCTTTCCGGAGTAACGAGTTTGCCGCCCGGAAAAACCGTTGCATAAGCTCCAACTTCCGCGCCGCCCTGAACTCCGGAATGGCCGCGAATCGGCATCAAACCGCATCCTTCGCGTCCGACAAATCCCTTGGTTAGTCCAAGGTTGACGATAGCGCGAACGCTGTCGCTTCCGCAGGAATGCTGCGTAATGCCCATGCTCCATACCAAAACGGCTCTTTTTGCTTTATGCATCAGAGCGGAAAAATCTTTCATGCGGACACGTGAAAGGCCGGAATACTTTTCCAGGTTTTCCCACGATTCATTCTCCAGATAATTTTTCAGGTCAGAAAAACCAGAGGAATAATTCTTGATAAAGTTGTTATCAAGCCAATTCTCTGCGATCATCCATTTGATGACTCCATTGATAAAAGCAATGTCGCCGCCGGTATGAACGAGAAAAAATTCGTCCGTGATCTTGGTTCCGAATAATGCGCTTTCGGTTACCGACGGAACCCAGTAATTCTCCATTCCGGGTTCGCGATAGGGGTTGACGCATACGACCTTCGTGCCGTTCTTCTTTGCATAGTACAGATATTTCATTGTTACGGGCTGATCGTTCGCCGCATTGGATCCGAAGAAAACGATCAGATCGGTCTTGAACCAATCGGTATAACTGCACGTCGTCGCCGCCGCGCCAATCGTAGATTTCAGCGCAACCGTGCTCGGCGAATGACAGATGCGCGCTGAGTTATCGACGTTATTTGTCCCAAGAAACCGCGCCACTTTTTGCGCAACGTAGTACACTTCATTGGTAATACCGCGCGACGTGAGATAAAACGCAAGGCGTTTTGGATCAGTCACACGAATTTTCTCTGCAATATGCTCGTATGCTTGATTCCAGGAAATTCGCGCAAATCCCTGTTCACCTTTTTTGCGGATCATTGGGTACGGCAGACGTCCGAGTTCACGTAACTCCCTGTTGTCCATTCTTTTTAATCGTTCCACATCTTCCAATAGCTTGTAATCAAGCGCCGGCGCGGTGTTGAGCCGGAGTAACTTCAATCGCACCATACACAAATGCGTACTTTCAATGGTCCAGTCGTGAAATCCTGCTACTCCCAGCGCACAACCGTCACAAACGCCTTTGGAAAGTACGCGCCAAGCATAACGCAGATTACTCCTGTTTTCCCAGACTATTTTTGCCATGTCCAGAAAATGATTGGGCTTGGTATTTCCGATACCGTTGGGTGACAAACTCACCCACGTACGCGGATGCCAAAGTCTTTTCAAGCTGGAATTTTTTATGCGCTGATCCATCATTGACCTTTAACGGGAAAGGTTTTGAATCTGGAAACGAATGTTAATAGAAATAATTATCTGAAATGAAGATAGAGATGGAACAAATGAAATGCTATTTTTTTTAGAAACGAATCCCGCAGATTTCGCTGATTTTCGCGGAATCTGATCTGCGCAAATTTGCGGCATCTGCGGGAGAAAAATTACGAAGCGATAAGCCACAACGTTGTTTGAGGATGTGAAATAAATTCCGCGCCGTGATCTCCGACCAGAACCATTTCTTCGACTGTCGCCACGCCGTATCCTTCCACAGTCAGCCGCGGTTCGATGGTGAAGACCATGCCTATTTCGATCAACTGAAACGGTTTCTGCGCATATTTTTCCCACGCCGGACCTAGTAATGCCGTGCCGTCATGCGCAAACCGTCCGACTTGATGACCGAGGCCGTGCGGAAATTCCGCATATCCGTTTTTTACAATATGTTCACGCGCAACCTTGTCGACCTCCACACCCTTCACGCCCGGCTTTAGCGCGAGGCGGGACAATTCAATGGACTCAACAATCGTATCGAAACCTTTTTGCACCGCTTCAGGCGCGCGCGTTTCACCTTTTTTTAGAATATAGAATGTTCGTTGCAGATCGGAGCAGTAGCGATTGAACTTAACGCCGAAATCAATATTCAAAACGTGGCCGGGCCTTACAACGCGTTCCGTCGGATGGTAATGCGCGCCGGCATGTTCAGGTCCTGTAAATACCGAAGGACAGGTTTTTTCATCCCAGGCCAGATCAAGATGTTGATGCCTGACTTTTTCTTTCATAAAGTCCGAAATCTCTTTTTCCGTCACGCCGGGCTTAATAAACCGTGCCGCGTCATCAAGAATACTTTCAGCTTTGACAACAGCTTCTTTGATTAATTTAATTTCCGTTTCCGTTTTCCTTTGCCTCAGCGCTGAAATAATTTTCTCCGCAGGGATCAACCGGTCTTCGTAACCTGCTTCTGATAAGAATTCAAACAACGTTAAATACATTCCGTGCGTAAGCCCGTCGCATATTTCGCTTCCCATAGAATAATTTGCGGCAATAGAAGAAGGATTAATTTTTCTTATGGTCTCGATAAAGTGGCTTTTTATTCCTTCGACATAGCCGATCACTTCGTCGTACGCTCCAAGGTCCTCGACAGATTTTTTATCATATTGGCCCACAATCGCGTACGTATGACCTGATGACGTTATAATGAACATCGAATGCCAGGTAACATCGCCGTTAATCAGAAACGGAAGCGTCGGATCGCCGTTTAATGCGCTTTCACGTGTGAAAGTGATCCAGCAATCGATGTTGAATTCCTTCAGTATCGCTTTGGCTTGATTAACTTTTTCCTGAGTCAGCATATTGGAGTCCTTTCTGCGCTCACAAATTCATTGATCCAGTAAACACGATTTAAAATCTATCCGGCTTCAATTGTGAAATATCCACAATATTATTTTCGTTCGACACGATCTCCGATATTAATTTACCGGTAATCGGCGCAAGCGTAATCCCCAGCATGGCGTGGCCTGTTGCCGCAATGAGATTTGGCACGGCCTGAAATCTTCCGATAAACGGCAACCCATCCGGCGAACACGGCCTCAGTCCCGCCCAGGCTTCTTTCGTATTCACTGCATCCAAACGCATATCATCCAGATACGCCGGCACTGCATTCAATATTGCCTTCACGCGGCGTTCGTTGATCGTTAAGTTAATGGGGCTGAGTTCGAGTGTTCCTCCGAATCGCAGCGTGCCTCCCATCGGAGTGATGGCAACGCGGGCCTCAGTAAGAATGAATGGAATTTTTGGAAGGTGCACAGGCTGCTGAACTGTAACGCTGTACCCCTTTCCGGGTTGAACGGAAATATTGAGCGACAATTTTTTCATAAGCATCGGTGCCCACGATCCGCTTGCCAGAATAAATTCTTTTCCTCCAATTTTTCCGTTGGACGTTACGATCGACGTGATGCGATTTCCATTTTTTTCAAAACCGAGCGCCTCCGTTTGCGCAAAAAAACCAACGCCGTTTTTCTTTGCTAGTTCTGCCATCGCGTTAACAAATTGGTCCGGGATCAAATGCGCGTCATTCGGAAAATATAATCCGCCACGGGAAAGGATTTTCACGTTTGGCTCTAAATTATTAAGCTCGTCATTATTGAGCAGTCGAGTTTCTACGCCAACTTCTTCCGCAAGATGTGCTTCATGCCGATTCGCTTTTTCACCGGCGATAGTGTTATGCAGCATCAAAAGGCCGCGATGTTCGAATCCATAGGAAATGTTTTCGTCGGAATTTATTTCTTTGAAAAGCCGCAAACTTTCTGTTGTAAGATCACGCAATACCGGAATGCCGCGGCGCATTTGCTTTTCATTGCACGCCCTGAAATACCGCCATAACCATTTTAGCAATTCGCCATCCATTCGCGGATGAATATAGAACGGGCTTTCCGGATTGAACATCCACTTCAACCCTTTTGCAACCATGCCCGGCGCGGCAAGCGGAACAAAGTGGCTCGGGCTGATCAAGCCCGCATTGCCAAACGAACAGGAACTTTCTTTACCAATTTCGTTCTTCTCAATGACCGCTACGCTCAATCCGTTCTTACTAAGGTAATAAGCCGAGCAAATTCCAATAGCGCCACCGCCTATGATGATCACATCAAATTTCTGTTCCATCTGAACTACTCCGATTCAAAAATAATATTTATATCACCTGAAATCCATTGGCATACGGATCCTCATCATCAATAAAAATTGTATTGTATCCCGTAACATACGCCCAACCTTCGATACTGGGAATGATCGCATCATAGTTGCCCACTTTCGCTGTAGCCTCGACGCGTCCGTGGAATAGGCTTCCTATAATACTTTCGTGTACGAATGTATCTCCGACTTTAAGTTTCCCTTGCGCAGCCCATTGCGCCATGCGGGACGAAGTGCCCGTTCCGCACGGCGAACGGTCAATTGCCTTTTCTCCGTAGAATACGGCGTTCCGCGCATGGGCTTCGGGATGTCTCGGCGCGCCGGTCCATTCAATGTGCGAACAGGTTTTTATCGTCGGGTTTTCGGGATGAACGAATGTGTATTTATCATTGATATGTTTGCGCACCACGGGACTCCAACGAATTAGGTCACCGGCTGAATAATGCTCAATCCCCTTGAAATTTTTCTGCGGATCAATGATCGCATAAAAATTTCCGCCGTACGCAACGTCCACCGTGATCTCCCCTAATTCCGGACATTCGACGGTAAGTCCTTTTGAATGAAGAAATGACGGCACATTTACGATTCGTACCGATTTGACTTTATTTTCCTCCATGGTATAATATGCTTCAACAATTCCCGCCGGAACTTCCAGCCGCAATTTACCCGGCGTCTTCGGTGTAACGAGACGTTGTTCGATTATCACGGTAACGGTTCCAATCGTTCCATGTCCACACATGGGCAAACAGCCGCTGGTTTCGATGAATAAAATTCCGCAATCCGAGTCCGGCAATGTCGGGGGATACAAAATACTTCCCGACATCATATCGTGTCCGCGCGGCTCAAACATCAAAGCGGTTCTGATCCAGTCGTAGTTCTTCATAAAATGAAGCCGGCGTTCGTTCATGCTGTTCCCATCCAATACCGGCCCGCCGTTGGTCACTACCCGAACCGGGTTCCCGCACGTATGCGCATCAACACAGGAAAAAGTTTTTTTTGACATAAAGATACTCATTTATAAGTTCGAGAATCACCGTGTTACTTATCAATTGCCTCGCGCGTGAGTCTTTCAAGATAATCCATCAGTTCGTCCGATCCTGCGACGGCCTTCGGTTCATCATTATCAGCAATCGCCCGCATGATGGCCGCGTGGAGTTTTGAAGATTCCGAGAGATCCTCATCCTGATGAAACCGGTACCAAAATCGTCTGCAATGGGCGCGAAGAGGAGAACAAGCTTCCGCCGCAAAAGGGTTACGGCAAGCCTCACCCAGAATATGATCAAACTCATGATCAATGTGAATAAAGGAATTCAGATTCTTCTGTTCAGCGGCGGATTCAATCAGCGCGGCAAATTCAGATAACGTTTTTTTTTGATCTGCCGTCGCTCGTCGCGTAGCCTTGGAAACAATAATACGTTCCAGTGCGCGCCGCGTCTCCAAAAGCGCGAGATGATCGGTGATGTGAATTTCGCTTACAATAATTCCTTTACGCGGAAGCGTCTCGACCAGATGTTCCGACGCAAGTCGCAGCAACGCCTCACGAATCGGCGTACGCCCGATTCCGATCTCGCGCATTAAATCTGCCTCGGCGATAACACTGCCGGGCTTGAGTTTAAGCGTCACGATCATTTCTTCGATCAGATCGTAAGCCTGATTTGAGAGTGTGGTTGAGTTGTTCACTAGATAATCTCTTCAATTAATTTCTTACCTCAATAGTGCCTTTCCCTCTTACAGAGACAACTGCGTCATAAAAAAATGTTAGACACCGGAACGACACTAAGTCAAATATGAATAACACATTCAATTACGATCTGTTTTCGGCCTTTGAAAAAATGCCGTAAAGAAATGAAGTGAAAGCCCGTTAAAAACAAAACATTGTTTGAGCCCGTCGAAGGCTTGCCGTAGGCGGGCGAGTTTGTTTTGTTTAGGGCTTGAACGAAGATTTTAGGCATCTTTTCACCAGCCAATGTGCTTTTCTTTGTTTCTTTCTTTTGCACAAGCAAAAGAAAGAAAAGTGGATTTTTACTATCCGCGTAACATATTACGCCATCGTGTACGTTGTCTTGACCGTCGTATAGAATTCCTTTGCATAGGAACCCTGTTCACGGCTGCCATAACTGGAACCTTTGCGACCGCCGAATGGAACGTGATAGTCAATCCCTGCCGTGGGCAAATTGATCATGATCATGCCGGCCTGCGCATGTTGCTTGAAATGATTGGCGAACTTCAACGATTGCGTGCAAATACCGGAAGTCAAGCCAAACGGCGTATCATTCGCCATCGCAAGCGCTTCGTCATAATTCTTCGCGCGAATAACGGTCGCGACCGGACCGAAAATTTCTTCGCGGTTTATTTGCATCGCTTGATCTGTTTCTGTAAACAACGCCGGTTCGAAATAGAAGCCTTCTTTTTCACGCTTCAAACGTCCTCCGCCAAAGATCAGTTTCGCCCCTTCTTTTTTTCCAATGCTAACGTATTCCATATCTTTGACGAGTTGCGATTCATCCACCACCGGCCCGATATCCGTTCCCGTCGCCAGTGCGTCGTCAATTTTTATTTTTTTCATTCGCTCGATCATGGATTGAACAAATTTATCATGGATCCCTTCCGTCACAATTAACCGGCTGGAAGCCGTGCAGCGT
>JAEUSJ010000086.1:0-5391 GCA_016788215.1 bacterium | reverse complement strand
TTGGCGGCAATGGTTCTGCCAACTTCAACCGATCCGGTGAAACTAATTCCCGCAACGTCCGGATGGTTCACCAACGCATTACCGACAACCGTTCCGCGCCCCTTGACCATATTGAAAACGCCTTTGGGCAGGCCGGAACGTGAAATGATTTCCGTCAAAGCCCACGCGCTGCCCGGAACAAGTTCCGCCGGTTTGAATACGACGCAATTTCCAAACGCCAGCGCCGGCGCTATCTTCCATGCCGGAATGGCTATCGGAAAATTCCACGGCACGATCAATCCGACGACGCCGATGGGTTCGCGAACGGTGTCCACGATCACGTTTGGACGAACGGACGGAATATAATCGCCGGAATTCCGCAAGGCCTCGCCGGCAAAAAATTTAAAAATATTTCCCGCGCGATTAACCTCGCCGATAGCTTCAGGCAAAGTCTTACCTTCCTCACGCGCGAGCAAACGACCCAGTTCATCCTGCCGAGTTAGAATTTCGCTTCCTATAAAATCCAGCGCGTTAAATCTTTGTTGAGGCGTGCAGTAAGCCCAGCCGGGGAATGCTGTCTTTGCTGAGGTCACAGCCATGTCAACGTGAGATGCGTCGCCTTCGGAATACATACCGATCGTATCCTGAATATTCGACGGATTAATGTTTGGCTTCACGGACGAACCTTCAATCCACTCGCCATTGATAAATAATTTTTTGGTTTCCATGTGATAATTCTCGCGTATATGAATAAGTGTTATTTTTTACCCGTGGTTCCCCGCCTTTTCAAGGCGGGGAAGACAAAGGGCGGTTACACCTTCGGCAAAACCGGCCTGCTCGCCATCGACGCCTTCACGATCTGTTCCACTTTCGCGCGCTCCGCGCCTATCAGCGTCATCCGCGGTGGACGAACGAGTTCCGATCCCACGCCAACAAGTTGTTCAACAAGTTTTATGTTCTGCACAAATTTATTCGAAACATCCAAATGCAGCAGCGGCATGAACCATCGATAGATCGGGAGCGCTTCCTGAATTCGTCCCGCTTTGATCAATTCATACAATACCACCGTCTCCCGAGGAAACGCGCACACGAGCCCCGCAAGCCAGCCGTTAGCGCCCAGAACCAGGCTTTCCATCGCAAGATCATCCACGCCGCAAAATATTCGATATCGATTTCCGGTTAAATTAATAATATCGGTCAGGCGGCGAATATTATCCGACGATTCTTTGATTGCCACGAACCGCGGTTCGTCGGCCATCTCGGCGAACATCTCCGGCGTGATGTCCACTTTGTACGCAACCGGATTATTATAGATCATGATCGGCCGGTCAGTGGCCTTTGCAACCGTTCGGTAATGCGCAATTGTTTCTCGTTTATCGGACGGATACGGAATGGCAGGCAATACCATAAATCCATTGACACCCAGTTTCGCCGCCTGCTCCGCATATTCACAAGCCTTCGCTGTGGAGGTTTCAGCGATGCAGGAGATCACCGGAACTTTTCCTTTCGCTGTTGCGATCGTCAATTTCAAGACATCCAATTTTTCTTGTTGTGATAAGGTCATGTTTTCACCGAGTGAACCCATCACGACCAAGCCGTGAACATCTGCATCCAATTGAAATTGAATATGCTTTTCCATTGCGGAAAAATCAATTGAAAGATTATCTTTAAATTTCGTCGTCAGCGCAGGAAAAACGCCTTCCCATTTACTCTTCATACTCTATCTCCATCAAAAACAATGCACAAGTATTTTATATACTTGTAATATATTACAAAAATATTTAATATCCAGTTTAAAAAATACTTCTGGTTGAGTGCAACGGAAGAAATAATCGCGGGCGTTTGTGTAGCTAAACAAATAAGGTTTCTCAAACCTTATTTGTTTGAAATTCTCATCCGAATAAAATAAACGACCAGCAAGATAGTTCCTATCGCCGTGACAAGAAACGTCGCCGACGGCGCAACAAAGTACCAGATCAGTCCGGCGAGTGAACTTGCGAGCATAGTGAAAATACTATTGAAAGCAGCATAGGTTCCAATCGCAGTGGCGGTATCTTTTTTTTCGCAAATATTACTGATCCATGCTTTGGTAATTCCTTCCGTCCCGGCGGCATACAAGCCATACAGAAAAAACAGAAAATAAAAAACAATCAGCTCTTTATTAAATGCGATTCCTGCATACACGACGGCAAATAAAAGGAGTCCGAACATAAACGTTTTCCGAAATCCGATCCGGTCGCCCAGAATACCCATGGGATAAGAAGCCAACGCATAAACCAAATTATAAAATATATAAATGGAAATAACATGTGTGTCGTCAAAGCCGCGATGTTTGATCATCAGCAGTAAAAAAATATCGGAACTATTGATCAATGCAAAAGTCAAAAGGCCGAATAATAATTGACGATACGCGGGCGGGCTTTCTTTCCAATAATGGAGGAAAGAGAAAAACGAATTTGTCACCACAGCTTTGGGCTGAGTATTTTTTTCCTTGATCAATACCGTAAGTACGATAGCGCACACACCCGGAATGAACGCAATAAAGAATAAAGTTCGATAGGATTCAGGATAAAATTGTAGAAACAGCAGCGCAGTGAGCGGCCCCAAAACGGCGCCCATCGTGTCAAACGCGCGATGAAACCCAAACACTTTTCCTTTGTGTTCGGGCGTCGTTTCATCCGACAGAATTGCATCACGCGCGCCGGTGCGGATTCCCTTGCCCAGCCGATCCGTGGTTCGCGCGAACAATACCCACAAAGGATTAATGAACGCCGCCATCATGGGTTTGGATATCGCGCTCAGCGAATACCCAAGCTGCACGAACGGAACGCGTTTCCCGATCGTGTCCGACAGTTTGCCGAAATACCCTTTGCTCAATCCGGCTGTCGCCTCAGCCATGCCTTCCAACACACCGATCCAGATGGCCGAAAAACCGATGCTCTGCAGATACATCGGCATCACCGGATACAACATCTCGCTGGCAAAATCCGTGAACAGACTGACGAGCGATAATATCCAAATCGTGCGAGTGATGAATTTCATTATTCTATTCTTTCCAGCAGCCCCCGCATTCGCTAATCAATAAATTTCAAAAAGTACTCCCCCGCCTTGGAGGCCGTTGCAATATGATATGCTGACTTCAAGTCTTTTACTTGATTCATGCTTTGGTATTCCCGGCCTTGATAAAAATGCCGGCGAGACCCGAGTTCGCAGTATAAATTCTGCGAAAAACGGCTTTCATTAACGTTCTAATTCAACGTATCGTGAAGATTGAGAATCGTTTTTCGCAACCCACTCTGCGAACGAGGGTTTGGGCATTTTTATTACAGCCGAAATTTTCTTTGCCGCTTTCTTTTTAAAAAGAAAGCGGATTCAATGCCTATGCCTGAATACCTTTTGGAAATTCCACGCGTTGTGAAACACTTCTCGCCTGATGCAAGTGCCTTTCCTGATGAGTCACGAGTATGGAAAAACATTCTCCTAAGCTGAACTTAAGATGGGAATTCGCCGGCGAATAAAGTTTAATCGTATTAATATCCCACCCATCGCATTTTTTGATTAAAACTAAAAGTTCCTGTTCATGAAGAATGAAATCTTCCAATATTTTTTTTCCTTCGGTTCTAGCCGAAGGCCTGAAAGAAGGCGCCGTTTTGAATTTTAATAAGAAGCCGGGCCGTTGTGCATAGATGGAAAATCGCGCGATGCATCCGGGGCGGTACGGTTTCTTCTCCGTCAATGCTCCCGTGATCGTCTGATCAATGGCCTTTTTTATGTTTTTGAAATACTGCTGATCGGAAATGATAATGTGATCAATACATTGCGCTATGCTCCAACTCGTCTCGTGCGGCTTCCAATTCAGTTGCACCGGACTGTAGGATGCAAACAGGCGGCGCACTTCTTCCGTATAATTCTGAAGCCGAACACATAATTGTTGAAGATGTATATTTCTTGCTTCCGCCATAATTTACACACATCTCTTGCACAATCTTTATCGCCGTTCGAGATGAAATTCTTCCCATAGACGCTGCAGAACCGCATTCATTACAATAAATTACTCGCCAGTTCCGCCAGCGCGCTGCGCTCGCCTTTCACGAGATTCACATGTGCAAAAAGTTCCTGCCCTTTCATTCGGTCGACCAGATATGTGAGTCCGTTGGATTGGCTGTCGAGATAGGGCGAATCGATCTGATAAATATCCCCGACAAAAACCATTTTCGCACCTTCGCCTGCGCGCGTGATGATCGTTTTGATCTCATGCGGCGTAAGATTTTGCGCTTCATCCACGATGAAGAATATTTTATCCAAACTGCGTCCGCGGATATAAGCCAGCGGCGCGATCACGAGTTTCTCTTTTTCAACCATTTCCGCGATGCGGGAATGTTCCGAACTTTCCGTCGGATACTTGTGTTTGATCACAGCTAAGTTATCCCACAGCGGTTGCATATACGGATCGAGTTTTTCATGAATATCGCCCGGCAAGTATCCAATGTCGCGATTACTGAGCGGAACCACTGGCCGCGCGAGATAGATCTGGCTGTAATGCTGCCGTTGCTGAAGCGCCGCCGCTAATGCCAATAACGTCTTGCCTGTTCCCGCTTTACCGGTAAGCGTGACGACCGGAACCTCCTGTCGCATCAGCGCGTCCAGCGCAAAAACCTGTTCCGCATTGCGCGGCTCAATTCCATACGCCGGTTTTTTTACGACTTTTTCCAAGACGCTCGCCGCAGGATTGTAATGGGTCAGCACGCTGCTGCTGTGATTTTTCAATATGTAATATTCGTTCGCCAAAGGTTTTTTCGGTAACTTGATCTGGTCCAGCGTCACTCCATGCGGCTGTTCGTAAAATTTCCGGATCACAGTCGTATCAAAATCCTGGTGCATCTGTATTCCTGTATACAACTCATCAATGTTCCGAATTTTTCCCGTTTCATAATCCTCCGCCGGTATGCCGAGCGATTTGGCCTTCATGCGCAGGTTAATATCTTTACTGATAATAATGACCTCACGGTCTTTGCGTTTGGTGCGCAATTGATCGGCCAGCGCGAGAATTCGGTGATCCGGCTTGTTCACCGTAAACGCGCTGGAAACCATCTCCGAAAAGGGTTCACCTACTTCAACAAAAAGTCGCCCGTGATTTTTGCTTAGCGGCAAACCTTTTTTGAATAATTGATCTTTGGAAAGTTTGTCCATCTCACGGATAAATTCACGCGCCTGAAAATTGATCAGGTCGCTGCCTTTTTTGAAGGTGTCAATTTCCTCCAACACGACGATCGGAATCACTACGTCGTGTTCTTTGAAATTATAAATACAGGTGTAATCGTACAGGATCACATTCGTGTCCAGGATAAAAAGTCTTTTCTTTTCATCTTGATTACGTGTTGTCATCATGCCTCGCGGGTTGGTGAATAATTC
>JAEUSJ010000085.1:8119-13069 GCA_016788215.1 bacterium | reverse complement strand
AGCGGCCTTGTTACGGGAAATGTGATATATTCTATTCCGATCAATATCACGACCTGTCTTCTCATGTTGCTGTTATTCCCGTTATTCCACACCCTGCACCAGTATCTCGAACAGGAAAAATCCGTGAATAATCTGGACGCGGCCTCGATGACGGGAATTTATGTTCTTTTGTTATATTTTTTATTCACGTACACAAATTAGTATTTTTTGTTTGCTTTAATTCACTCCCTTAAGTAACCTACTCGAAACCAACAAAGGAGTATCGATGCTTGCCGTAATTGTCCCCACTCAAATAATTTACTCAGTTACGGAGTAATGATACGAAACGAGATTTGAGGCGAATTCTCATTTCATGCATTCCTACCGGGTATGCTGAGATCAGCATACAATGGGACATGGTAATGAAACCGCCTTTTCCTGTCATTTATCCATTCAATTCAGCATCTTCCGTAACTGAAATATACACAAATTTATAGCGGAGGATACTACGGTGAATTTAAAATCCTTAGGATGGAACTCGTTTTTTGAAGAACATTTTCAGTCGTTTCATTCCGAAAACTTTTCTGTTGGCCGGATATTGGTTGAACATAAAGAACGTTATGAGATCTATACTGAAATTGGCCAGCTGACCGGCGAAATAACGGGCAAATTCAGATTTGACGCGGAACGCCGCGAAGACTTTCCGGCCGTCGGCGATTGGGTTGTTATTCATGCCATTCCCGATGACAGCTACGCATCGATTCATGCCGTCTTGCCGCGACAGACCAAGTTTTCGCGAAAAGTTGCCGGCGAGACAACAGAAGAACAAATCGTTGCCGCAAATATTGATATCGCTTTTGTGGTCTCAGGATTAGACGAAGATTTTAACGTACGGCGGATCGAGCGTTACATCACCATGGCTCGGGAAAGCGGCGCTGAGCCTGTTATTCTGCTCAACAAGGCGGATATTTGTTCCGACGTCGATGCAAAATTAACGGAAGTAAAATCTATCGCTCCGGGTATTCCGGTTCATGTGTTGTCTGCGATGCGGCACGAAGGTATGGATTCGCTTCCTGCGATTATCGGCCAGGGAAAAACGGCGGCATTGCTCGGTTCTTCAGGCGTAGGAAAATCGACGATCATCAATAAACTTCTTGGAAGCGAAATCCAACAAGTTCAGGAAGTTCGCCATATCACGCATACAGGAAAACACACGACCAGCCGGCGGGAGCTATTCATCTTACCCGGCGGTGGATTACTCATCGATACGCCGGGCATGCGTGAGTTACAGTTATGGAGCGGTGAAGAGAGTCTGAGCAGCGCCTTCGACGATATCGAAACCTTAGCGCGCGAATGCCGCTTCAGGGATTGCCGGCATCAGACCGAGCCCGGATGCGCCGTTCAAACGGCTTTGAACGATGGAGTTCTGGACCAGGCGCGGTTCACTAATTATTTGAAGATGCAAAAAGAAATTCGATATCTCGAATTACGTCAAGATACAAATGCCGCGCGCGCTGAAAAAATTCGCTGGAAGAAAATTACCTCGGCGAATAAACACAGTTACAAGAAAAAATAACGGCACCAAGAAGCGGGGCAGCCCGTCCCGCTCTGTTTTTATTTTATATGAAACCATCAGAAGGAACCGGCGATGAAACACCACTCCCCTGCATTTCTGAAACTGATACACGATTCCAAACAACATATCAAAGAAGTCAGCACGGAAGAGACGCTTTCTGCGATGGAAACCGATCCGCAGGCTGCACTGATCGATGTTCGGGAAGAAAGCGAGTATGCCGCCGGACATGTTAAAGGTTCAGAACATTTGGGGAAAGGGATTATTGAACGCGACATCGAAAAAAAACATCCCGACATGGCGCAGCCGCTGTATTTGTATTGCGGCGGAGGTTTCCGATCCGTGCTGGTCGCCGATAACCTCCAGAAAATGGGTTATACCAACGTGTTTTCAGTTGCGGGAGGCTGGGGCGCTTTTAAAGAAATGAATGTAGATATTGAAAAAGGAAAGTGAGTTGCTTATCTTATAACAGGTATACTTTAAGAAAGGAGGATTTCTATGAAAACCCGTTTCATTATCCTATCTTTTCTTGCAGTTGCTATCTGTTGCCGTGATGAACAACAAACCAACCATTCTATCTACGAAGAGCAATCTGGCATTTATCAAATTAATGACAGTAATATCGTGGACTCAAAAAGAATGAACAATATTACATATGAGCTAATTTTGGACAGCCGGATCTATGAAACCGGAGGTCTAATAACAGGCAAAATCAGGCTTATCAATGATATTGACTCCGGTGTCACATTGTACTTCAGTTCTTGTTGTCGATTAGACGGCAAACTAAAGCAAGGCGATTCTACCTACCCAGTGTTTTTCTATGATTGTTGCCAAGCGTTCACGTCAGACTCTTTAGGACCCTTTGACACCATTACTTATGACTTTGAGAATTTTGCTCGTCTTATCCACTACGACCTCACTCCGCTTCCCGTAGGTCAATATGAATTTAGCGCCTATTTGTACAACCATAACTCGCCCATATTATCGACTTTGATCGAGTTGAAATGACCATGTAATTTTCATACGTGAATGTTAATTCACAACATAATATTAATCCCAGTAATCATAAACATCACTTCAAGGTTATATTGAATACCACTTATTGAAGGAGTAGCTGTATGAGATCTTTTTTCATGCTTATTCTAACACTGTTGGCTGTAGATACACTTTCCTCGCAAAACACTACTGCCATCAAATGCGGCAGACTCATTGACGGGAAAAAAGATCAGGTTACAGAAAACGCTGTAATCATTGTTGAAGAAAACATAATAAAACAGGTCGGACAGAATCTCTCCATTCCTAAAGGAGCTAAAATTATCGATCTGTCCGGATATACCGTATTACCGGGGCTTATCGACGGGCACACACACGTTTTGCTTCAAGGCGACATTACCGAAGAGGATTATGCGGAACAAATATTGAAGGAATCTATCCCCTATCGCACCCTGCGCGCTTCGCTCGCATGTAAAATCGCGTTGATGAACGGGTTCACCACGCTGCGCGACGTCGAAACCGAAGGAGCTATGTATGCAGATGTGGATCTAAAAAAGGCGATCAACAACGGCGTAATAGACGGGCCGCGCATGTATGTTTCGGGGCGCGCAATTAACACCACCGGACACTATATCTTGAGCAATAAGACGTATGCCTGGGAATTACACATGCCGAAGGGCGTGCAGGAAATTACCGGCGCGGACGAAGCGCGAAAAGCAGTTCGTGAGCAGATTTCCTATGGCATTGACTGGATAAAAATTTATGCCGACCGCGGTTACTATCGCCTGCCCGACGGCTCATTCCGCAGTATACCGAATTTCACGAACGAAGAGATCACCGCCATCGGCGATGAAACCAAGATTTCCAGAAAAAAACTGGCCGCGCACGCGGTGACACGGGACGGTATCATTTATGCGATTAATGCCGGCGCCAATTCCATCGAACACGGCTTCGCGATGGATGACGAGTGTATGCGGCGTATGGTCGAGAAAAACATATACTGGTGCCCTACCATTTATGTGAATGTCTGGGTCGCGGAAGGACGCGCGGCGGCAGGCAGTCCGATCAATAAACAATTTAATGAAATCCTGCCCACGGTTTTTAACAAGGCCTTGAAGTCCGGTGTGAAAATTGTCTTCGGAACGGACGTCGGTGGTTTTCCGTGGACTGAAAATCAGGCGAAGGAATTTTCCTACATGGTCAAATGGGGTATGTCGCCGATGCAGGCGATCAAGTCCGCAACCAGCATGGCGGCCGAGATGCTCGACGCCGGAGGAAAAATCGGGGAAATTTCACCCGGCGCATTTGCGGATATTATCGCAGTAAAAGAAGATCCGTTAAAGAACATTTCCGTTCTTGAAAATATAAGTTTCGTCATGAAGGACGGTAAAATTTATAAACAATAACCGGCCGCCGGGGCCCTAAAAATCTATTCCTGTCTTTTAACTTATCCGCAAAGGAGGATCTATGAAAAAAATGAAGGATCTGATCGATTGGATTGAAAAACACCGCGATTGGTGTTTTGACCTTATGCGAATATATTTGGGGATAGGTTTACTTGTCAAAGGAATTTATTTTTTATGGCAGCCGGATTATGTAGCTTCTCTGGTAATGGAGTCCGGCAATTACAGCGCATGGAATACTTTGCTCGTTCACTACGTCGCCATGGGACATATTGCCGGCGGACTTCTCATGGCCATCGGCATGATCACACGCATCGGCGCGGCGATACAACTGCCGATCCTTTTCGGAGCCGTTTTTTTAGTGCATTTGAAAGAAGGCCTTTTTTCAAAAGATCAATCTTTGGAATTTTCTGCACTGGTCTTGTTCTTGGTTTGCCTGATAACCATATACGGCTCCGGAACATTATCGGTGGATAGTTATCTTGATAAAAAAAAGGTCAACAGCATATAATTAAGCTTAAAAAGCTGCTTCTCATAAACCAGGAGATACCATGGAAACGCAGAATTATGCCAATCACCGGCGAATTGTTCCTCTTTTTCATTTCGTTGCATTTGCTTTACTGCTCGCACTGGGAATCGGCTCCATCGTACATTTCGGAAACGCTTACAGCCGTGGCCATGGGAGATTAGACGCCGCCATGATGGTGCTGACGTTCATCATTCTCACATTTATTTATTTCTATGCACGTTTGTTTGCTCTTCGCGCGCAGGATAGGGCGATTCGCGCTGAAGAGAATTTACGTCATTTTGTATTAACCGGAAAATTGATGGATTCCCGCCTCACACTACAACAGGTCATCGGACTGCGATTTGCCAAAGACGAAGAATTTATTGAACTATCAAAACGCGCGGCAGCCGAGAATTTGAGCCAGGATGATATTAAGAAATCAATCCGGAATTGGCGCGGCGATCATCACCGGGTTTAACTCCATACAAACAAAA
>JAEUSJ010000085.1:0-8019 GCA_016788215.1 bacterium | reverse complement strand
TAGGCACGCCCCTTCAAGCCCAAATTATGCCCAATCCTGACGCCGCGCAACTTCAGGCTTCATTAAAAAAACTCACGGTCATAGGCAGCGTATTGTACATCGCGGCGCATCCTGATGACGAAAATACGGCCGTGCTGGCTTATTGCGCCAATCATCGGTTATTGCGAACGGGGTATCTTGCCCTTACACGCGGAGACGGCGGACAAAATCTGATCGGAACCGAACAGAGCGAACTGCTTGGCATTATCCGAACGCAGGAATTACTTGCGGCGCGGAGAATGGACGGCGCGGATCAATTTTTTACACGCGCGATCGACTTTGGATACACTAAATCTTCGGAAGAAACTTTCACGATCTGGGACAGACAGAAGGTATTATCAGACGTTGTCTGGGTTATCCGTTCGTTTAAGCCGGACATCATAATTACCAGGTTTCCTTCCACCGGCGAAGGCGGGCACGGTCAACATACGGCGTCTGCGATTCTTGCGCAGGAAGCTTTTTCATTAGCCGCCGACCCTTCCCAATTTCCTGAGCAACTGAAATACGTCGAACCTTGGCAGGCCAAAAGGATTTTTTGGAACGCATGGCTCCCGGCATTACAGGAACGAAAGGCAGATCTTAGTAAATTGATACGATTGGATATCGGCGATTATGACCCGCTGCTCGGAAAGTCGTACACGGAATTAGCCGCGGAAAGCCGCAGTATGCACAAGAGCCAGGGATTCGGCGTAAGCGGACAACGCGCGGAAACATTGAATTATTTTGACCTGACCCAAGGCGAGCCTGCGGCGAACGATCTGTTCGACGGGATTGATTTAAGCTGGTCGCGTATTCCTGGCGGTAAAGAAGTCGGAGCGATGCTAGACGACATTTACAGGAAATTCAATCCTGAAAATCCTTCCGCTTCAATTCCGCAACTCATCAAAGCCTATCGGCTCATGAATCAATTACCCGACAATGTCAGGGTCATACAAAAGCAAAAAGAATTGCGTGAGGTGATCCGGTCATGCGCAGGAATCTGGATGGAAGCGATTGCCGATGATTACGCAGCTGCGCCCGGGGACCAAATAAAAATAACGGCGGCGATCATCAATCGTACCACCTATCCGCTCGCACTCCAAAAAATTAATTTTCCCTTTCAGACTCCCGATACACTTGCGCAGGTTGATCTTAGAAAAGGAAAATTCGTAAGTTCGTCGAACCAGGTAACCATTACTTCCGGTGCGGACTATACACAGCCTTATTGGATTGTTAAGGAGCCAACGAAAGGCATGTTTGAAGTTGATGACCAAAAAACAATCGGTTCAGCAGAAAATCCGTCGGCGCTGTATGTTGAGTTTATCGTTAAGGCCGACGGCGAACTTCTAAGCTTTCCTATCCCCGTCCTGTACCGGTGGACCGATCCTGTAAAAGGGGAACGTTACCGGCCGTTTGTCGTCGTTCCATCCGTTGCTGTGAACATTGAAGAAAAGGTTTATCTTTTTTCCAGCAACAACCCGAAAACGATTACGCTAACATTAAAAAGCGGAGCGGCGAACGTCAACGGCGATCTGAGATTACGATTACCTGTGGGATGGACTTCGTCTCCTGAATCTATCCCGTTTGAACTGAAAAATAAATACGACGAAACGAAATTACAATTTTCCATTCAGCCGCCTGCTTCGAACTCCGACGGATTCTTTACAGCCGAGGCTACGGTCAACGGAAAAATGTTCACACAGAGCATTCAATCCATCCAGTATGATCATATTCCTATCCAAACTTTGTTTCCGCCAGCAAAAGCCAAACTCATTCGCCTTGATATTCAAACCGAGGCGCGTCAGATAGGATACATTATGGGCTCCGGCGATCAGATTCCAGAATATCTGAGCCAACTCGGAATCAATGTCAAGCTGATCGGCGATGAGGAACTGGAACGCGGACAATTCGAAGCATACGACGCTATAGTCGCCGGTATTCGCGCGTACAATACACGTCCGAGATTAAAATTTGCGCAGAAAAAATTGATGAGATATGTTGAGAACGGCGGTACGCTCATTGTGCAGTATAATACGCCGCGCGGTTTGGCTGTTGATAATATCGGGCCTTATCCATTTAAGATTACCAGCGAACGCGTGACTTTTGAGGATGCGCCCATCGGTATACTTTTGAAAGATCACGTCGTTATGCGTTTCCCGAACCTTATAACAAATCAGGATTTCTCAGGATGGGTGCAGGAACGCGGTCTCTATTTCGCCAATCCCTGGGACGCTAAATATGAAACCGTATTTTCTTCGAACGATCCGGGTGAAACCGCGAAAAACGGCGGCATGTTATTCACCCGCTACGGAAAAGGCGTTTTTATTTATAGCGGCTACTCGTGGTTCCGTCAACTGCCCGCAGGGGTTCCCGGGGCGTATAAAATTTTTGTTAATATGATCTCGTCAGGAAAAGCCAAATAATATGGAACAACTATAACAGATAACCATGCCTGAGACAGAACCAAGCCCGGCTCCCTTTAAAACATGGCGATCATGGTATCTGCTTGTCATCTTCTGTCTGTTACTGCTGATAATTATATTCTATCTTTTCTCATCAGCTTTTAATTAATCCCAAACAACCGGTTTTCTTTATGACCACGTTCGACTGGATCGTTTTAGTATCATCGCTTGTATTTATTGTCAGCTACGGCGTCTGGAAAGGCCGCGGCAGTAAAGACATGCAGTGCTATTTATTGTCAGGTAATGACATGAAATGGTACACGATCTGTCTGTCGATCATGGCCACGCAGGCCAGCGCTATCACTTTTATGTCGACGCCGGGTCAATCCTATATCGACGGAATGCGATTCGTTCAATTTTATTTCGGTCTTCCGCTGGCGATGGTGATTCTCTCCGTGACCGCCGTACCGATCTATCACCGGTTGAAGATCTACACGGCATATGAATATCTTGAAACTCAATTTGACCTGAAAACCCGGCTGCTTGCTGTTTTTTTATTTACTGTTCAACGCGGTCTGGGAGCCGGATTAACTATTTACGCTCCGTCGATCATATTATCGGTTTTACTTGGATGGAACCTGTATTGGACCAATATTATTATGGGCGGGCTGGTCATTATTTACACGGCCTCCGGCGGCACGCGCGCCGTGAGTTGGACCCAGACCCATCAAATGATCATCATTACGGCCGGAATGATAGCCGCATTCGGCACGATGATTTACCTTCTGCCGCCGCAACTGTCGTTTATCGATGCATTGCACGTTGCAGGAAAAATGGAAAAGCTAAATACGATTGATTTTTCGTTTAACCTGAACGACCGCTATACTATCTGGTCGGGAATTATCGGCGGCCTGTTTTTGCAGCTCGCGTATTTTGGTACGGATCAATCGCAGGTCGGACGCTATTTGACCGGACAATCCGTCACGCAAAGCCGCCTTGGATTACTATGCAACGGCCTGGTAAAAGTTCCCATGCAATTTTCCATTCTATTCCTTGGCGTCATGTTGTTTGTATTTTACCAGTTCGTCACACCTCCTGTTTTTTTTAACACGGTCGAAACGCAAAAACTTCAAACCGGCCGGTATGCAGCAGATTACAAAAAATTAGAAGAACAGCATGTAACTGTTTTTAAAGACAAAGAAATTCATCTGAATAGCCTTCTCACAGCCATTCACGATAAGGACGAAAGTAAAATCGCCGCCATTCAGCGGGAATTAAAAATGAGCAATGACGTGCTTCGCGCTATTCGCTCCGAAGCCACGGCTTTGATGCAGGCTAACGACCCGTCGGCGAATACGAACGACGCCAATTATATTTTTTTAAATTTCGTAATTACGTATTTGCCCGTTGGGCTCGTCGGCCTCGTGATTGCCGCGATATTCGCAGCATCCATGTCGTCGACGGCTTCAGAACTGAATGCGCTGGCGTCCACGACGGTGGTCGATATATACAGACGGTTAATCAAAAAACAAATACATACTTCCGGCGATGAAAAACAAACGGTTCTTATTACTAAGCTTGCGACAGTTTTTTGGGGCATCTACGCGATATTCTTTGCACAGTTCGCAAGCCTGCTGGGCTCCCTGATCGAGGCGGTCAATATTCTGGGTTCACTATTTTACGGAACCATTCTGGGAATTTTTCTTGTAGGATTTTATATGAAATTCATTCGCGGAACTTCGGTTTTTTTTGCCGCAGTTGTTGCAGAGATCGCCGTGATCCTATGTTTTCTTTTTACGGAAATTTCTTTTCTTTGGTACAATGTAATCGGGTGTGTGCTGGTCATGCTGTTCTCGCTTGCGTTCCAGCCGTTTGCAAAAGAAAAAGCCCGTGAGTATTAGTACCTCACAGGCTTTTCGCAACTTCAACTCAAATCAGGTCCTACTTGCCTGAGTTCAATCTTTTCAGAATATCCCCTATTCTTCCTTTGTTCCCGTCATCCGTTACAAGCTTCAAAGCTTTATTGTAATTTTCAATTGCCAACTTCTTCTCGCCCTTCTGGTCATAACCGTCGGCAAGGCTGTCCCATACATTCCATGATTTAGGAAATCTTACCGTATTGGTTTTAAAAATCTCAATTGCCTGATCGAACTTTTTCTGACCGAGCATTTCATACCCGTACGCATTCATCTCAATTTCATTGGCATTCTCCGCAGTCGCCTTACGCAGAGCGTCTGCCTCAGCAATTTTACCTTGTTTCTCGAGTATAGTGGCCTTCGCAAATCGCGCCCCGTTACCGCCGCCATACGCAAAGGCGCGTTCGGCCCATAACGCAGCCTGATCCAGCGCTATATCGTTCTGAAGGCAGTAATTGGCTGCCCGAATCAACATTGCCCCGCTAAATGCATTCCTGTTGCGCAATTGGTTCTTCAGGTTCTCGACAACAATAGCCGGTGTGTCAAAAGTTATGGTGAAAGGAACTTTCAGTTTTTCCCAGCGCAAATAAACCGTGGTTTGCTTGGTATTCGTATTATCGAAACCGTAACTTAACCGATCTTGCGATTCACTCACGGCCACCGGTTTCACGGTCACGCGCAAAGCGTCTTCGGATTCCTCATAGAAGAAATGCCCCCAGGACGTTGAATTCTTGCTGAATATAATCGTCCACTGATCCGGTCCGGTCACCATAAATAATCCGTACGTGCCTGCGCGCAAAGGTTTGCCTTCCACCATCGCATCGTGCGTCAACGTTATGCTTGTGTTTTCATTCGCTCCGGCGCGCCATGGCGTCGGTTTGCCATGTCCGAACGGATTATTGGGATCCATGCCATAAGGCACCAATTTCCCCCAAACCTCGCGTCCGTTAACGGCCGGGCTATGATAATTGATCTTCACTTTGGAAATACCGACCTCCTGCATGACCATGGCCGCCGGGCTTGCGTCCGGCAGGATCAGCAATTCCTGCGATGACACGCTTGATAGGCTCATTACCGCGAGCATGAGCGCGAGGCAGGCTGTCTGTGTGAATACTTTCATATTTTTCTCCTTCTTTAATTAGTAAGTTTAGGTTAGTTTTCGTATTCGGCGTAAAACTATTTTCTCGACATGGCAACAAGCCATGGTTTGACCTTGAATTTTAAGAGACCTGCTTTTACGGCAGGGTCTGCATTAGCAACTTTTTCAGCTTCGTCTTTAGAACCATCAAAAACCATCATCCCTCCTGAGTTATCAAGAAATGGGCCTCCCTCGACAAGTCTTTTGCTTTCCAGAATAGTTGCCATATAGTTAATGTGTTCCACTATTCCCGGCTGTTCCTGAAATGACAAACTATCAACCCACTTTGGTCCCGGTGTGTGAAATATGACGTGATACACGGGTTTGTTTTTTTGTTGTTTCATATTCATTGTTTCGGCCTTGCTTGAAACCAAAATCCCAGTCAAACCAATTATTAAAATAATTAGAATTATTTTTCTCATAATTTTAAATATATCGTTATTATTTTTTCTTATTTCACTGGTTTGCGCCGCTGAAAATATTTTATTGAATTGTTCCGCAGCACCCGAATTGAGTTCACTTTACGTTTTCGACATTAAATGCTATTTTCAATTTTTCCCAAGACAAGGTAACTTTTGCTTTGCTGTTCTCTTTGTCGATAGTGAAACTCAATCGTTCCTGAAATTCGTTCGACTGCGGTTTGGCCTTGATCCGAAGTGCGTCATGTTCCTGTTTATAGCTGAAACTACCCCATTCCTTTGAATCGTTGCTGAAAATAATGATCCATTCGTTTTGTGATGGAATGGAATGTACCCCGTAGGTTCCCGCTGCCAGTTTTTTACCGTCGATCAGAACTGCCTTCGTAAAAGTGATCGTGGTGTTCTCGTTGGCTCCTGTGCGCCAGACTTTATCGAACGGAACCAATTTTCCCCATATCTCACGGCCTTTCACGGCCGGGCTGGAATAATTAACGGTAATATCATTTCCGTTCAGATTGAAGATTGTCTTTGCAGGTGGGCTCGGTCTAACTTCCTTATCCTGCCCGACCAATTCATACTGTATGAGAGATAAACACGATAGGAGGCCGATCCAAAATCTGAAGTCCGTGAAACGCTTCATGATAACTCCTCATTTTTAATTCGATGAAAAAAAGAATGGCATATAAGATATGAATTTATTTGAATGGCTAGTTTACGCCCCCCGACCGCTTTTGTTGCAAAAAAAAAGCATACACACTGTCGTATGTATGCTTTTGACCCGTTTGGGTAATGACTATTTTTTCTTTTTCCACTCAGCCAGCATATCTTCCGTCTGTTTCATATTAAACGGCGGTTCCGGCATAGCCTTCGCATATACCAAAGCTTTTTCCATAGCCTTTATTCCTTCCGGCGTTTTATTAAATTTAACAAGCAACTGCGCTTTTACCCGCAGGTTGGAATAATTTTCCGATATGGCGATTGAAATGTCGATCCACTTCATCGCTTCATCGAGATTTACATTATTTTCTAAACAATAATTAGCCGCCTGCATAGACGGTTGCCATGCAATAGCAGTACGCGCTTTTGCAATCGTATAAGCCTGCGTTTCTACTTCAATTTTAAAGGCAACCCTCTGTTTCTCCCATTGTAAAGTCACCATAGCCGAATTTTCCGTAACATCTTCAAATGAAAAACGCATACGTTCCACCATCTCGGCAGATTGCGGCTTCACTTTAAAACGCAAAGCGTCATTTTCAGGTTTATAATTAAATGCGCCCCAAAGTTTAGCATCTTTACTCAGCACAATCGTCCATTCGTCCGCGTTAGGTATGGTTTGCAATCCGTACGTTCCGGGCGCGAGTTTCGTTCCATCAATCTTCATCGTATCATTAAACGAAATCGTAGTATTCTCATTAGCGCCTGTTCGCCAAATTTCGTTATACGGAACCAACTTGCCCCAAATTTCGCGGCCTTTGACCCCGGGACGGGAATAAGAAATCGATACTTCGGTGATACCGACCGTCTGTGTAACGGTAGCCTTCGGGCTCTGGCGGGGAATCGCAACCTGCGCATCCAATGATGGAATCAACGCGATGGCCAGCATGAACATAATCATGTTTCGCATGATAATACTCCTTTTGTTTACGATGTGAATAACTTTGTGTTTTGTGAATAACTCATAGTAATAAAACTTTTCTGAAAAGACAACTTTTTTACTGTAATTACTGAAAAAATTGTGTAAAATTTAATAAGTTTTTGATCAACCTATTCACCGTATTTATGCGAACTGCTCTACTTGTCGGCGCCAGCGGACTTATCGGAAGATCATGTTTAGATGCCCTTCTGCGAGACAAACTCTATTCCAAAGTTATCGCTTTCGTAAGAAAACCACTGTCCGTTCAACATCCCAAGTTGCAACAACAAGTGGTTGATTTTGATAATTTGGAATACCATGCACACTTAATAAAAGCGGACGAGGTGTATTGCTGTTTGGGCACGACCATAAAAACAGCCGGATCGCAACATGCATTTTACAAAGTTGATTTTACATACCCGTATAACATCGCAACCATTGCATCACGAAATGGCGCGGGGCAATTTCTCATCGTCACGGCGTTGGGTGCGTC
>JAEUSJ010000084.1 GCA_016788215.1 bacterium | reverse complement strand
ATGCTCTGCCATTGAGCTACTGAGCAATTTACAAAGAGGCGAAATGTAATCGGCTGAGCCCAAAAAGTCAAGAATTTTTTAGGATTTAGGGTATTTGGCAGCCACGAAGACACCAAGTCTCAAAGAAATGGTTGAAGAAGATCAGTGATTAAATTCAAAAAGAAATCATCACGGTATAACTAATATAGGTTTATTCATCGCCAATATCCTGATGTCTGGGATGGTAAATTGGATATGCATTTTCATAATTCTTGTTTACTAAGCGAACTTATCTTCATAGATTGTCAGTATTCATTTAAATTCGTTTGACGGAAAAACCGTCGATTAGACGATATTTTGGTTGACAAATATACGTTTTATCAATTAGATATCAATAAAAACATATATTTATCATATAGGCATGATTGTTGAAGTATTTTGATGCAAAGACACTGGAGGTGTTTATTATGTTATTATTAAAATTTAGAATACCTGTTATAGCGATAGCCTTTTTCGTCGCTATAGTAATCATCGGATGCGGAGTTGGGAATGACGACTTTACGGATACTCCAATCGGTGAAATCAAAAAGATAATCGATTCCGACACGGAAGGCCTTTTTGCACCTGGCTTAAATAATGATGGCGATTCTTTATACGCGGCCGATTTAACCAAATCGCTCGCTAAAAATGGTGCTTCAGATTTCTGGATGAATGCGGCAAATGGTATCCGATTTGGCAGATTCATTCAAAGCGTTGAGAGGATTGATCCAATAGATATCATAATTCAAGATACGCTGGCTTATGCAACCGTGCGTTATCGACTCAATGGCAGTTTCATCATTGACAGTGTTGGAGCAAGATCTTTCAAACCGCTTCGACACCAGCTCTCTCGTTCCATCACTTTCGTGCAAAGGAATAATCCGGCGACCAATGAAGAATGGCAACCGCTGACGATTTCTGCTGCGTATGGCAGTTCACTTGATCCCGCAACTTTGACGGAAAATACAAGGGTAACTATCGATTCGATTTGGATCATGACGCCCGATCAGATTATTTTCGTCGATGATCCGGCGGAAATAGTGAACTTTTATCATCATCCCATTACGTTGCAAAATAATGATTCGATCGTAGTGTTAGTAAAAGTCAGAAATAGGATCGACGGTTTTGACAGGCCGGTTGGTTTTATAACTAACGGAAAGAACAAGGACACTCAGAGCAATCAATATCGCCGCCGTCTGGAAATGATACGAATTCCCTTTACCGATTATTATAGAAAAACGGTATATATCGAATTTTCCCAGAAGCGCGGTTATAACCAATTGGTTATCGACTTTCTGACTTTAAGCACCATAACCAAACGCTCGAAGCCCTACGATTCCTATATGATCGCTGTGCCTTATCGGGTACAATGAAATATGGCTATCCGAGAAATAGAGTAAATTAATAATATCATAACCCTAGTTTTCTTAATCGATCATTAAGCGTAGTCCGCTTGATCCCCAGCATTTCTGCGGCTTTAGTTTTGTTACCACCTGCTTTTTCGAGGATTTTTGAAAAATAATCTCTTTCGATACGTGCCGCCTCAGTTTCAAATTGCTCAAGCGTTTTTTGCGCTAAATCAGTCATGGCTGGCGTTAGTTTGGTTACCGCGTAAAACGGCTCGGACTTTTTTATCTCATCCGGTAAGTTCTCGGAAGTTAATTTATCCTGAGTTGCAAACAGGATCATTCGGCTCAATATATTTTCCAGCTCGCGAATATTCCCAGGCCAGGGATGCAGCATTAATCGTTCCATCAGGTCGTTGCTGATGGCTTTAATGTTTTTATTGTTCAGTTTGTTGTGTTTGTCGATAAAAAACTGAACTAACAGAGGAATGTCTTCTTTACGTTCTCGTAACGGCGGCAGGGAAATGGGGATTACATTTAGACGGTAGTATAAATCTTCTCTGAAAAATCCTGCCTTGACTTGTTCCAATAAATTGCGATTGGTTGCGACAATCGTTCGGACATCAACTTTTCGTACGTCATTATCTCCGACACGGCGGATTTCGCCTTCCTGGATAACGCGCAGCAGGCGCGATTGGAAATTTAACGAGGTGTTGGTTATTTCGTCAAGAAAGATCGTACCGCCGTCGGCTTCTTCAAATAATCCCTTCTTATCATTATTCGCGCCGGTGAACGCGCCTTTTTTGTATCCGAATAGTTCGCTTTCAAGAAGATTTTCCGGCAATGCGCCGCAATCTACGGCGACAATTTTTTTGTTCTTACGGATACCGTTATAATGAATTGCCTTCGCAACCAGTTCTTTCCCGGTGCCGCTTTCGCCTTCTATGAGAACATTGGCTGAATTTTCGGCGGCATTTTCGATCAGGTGGAAAACCTGCCTCATCATTTTACTGTTACCGACGATATGGTATTTGAGAAATTTCTCCTGAATCTCCGATTTCAGTTCTATATTTTCTTTGCTGAGATAATCTTTTTCGAGGTTAAGTTTTTCATATAAGCGGGCGTTTTCGATGGCAATACCGGCGATATTGGCAAACGATTCCAAAAATTTCAGGTTCCTCGGACTGAAATAATTTGTATCGAATTGTTTGTCAACGTACACGGCGCCAATGACTTTGCTTTTAATCTTCAGGGGAACGCACATAATGGACCGAATGTTGTATGCGACGATGCTTTTCCGTGCTTTGAAGCGGTCGTCTAAATTAGCATCGGCCGTAACGATTGACTGGCCGGTTTGATAGACCTCCTGAACGATGCTCTGACTTATATGTGTCATATCCGAAAGCGTTTCCTGGTCGATATTGCGAGCCACCTTCATATCGAAATGATCGGATATTTCTGACTTTATGAGAATCAATCCGCGATCCGATTTGGTATTCTCAATGGCATTGTCCATAATCCGGTCAAATAATGTTTCCGAGTCCAGGATCGAATTGATATTCTGCGTTATTTCATATAACACTTGAAATGATTGAATATCAAATTCCCGTTCTTCGCTAAAAAAATGTTTGTACTCGTTGATGATCTCCTGATTTATGGGCAGGTTCATAAAGCTTGACTTGAAATCCGAACGTTTCAAATTGTTTTCGATTTCTTTAATATTATCGAAAGCCTTTTCAAGGAAATTTCCGATAAGGTTTCTGGGCGCATGGGAACCAAGAATCGTCTGGTAGTGGTTATAATAAACTTCACTTGCGCTGAATTCATAATATTTTTGTTTGCCCAGAAGAGCAACTGCCTCATTTGAATATACAATCGCTTTTGGGAGATTTCCCGAAATTCTCATTGCTTTGGACAGGAGGTACAACGCATGTGTTTTCAGGGAAATTGTGATACCTGCGCGATGCCGGTCAGCTAAATCGGTTAATGAGCCTATAAGCTTTTCGATTTCTGACAACGACAGGATCTTAAAGTTCGTTTCTACCCCAATGCGAAGAAGAGAAAGTTTAGAATAAAACAAAAGTTCTTCATGGTTGTTCTTTAAAAAAAAGTCCAAAGCATCAATGGTCCAACGTACAACCGTGTCGAGTTGTTTTTCATGAAGTTTTAGTTCTGCGTAGTAAAGACGTCTATTAAAGAGCTCTTTTTTGTTATTCAATATTTTAGCATGCTCGATGGCTTGTTCAAACAATGATTCGCATTGCTTGTGAAACCCCAGTCGAAAGTATATAACTGCCTGATTGAATAAAGCGCTTCCAACAGCAGCATGATCATCCAATTCAGTGCTAAGAGCAAGGTCTTTTTCAATGGCCACAAATACCGACTCGTACAAATGCATATCGAGATAGATTAGAGCGCTTTGTTGATAAAGCCGCTGTTCAAGCTTTTTGTTCCTTGTGCTCTTAATCCACATATGCGTTTTATTCAGATATTCAATCGCCTGATCCAGATCGTTTGTTTTGTAAAAAATCCGCGCAATATTAAAAGCCGCGTTGATTTTTCTTTCAATATTTTGCGTGGTTTCTGCAAGATCGAAAGATTTAATAAAATATTCTTTGGCATGGTCGTAATCGCCCATCGAGCCGTAAGCCGTTCCAAGGCTATTCAGGCATTCCATCTCAAGCTTTTGGTCATTCGAGCTCATTGCAAGGCGGTGCGCCTCCCGGTAATGGTCCAGCGCTTTATTCCACAAAGCGCGATTGTAAAAATTTTTTCCAAGTTGACGATGCAAATGACCCAATAAATAGCCATCAACTATTTCTTTAGAAGTTACAATTGCATTTTCACATATTTTTTGAGATTCCTCGAATTGTGAGATGCGTTCCAGGTAATTCGCTTTGCGCAAAAGTCCGCGCAACACGGCTTGTTTATTATTTTGACGGTCTGCAATTTTAAGGATTTCATCGAGAATTACTTCCTGATCCTTACGTTGGCCCAGTTGATCACACAATTCTTCCATTTTGAACAGGGTGTCAATCAATAGATCGAATTGATCCAATCCGTCCAATATCGAAGACGCTTGCCGGAAGCTTTCGAGAGCTTCTCTTGGCAGGAATGCCGCTTTCTGTGTATTTGCCAACTCCAGAAGAAAAGGCAGAGCCTTGTTTTTTTCAGGTGAATTGGAATAATGAAAGGCGAGCGCTGATGTGAACTTCCTGGCATCAAGCGATTCGTAATGACGCGCCAATTTCAGGTGATGCTGCATTACAATGTCCATGGGTATGTTTTTGTAAACATGTTCGCGCAAATACTGACTGCTGAAAATAAAAGATCCGTTGGAATGATTGATCAGTCCTCTGTTTACTAACCGTTGGAGTTTTGCCAAAAGTGCGGTATCGGCACTAAGAACTCGCAGCTCATTAAGGGCAAATGAAGAAGGGAAAATCGAAGCGGCCTCCAAAATCTGTTTGTCTTCGCTCGTCAAGCTCTTGATTTTAGACAGGACAAACTCTTGAATGGAAGAAGGAATTGAAACCGGCGCTTCTTTGCTGAGCTGCCACTCCCGATTAGCTACACTCAGGCTTTCCGTCTGAATAAGATATTCAAGCGTGTGGTGAACTAAAAACGGATTGCCGCGCGTTGCATCAAATATTTTACCGGTGATCTCGTCGCTTATGGCAGCGTCGTTGAGCAAAGTTTTAATGAAAGCGGCAGTAGAGGACGGGTTGAAATTTTCGAGTTGTATAAACGGCGCTTCGTGGCGAGCAGCACTCATATAAAAAGCAATCTTGCACGGTGCCTCAAACGTCAATTTCCTGAAAAGGTAACTAAAAAAATCGTTTTCGAAATCATTCCGTTGATCGCAGTCATCTATAAGAACGCAGAGCCGTGAAATATTCTTTAGAGATCCCAATACTAAATCGGAAAGGCCGGAAAACAGAATATCACGATCTCCCGGAATATTTTCCGGATTTGTATCCTGAATCCATTCCCATTCCCGAATGAATTCATCCGAAGGTTTCGCCGTTTGTGTAAGGTAATAAATGTGGCGAAGAAAGGAACGGACCTGGTTGCGGCTGTGCGAAGGTGCCGTAGGTAATGACATAACGGCGTAGCCGCCTCTTTCAAGATTCATTTTGAATTGTTTTAACAATGTCGATTTGCCGACGCCCTCTTCTCCGGTAATCCAAAATGTTGAAGTCTTATCAGGTTGCCCTTCGGTGAAAAATCGTACTGTAGCCTCTGTCAACCGGCTCAATTCGGTGTCACGATTGACAAAGCAGGAATGCAGAACGATGTGATCTTCGAGTTCGACAGGTAGGAATTGGGAACGAATGGGATTAAGGTCGCGATAGATCTCCTCTACGTTTTGATATCGGTATTGCGGATCCTTTTCTAATAACTTCAAAATTATTTTTTTGATGTCCTCGGTAACAAATGTATAACCCGAGTCGATAGAACTGATCTTCTTTTCAAGATGATTGACCACGACATTCACTACATTGGCGTCATCGAACGGGTTTTTGCCGACGGCCATTTCAAGTAAAATAACACCCAAAGCATACAGGTCACTTCTGTGATCGGTCTTTTCTTTTTTGATTATTTCAGGAGAAGAATACTGTATAGTTCCCTGTACGGTAACGGACTCAACTTCACTTTCCATGCGTGCAAGGCCGAAATCGATCAGTATGATCGAAGTCGCTGACCCGGCCGCATCGTTTTGTAAAACAATATTCTCAGGTTTCAGGTCGTAGTGTACGATCCCGTGATTGTGGCAATACTGAAGTGAAGAAAGTAATTGAAAAAAAACAGAATAGAATAAGGAAGGAGTAAGCTTTTGTCCGGCGCCAACATATTCAGATAAATTTTTTCCTTCAACCCAGTCCATGGTGAAAAACAACTTGTCCGGAGACGAATACAGATCGTAAACTTTTGGCAGATGCCGGTGCTGGAGATTATATAAAATTTCATATTCACGCAGGAAGGCGGAGGGATTGGCCATGTCCGGTCCGGCGCATTTCAAAACGATCCATTTCTGAAGAATGCGGTCCCATGCCTTGTAAACAAAACTCATACCGCCTTCGCCGATCTGCTCCTGAATCTCATAACGCGGGTGGAGTTCCGGCAACGATGTTTTATTTATTCTCATCTCTATTCGAAATCCTTGATCGTGAGTTGCAGTTCCCTTGTATTGACCATCTTCGTATTGGCTATTTCCGTGACTTCCGCGCCGATTAATAGAATGATCGATGAAAGGTAAATTGAAAAAATGGTAATGACGACGCCGGCGATTGACCCGTAAAAAACGCTGTATCGTGCGAAATTTTGAACGTAATAGGCAAACCCGTGGATGCTTAGCTCCAGAAGAATGCCCGCTACGGCCGCGCCAAGCAAAGCTGCGCGGTTGAATATATCCGTGCGAGGCAGAATTTTGTAGATGATGTAGAACATTAATATGGTCAGAGCAACCGGCATAACCTCGGTAATAATATTCCAAAGGTACGGGAGATTGGAAAAATCGACGTTGAACAAGTTTGCTCTGCTGTCTTTCAGCATTTGCAAGATTGCATTAACCATGTTGGACAACAAAAAAACCGAACCGATGATTAGGACCATACCCATTTCGACCAACCGGCTGACAAAATAATTTCGCGCCTTCACGGCGAATATGGTCGACATCGCGTCTTCCACGGCCGCAAACGCGCCGCTGCTGGTCCACAGGAGCGAGGCGATACTAATTATACCGACCCAACCTTTATTTTCCAAAAGACCTTTAACGTTGCTGATCAAATTGCTTTGGATAACCAGATCTAATATAAACTGACGTGAACTCTCCGGGACGCGATTGGACACAAAATTGACTATAAATAATTCCGCTTCTTCCGGGGACTGAACAAACGTTCCCAGTAACGAAATAACGATGAAGAGCATCGGGATGATACTCAATAAAAAGAAAAATGAGATTGCGGCGGCGTTAGTCGTCAGTTTGTGCCGGTCGAAAATGCGGGTTTGAACAGTTTTAATATAATAAATCACCGGGGATTTGAATATCCACCCCAGCAATTTAACCCACCAAACAATAAGAACACGAAATTTTTTAATTAGAACAACATGCAAATGCTTCATGGGATCTTGGAAGTGATTGTCGGTTTCAGATAGAATAATGTAAGTACAATACGAGTTGTATTCAAGCAAAAGGTATGCGCTTTATGAATGGTTGTCGTCGTTATTGTCCCAACCTGTAGCCTACGCCGGACTCGGTGAGGAAAAGCTTCGGGTGAGCAGGATCGTCCTCTAGTTTTTTCCGCAGTTGAGCGACAAAAACACGTAAGTATTGAGTTTCGTCTTCGTATGAAGGTCCCCAAACTTCTTTGAGAATATAATTGTGCGTGAGAACCCTCCCGGAATTTTTAATAAATATAATCAACAATGAATATTCGATCGGCGTAAGTTTGACGGGCGCACCGTTCTTTTTTACGGTTCGGGCAGTCAGATCTACCATCAGGTTTCCCGCGGAAAACGTAGTTCCATTTTGGGCGGAGGTTCGCCGCCGCAGTAAGATTCTAATCCTGGCGAGCAATTCTCCCATTCTGAAAGGTTTCGTCAGGTAATCGTCAGCGCCTGCGTCCAGCGATTGTACAATGGTTTCTTCAGAGTTTCTGACGGAAAGAATGAGAACGGGGACGGAACTCCATTCCCGCAACCTTTTCAGGACTTCAACGCCGTCCATATCGGGAAGGCCCAGATCCAAAATCACCACATCCGGGCGGTCCATGGAAGCGCGCACTAAAGCCTGATCGCCGGTTTCAGCGGTGGAAACCTTGTACTCACTGTCCTCTAAGGTTCGCTGCAGCAGGCGCCTCATTTGGATCTCATCATCGGCCACCAGTATGTGGGCTTGTGTGGAACTCTTATCCATCTAAACCTCTTTCACGGTTATATTTTCTTCAACGGGCAAGCTTATTCTAAATGCAGATCCGCCTTTATCGCGGTTTTGAAAAGCGATGGTTCCGCCTTGCGCTTCGATGAAACCGCGGGCAATCGACAAGCCTAACCCGGTTCCGCCAGTCTGACCGTTAGACACGCGGAAAAATTTCTGAAATATTTTATCGGACATTTCTGCGGGTATGCCGGGCCCGGTGTCTGCAACGGTAATGATACAATTCCGGTTTTCGATCCACGCTTCTACTTCAACGGTTGCTTCAGGCGGCGTGTAAAGGCATGCGTTGTAAAGCAGATTGGTCAAAACCTGTTCGGTCAATCCGGTATCCAGCCGAACCAGCGGCATATTGTCCTCTACTGATATTCGCAAGGTGCGATCCTTCAATTCCACCTCAAGCTTACGGATCGTGGTACTGATAAGGTCTGAAATGTCGCACCAATCCATTTTCGGTTTAAGAAATCCGGATTCCAACCGAGCCATATCCAATAAATTTCCGACGAGTCGATGTAAACGTATAGCGGCATCGTGAATTTCTGTTGCTATGGTTTCATCTTTGTTATTCTTAAGGGGAGTTTTTTTGATCAGCTGTTCGGACGATATTAGAATGGTTGCAATAGGCGTTTTAAATTCATGAGAAAGGGAATCAAATATATTATTATAAAGCCGTTCGGATTCTTCCAGAACTGAAGTTTTGCGCGCAAGCTCATTGAGCTGTTCACGCTCGATGGCGGAGGCGATTTGATTAATAAAATTTTCGATCAACGATTCCTGATCAGAAATCATGGATGAATCGTGCAGTAATTTTACTCCAATTACGCCTAGAGGGTATCGCGGTCCGGAGAGCGGATAATAGGCGGCCTGTGCATGAGGGAATGTTTCTGTGAATCTACCTGCCTTTTTTTCATTCCAATAAGCCCATGCGGCGATACTGTATTCTTTATCATCAATCGTCATACTGCTTAGCGGATGAGGCTTTGCCAGCATATCGCCGTCGCTTTCGCTTAAACATACGACCACCTCGGCATTTAAAAACGTCTTTAGATGTATTACTCCCGCCCGTACAACACCTTCGAGGGATGTTGCAGCCGACAGGTCTTTGGTAAGTGTGTAAAGCGCTGTTGTACGTTCCTCCCGTAATCGGACTGTTTTTTCCCGCTCCCTCACTCTCGCGGTTAGTATGCCGGTGACCGTGGCGACAACAAAATACCCGACGAACATGAGAACGTTATGCGGCTCATCTATGACAAACGTAAATGCAGGCGGTATAAAGAAAAAATTCCATGCCAACGCACTGAGTCCGGCGGCAACAAGCGCAGGCCCCATCCTGGTCTTGAGCGGCAACAATGTTACGGCAAAAAGAAAAATGAGCGCTACCGTTTGGTAACCTATTATTAACCGAAGGGGGTAACAAGCTGCTACGAGAACAAGAATAATTACAGTAGCAACCGCATATTGCGAGAGGTTGATCTTTTTAGATTGGGAATTGGAATGTTTTTGCCGGTAAGCAGTGTTGTTTGCTGCCGATAGATTTTGGTTTTTTGCTATTCCATTTCGTGCGGCCATTGCTGATAATATCGCTAAAGCTTAAGAAAGATTCCATGTATTTGTAAAAAGGCTTAATAGTCCACATCCAGCAAGGTGGCTTTATTTTTATCAAATTCCACGGGAATGACCTCCTTCATGATTCTTGGTTGGTTTTGTAATCCGAAGTAACGGTACGACGGATTGGATAATCGCAGGAAGAGCCTGAATATTCTAACTCTAAAATCCAGCCACCTGGAACTCTTGTCTGAAAATATTTCATGGTCGCCTACCACGATGTTGCCCTTAAAATGCTCTTGATTCAGCATCTCCAGGATCTGAGGGTCTTCCATATAACCGTAATTCAATATCAAAGAAGAAATGCCTTTACCCAATAGTTGTTTTTCTGTGCGTCCGTTTTCAGAGAAAGGTATGTTCAAAATGCGCACGGTAACAAAAGTCAATTCCATAGGAAGGATGTGGATCCGCGAAACAAATGTCTGAAGCGTCAGAGGAATGATGCTGCTAAGCGATGTGACAGGATTCGGTGAAAAAAAATTGATGCGGCGGGGAATTCCGACCTTCCACTCGATGTCTTTTAAATCCAGAAGGTCACGAACCGTCAATCCCTCGGGTGAATACACTACGGATAGTCTGTTTTTCCCCCATTCCCATATTTTCATGGCCGCGTAAAGAAATAGAGCAAGAAAAACCGGAACGTATCCGCCATCCATAAATTTGATAGCGTTCGAAATAAAAAAACTGATATCAATGAACAAAAGCAGAAGACACAGAGGCGTCACCCATTTAGCGTTCCATCCCCAAATTTTAGTTGCAACGATATAGAGACCCATCGTTGTTACCATCATAGTCATAGAAACGGTAATGCCGTATGCTGAAGCCAGTCCGCTGGAGGTCTTGAAGCCCAGAACGAGTGCGATACATCCGAGGCACAAGAGCCAATTAACAAAAGGCATGTAAATCTGCCCACGAATTTTGGAACTGGTGTGAATGATTTTGAGTCTTGGGAAAAAACCCAATCCAACGGCTTGTTGAGTAAGTGAGAAAGCACCGGAAATAACGGCCTGACTCGCGATGATGGTCGCCATGGTCGCCAAGATGACCAGCGGAATTAGTGCCCATTGGGGAGCCAGCAAGTAGAACAAGTTGGACCCGTCATCAATCGAATGTCCGAGTAAAAATGCACCCTGCCCAAAATAATTGATTACCAAAGCCGGAAATACCAAAGAAAACCATGCAGTGTCTATAGCATGTTTTCCAAAATGTCCCAAATCCGCATATAACGCTTCTCCGCCGGTCACACACAGGAATACGTAGCCTAAAACCTGCATGGAATGGACGACGCCTTTTTCCGAGAGGAAACGTATGGCGTGCATAGGGTTCACCGCTTCAAAAACTTCCGGATGATCATGCAGGTGCGGGATCGCCAGTAGTACTAAAGTTGAAAACCATACGATCATGACGGGCCCGAAAAGACGCCCAACTTTATCGGTTCCTCTTTTCTGGAAGAAAAACAGAACGATGAGGATCAATATAGTAATCGGAATGACCATATCCTTGAAAGCCGGTGTAACTACTTCAATTCCCTCCACAGCAGACAAAACGGAAATAGCAGGCGTAAGCATTCCGTCCGCATAGAGCAGGCACGCGCCAAAAACAAGAGCGGCTGAAACAACGACCGCAAGTTTCGATTGATGTGTACTGTTGCGGATAATTCCAAACAAGGCGAAAACGCCGCCTTCGCCATGATTGTCCAAACGTAAAACCAGTACGTGATATTTTAAGGCTACAACAATCGCCAGGCTCCAGAAAAAGAGAGAAAGAGTTCCGAGAACATTCGGAAGATCGTGAGGAATAGCGTGATGGCCGAAGAAAACCTCGCGAATGGCATAGAGCGGCGAAGTTCCGATATCGCCGTACACGATTCCCAAAGTCGTCAAAACGAGTAAGGGCGTGAATTTGTGAGTTTGAGTCATACTAATTTAGTGATTTGCTGAATTTCATTTCATCTTTTCTTGGTGACGCGGAAGAATTTGTAAAAATAAAGCGCGCCAACCAAGATCACACAAGCTGATATAATAAGGCCCATCGTATTTGCCTCCACGTAAATCTAATACCTTTCAGCCTCAACAAGCAATCAAGAGGTTGTTAAGATTGATGGCCGAAGTATAAAGATATTATAAAGAAGGGAGAGTTTGGGGTACAATAAGGTTTCCGGAAAAATGAACTAAATAATAAGTACTGGAGATTATCTTTTTGCGCGTCAGAAAAAAACCAAAAAAAAAAAGTCATTCTGGAAGAATCTTTTTAAAGGATAGTAATCACATGATTCAAAAAAGATTCCTACAGAATGGCAGGAGTGTTTTTGATTGGTCCTTATCATTGATTTTCAATTCGTTTTTCGTTATCATGGCAAAGTTAAAAAATTGATCTTTAAAGATGAGGAAACAATGCTTGATCTGAAGTTTATCCGCGAAAATTTAGACCTGGTCAAAAAGGCCGCCAAAGAAAAAAAGTTCGATGTCGATTTTGATTCATTATTACGTTTTGACGACGCACGCAAAGCGATTATTCTTAAAGTTGAAGAACTAAAAGCCCGGCGCAACAAAGCTTCCGAAGAAATTGCCAAGTTAAAAAAATCGGGACAAAATGCGGATGCGCTGGTTGCGGAAATGAAAAAAGTCGGCGATGAAGTTAAGATTTTGGACGAACAACAAAAAGCCGCGGAGGCAAGTCTGAATCAGCTTCTACTTACGGTTCCGAATATTCCTCATCCGTCGGTACCGGATGGCTCTACACCGGAAGATAATAAAACGATATTCACCTGGGGCGAGACGCCCAAGGTTGATTTTCAAATGAAGCCGCATTGGGATCTGGTTGAAAAACTAGACCTGATAGACTTCGCAACCGGTTCCAAAATTGCAGGCTCCGGTTTTCCTGTGTACAAAGGCGCCGGCGCCAAGCTGCAACGCGCGCTGATCAATTTTTTTCTCGATAAGGCCGGCGAACATGGATATAAAGAAGTTCAGCCTCCGATCGTGGTAAATGCCGACAGCGCGACAGGTACTGGACAGTTGCCCGATAAGGAAGATCAAATGTACGTCGTGACACGGGATGAGTTTTATTTGGTTCCGACGGCGGAAGTTCCGGTGACCAATATCCATCGTCAGCAAGTATTGAAAGCAGAGCAGCTTCCGATCAAATACGCCGCGTATACGCCGTGTTTTCGCCGAGAAGCGGGC
>JAEUSJ010000083.1 GCA_016788215.1 bacterium | reverse complement strand
GAATTACGGAATTTACTCGTCAGCGCGGCAGCCTCTTGTGCGGTAATGCCTGAAATCACCCGAAAATCCAGTACCGCTGCCGTTTTTTTTGTACCTGTTTTAGCTTCCTGCGCATGAAGCGATAAGGTTAACATCCATAGCGCAAAAAAAATCACGAGCCTTCTCGTCGGAATTTTCATACGACTTCTCCTTTTCAGTGCTATCATTTTATCTGTCTCTTTTGAGATTATTTTTTCTTATATCTTCATCCCATACGCCACCGCCAGAAGTATTCCAAGCGAAAGGATTACGAGTACGGCGAATAGAACTAAATCCGATTTACTGTCGTTTTGCATTTTAATAACCCTAAGGGTTCAATTTTTCTTTCACTGTATGCCGAATTAAATCGGCAGCAGTCTTCAAATTCAGTTTTTTGAGAATCCGGCTCTGATAGGTGCTGACGGTATTGACACTCAAGTTCATTTCTTCGGCAATGAATGTGAGCTTGTTGCCGTCAGAAATTTTTTTCAAAACTTCCAGCTCTCGCGGGGACAATTTCTGATAGCCGGTATCTCTCCCGACTGCGCTTAGGGTTAACTTTTCGGCCAAGGCGGAAGATACAAATATTTTTCCTTCTGCGACGCGGCTCACGGCCAGTATGACTTCATCGCGCCCGCAACCGCCATCCAAAATTGCCTTGATCCCATCACGCAGGGCCGATCCGCTCTGATATTCCTTGCTGTCCTGCCAGAGAATGAACCTGGTTTTGTTGCTTTTTTGTTTTGGGTTCTTATGCGGCACAACGTCCGTTATCACGACGTCAGCATCTGCTTTGGCTGTGATTTGCTGAAAGTCGTCTAACACAGAAAATGCTTTATACGATTTTAGAATATGCCTTAACCCTTCCCGTGTAATCTCATTTTGAATGAGTAAAGCCACTCTTATCATTCTGTGTGCAGTTATGTAACATTTGGAAAAGTATGATGGGAATCTTGACTTACATTAAAGTAAGGATGGAGTAAGGTCGGGTCAATGAGAGGATTTACGACAAAAGTGTAGTTTTTTAGCTACGGAGTGTAGTAGCGATACTACAAGCTAAAGATGGTATGAATTGTTTGGATTAGTCTTGAATATCCAAAGCAATGAGAAGGGCCTCATTCAGGGCATCTAATTTCTGAGTAGTTAAAGAGCCGATAAAGTGGGTTAGATATGTTTTAGGTAAACTGACCAGTTCATCGCAATGAATGCTGCTGGTATGTTTGACGCCTTCCTCCGAACCGATTAGCACTTGAGTTGATAAACTGTCGTGCGTTGAATATACCGGAGCACATACGACGGTCGAAAAGCGGGAATCAATCAATATCTGTCTACTCACAATTACAAATACGCGGAATTTCTTTGGCTCCCGGCTCGACGGCGAAGCCACCCGATAGAGTTCGCCCCGTTTCAAGCTTCCACCTGATAACTCAACACCTCCAGAGCCTCTTGATTTAGACGTTTGGCGTGCCGGTTAATAATGGCTAAATCTTGAGCTTCGCGCTTTTGACGCATGATTTGTTCAATAAATTTCCAACTGGCCGTTTCGATAAATTCAGAGCGATTTTTAAAATTCTCCGAATTCTCCTCCAAAGCGTTAATCAACTCTTCAGATAGTGTTATAGATGTCTTTACTTTCATACTACAAATATACTTCAAATTTAAGCATAAATCAAGGATTTTTCTCGTTACTAACCCCCAATTTTAATAGCCGAAGAGAAGTGAATTGCAGTAATGAATCAAGTCACCAATCCATGATCGATGGCATACCGAACTAAAGATAACGAGTTGACGACTTTTAGTTTTTGAAAAATGCGGGTTTGAAAGGTACTGACCGTACTTTGACTTATTTTCATTTCGTGAGCAATTTCTTTGATGGATTTACCTTTAATCAGATATTGCATCACTTCAAATTCCCGTCGAGACAGTTTTTCATGCAAATCGAGTGGTTTGTCTGTTACGAGATCGTCTGCAAGTTCGGCCGCGAAATTGGCGCTGATATATTTTTTCCCTTGTGCCACTTTTCGAACGGCCATGACTACTTCATCCGCCGAGGCGTCTTTAGTCACGTAGCCCAGGGCGCCGGACTTGAACGCGCGATGCGCAAAACGTTTTTCCGGATACGTCGTAAGCATCAGAATGCCGACGTTGGGATAAGCTTTGTGAATCTCGTCCAGAACGTCCAATCCGCTTTTGCCTGGCAGACAGATATCTAAAATTAGGACGTCGCAAGGATGCGTCTTCATGATGCTCGAGAGGTTTTCCGCATCGCGGGCTTCAGCAACAACATGAATATCACTATTCGTACACAATATGTTCTTCAGTCCATCCCTTAGAAGCGCGTGATCATCTGCTATAATAATGTTCATAAGCCTACTTCTTGAGATATGGGGAATAGTACTCTGACGACAGTTCCGTGGCCTGAATTCTGAACGGCAAATGAACCGCGAAACTCACGCAGGCGTCCACCAATGCCGATGAAACCGATGGAACGGGGATCCTGTATCTTATGGTCTTCGATGCCCTTGCCGTTATCCTCCACTTCTATAACGTATGCCTTTTCCTCGCGTTCAATAGAAATGAAAACCTCAGAAGCATCGGCATGCCGCGCGACGTTCGTCAGCAATTCTTGAACGATTCGAAAACCGGCAGTTGCCATGGATCTTTCCGGGTTAAAACATTCAATAACGCTTACCCTGCATATTATCTGAGTCCGTTTTTCAAATTCCTCGGCCTGCCATTGGATAGCTTCCGTTAAACCCAGATTATCCAATATTCCCGGCCGCAGTTCGTCGGCCAGTTTTTGCACTTTACGGATACTCCGATCAATCGCAGAAGATATATGATCTGCTTGTGATCTGAATTGGCCCGTTTCCGGAACTTGTTTTTGCATTAACGCTAATTGATACTTCAAGGCAGTTAAATCACTTCCTAGTTGATCATGAATCTCGCGCGACATGCGAGACTGTTCTTCCTCACGTACGGTCTGGAGATGATGGGTCAGATTTCTTAATTCTTCTCTTGAAGCTTCCATGGCTCTTTGGGATTTTTTGCGTTGAGTTATATCAAATATACAGACCAGCACATTATGGTAACCGGCGGACGATGTGGGGATGACGACGGTGACCAGTATGTCGAACGGTCTGCCTGACAACGTTTTATTAGTCGCCTCCGCTTCGAAATTTGATTGGCCTTCCACAATGGCGATCAATAGGTTTTTGAATACCGCATACGATTCCGGCATAAAAATTTGTGTAAGCGACTTTCTAAATTCCGTTTTATCGCGCGCTTCGTACATTCTGAGAGCCGCTTCGTTGACATCCCGCAGGATCAGCAGGGCGGTCATTCGTTCAACGAATTCAGGATGACGGTCAAAATACTCATCGAATTTTACAACGCCGGCCGTTTTTAGGCTTTCTATTTCGGCAATAATCAAAGAAAAATCCTCTTCCAGGATAGAGACCCCCGCCATTTGAAAAATGGTCCGGTACTTATCGCGGCTTTTTTCTATCGCCTCATACAACTTCGCGTTCTCAATTGCAATGGCCGCTTGCGCTGATAAGAGTTTGACGATTTCAATTCTTTCAAGGGTGAAGGCTTCTTCCACTGAATTATTTTCGAGATAAAAGCTGCCAATAAAGCTCCCTTGTTTGAGAATAGGAACGCATAGCACTGACTGGACATGATTGGAGCGAATATACGAATCACGATTGAAGAGTTCATCCTCAAAAGCTTTTGCGGACACGATAGGTTTGATGGTGTGTTTAACGTAATTTAATACTGACCAAGGAAACTCATCATGATAAGCCATGTTCTCCAAATGCTTGATCGTTATCGGACCGATTCTATTTGTCTCAGCAACGAGGATTTTGTCGTTTTCTTGCTCAATGGTTAAAAACGAACGTTCTGCGCCTGAGTATTTTACTGCATGGTTAATCAGTTTTTCCAGCAGTTTATCCAGCTGCATCTCGCTCGAAATATCATAAGATGCCTCCAGAACCGACAAAAGTTCAAAGTGCGAAGCTATACCTTTTACGACATCAGCATGATCGGGTCCAGCTGAAATGCTTTTCCTCTCTTCCGATGGCACTGCAGAAAGCCATCCAGGATATTGCTCATACATCATTTTTATTTTTGCGGTCGCACCCCAGCGGGCATAGCATTTATATGCTTCGATCATATACGTTCTGCCGATTGCCTCATACTCATCGGACAAATAAAATCGTGCGGCAAATTCATTAGCAAGTGCCTCGCAGTGTAAAAATTCATTCCTTTTTGCCGATTGAATCGCTTCATCGTATAGCCGCATTGCTTTTTCTTTGCGCTTTGTAAGGCGCGCAATTTCAGCCGACACAAGAAGGTATTTGTGTAAAAAATTGTCCGGGCAGAATTGAGAGAGTTCTTTTAGATATTTTTGCGATTTCCGAATTCTAAGTAGCGATTTTGCCTTATCGGATGAGGACGCGCAAAGCGCAGATAGAGCTAATGCATAATAAAAAGCGATTTCAGGCGGCCCCATTCCGGGCACAGATTTCACAGTTTTTTCAATGGTTTCCGCTTCGGTGCACAGCGTCAAAAAATCTCCAAGAATCGCACTAACCGCAATCTTGCCTATTCTGTAATTGTACCCGTAAACAGGATTTTCCAATTTAGAGTTTTCAATTGATTTTTCTTTACCAACCAGACTATAAAAGGGCGCGGAAAAGAAAGTAAAAGACAAGTAACCGTCTTTATGCCCGATTCTCCTGCAAAACTCCATCGCCACTTCTGTTTCCCGGATATATTCGTCTAGATTGCAGCCTGACATGATTTTCTGAGTGACATACTGAAACCTGGAAAAACCCATATATTGAATATCCCCAACTTTGGCCGCTTCTTTTTCAGCGCGCTCGAGTAATAACATCGTCGATCGAAGCGGCTCGTGATAGACTCCAACAAAGGCACCGTACGCAAGCAGAACGCCTCCCCCAACCTGACTGTAATCATGCTTTGCGGCAAACTCAAGGGCGACCGTTCCAAATGAAATTGCTTCTCTGTATTTCATTTGACCGGCCAAAAACATACCGTAGAGAGCAAAACTAATAGACGTCTGCGGTGCTTGTCCGTGTTGAAGAGACAGATTCACCATGCTTAAGACGACCCACGCGAAAACCACCTGATTGTTTGGAGTAAATGAAGAAGAAATCAAGGTCCTGAGGACCTCCATTACTTCTATTATTTGAGCGTCAGACATTTGCTTGATGTCCGCCAAGGTTGTTTTTTTTCGAAACATCAAGAACTGCAATTTGAGAACCTGCCGCCAAACTGATAATCCTGAAGTCGGGAATTTAATCCCTATCGATTCCAGACACTGCCTGCCGATCTCGATTGCTTGACTGTTTTTTCCTGCATTGGAATAAAGTGTAATCAGAATTCCGTGCATTCTTATTTTTTCAAGGTCGCTATTTGCGTTTTGAAGTATATGCTCGAAAGAAGTTCTGCATCCCGCCTCGTCCCCGGTCATAAACCGACATTCCATGATTCCTGAATGCACTTGTAGACAAAGGTCGTGCAATGATACCCACGGATCGGCCGCTAACAGCCATAGGCTCATATCATAGTATTGCAGCGCTTTCCCAAACGCTGTGCTCCTTTTTGCTTTATTCCCTGCTTGTAAGTTCAGACTCATTAATTCCGCCTTCTCCGCAGGTTCAGTTATTAGGGAAAGGGCATCGTTCATCCGATCCGCAATTTCAAATACTACGTCGTCCAGGCTTTTTGCGTCGGATTGTCGCCAAATAAGACGTCCGATCTTAATTTGAATTTGTTTTCGGAATTCCGTATCAATCGTGTTATAAATGGTTTCCCGGACTCGGTCGTGAAAGAATTTAAACCGATCTTGGTCTTTGATGATGACCTCTTCGGTTTGCGCTGAATCAAGAATCTCCTGCAATTCGTTTTGTTCTTTATCCAAAATATTGGAAAGCATTTCCAATGAAAATGAACTTCCAATGCATGCGGCTGTTTTCAAGACGGTCAGGGTTTCGTGGGGGAGGTCCAAAATTCTGTGAAGAATCCAGTCGGCAAGTGACTCACGCGTATCCTGTGGTATTTTTAAGCCGTCTATTAAGGGGCAGGTGGAATCATGATCGGAAATAGTCGTTTTGAAGTCCTTCAAAATTTGCTGAACGAAAAGGGGATTTCCTTTTGTCTTTTGATAGAGAAGAGTCGACAAGTCTTGTGCCGGGTTCTGTAATGTTTCGTTTACCCATTCCCGTACTGATGGCTCGGAGAGCGTTTCTAATTCGACGAAATCCGTGATCTGTTCATATTTTGCGATTCGATCGAGAAACGGCTTATCCATTTCCGCCGTTCGGAATGCTCCGATAATGAAACAGTTTGGAATCCCGCCTTGTTCTGCCAGAAACTCCAAAAATTGCATGGTTTCGCGATCGCACCAATGAATATCGTCCAGAAACAATACCAGCGGTCTTTCCGGCGAAGCAAAGGTCTTTATGAATTTTTCGAAAAAATACCGGAGCCTGAATTCGTTTTGAGCCGGGGAGAGCTGCGAAACGGGTTCCGTTGGTCCAACAACAAGGTTCATAGCCGGGACGAGATCCGAAATAATTCTTAAGTGGTTTCCCAAAGTTTCAGAGAACTTGGTTTTCCAGTTTTTGACAATATCTTCATGCTGAGTCAGAATTTTTAGGATCAGTCCGTCGAATGCTTCGCTCATGGCCGAATACGGAATGTCTTTATTGAATTGGTCAAATTTTCCAGATGTAAAAAAACCGTTTGCTTCCACCACAGTTGATTCCAAAGACCAAACTAAAGCCGTTTTACCAATTCCCGGAGGCCCGCTCAAAAACACAAATCGGCATGCGTCGTTCTTGACCTCATTAAAATGGTCATTCAATTTGGAGATATAGCGATCGCGCTCGTATAGTCTAGGAGGTTCTGCCGGTTTTGAGACCGCCGATAGAGTACGCTGAATCATTGGAATTTTGTCCATTGAAATAAGCGCTTTGTAGAACAACGGGACTTATCCGGATCGTCTACGGTATATAGTTAGCAAAGAAATCGTATAGGAATGGGCTGATTGGCTAAAGGATGTTACAAAGAACCTAATAAAATGTCAAATTATTTTAATTAGATAGGCCATGTTCACTCTAAATTTTCGAGGTCGGCTAAGTCTTGATGGCGCCCGCAAGCTCTTTTGTTATCTTTTGGATGGGGCAAACTTATGAAATTAAATTCAACGCCCTCGATGCTAGATTTGTTTCTAGCCGCGAAGCAAGATTCAAAATCAATTCCTGTAAACTATCAGGTTGTCCAGACATCCAGGTCTTTGGTGTAGCGCGGATGACCGTGAAAAGCGACCGCATAACCGCCGATGATCAGATAACGAACATCATGCGCGTTTAACGATTGTATAAACTCTTTGAAGTCTTGGTTGAACATGATCTTTCCATCCGTGAAATTCACAGCGGATTTCTTCTACCGTTCTCAAACGTTCTTCGACCGATCTGGATTTCCAAAACACAAAATCCGTTTGTTGTTCAGCTAAGGTAGTGCGGGTTATGATTTTTTGAACCATAGAGATTAACTGGATATATTTATATAAATATAGAAAGAAAAACAGTAAATTTCAACGATGCTTTTGCTCGCGCTTTAGGGTAAGCGAAATAAAAAACCCTGACCGGCTTTCGCTGATCAGGGTTTTTATATGGTAAATATGTCCCGGCCTTTTGATGATCAGGAACACAAGGGATTCATTCCCTTGGGCATTAATACATGTCACCCATTCCGCCGCCCGGCATTGGAGGCATGCCGCCGCCGCCTTTCTTGTCTTCTTTTTTCTCAAATACAGTCGCTTCGGTGGTTAAGAGCATACCTGCAACCGACGCCGCATTTTCCAACGCAGTTCGGGTTACTTTGGTTGGATCGATCACACCGGCCTTGAGTAAATCTTCGTATTCTTCGGTCAACGCATTAAACCCGAAATGATCGGTGCCGTCTTTGACTTTCTGAACAACGATGGAGGCTTCAATGCCGCAGTTCTCAACGATCTGACGGATCGGTTCTTCCAACGCGCGGCGAACGATCGCAACGCCAAGTCCCATGTCGCCGACCAGAAATTTATCATTGATTCCGCCTTTGCCTTTTTCGAGAGATTTTTGAGCGCGAATGAATGCAACGCCGCCGCCGGCAACAATACCTTCTTCAACCGCTGCGCGCGTCGCATGTAACGCATCTTCCACGCGGGCTTTTTTCTCTTTCATTTCCACTTCGCTCGCCGCGCCGATTCGGATCACCGCAACGCCGCCGGCTAATTTAGCCAAACGTTCCTGCAGTTTTTCCTTATCATAATCGCTGGTTGTATTCTCGATCTGTGTTTTGATCTGAGCAATACGCCCTTTGATTTCTTCTTTCTTGCCGGCGCCTTCCACGATCGTCGTGTTGTCTTTATCAATGATGATCTTCTTGGCCGAACCTAAATATTCGATCTTCGCGCTTTCCAGTTTATATCCCGCTTCTTCGCTGATCACCGTGCCGCCGGTCAAAACCGCAATGTCTTCGAGCATCGCTTTTCTGCGATCGCCGAATCCAGGGGCCTTCACAGCTGCAACGCGCAGCGTGCCGCGCAGTTTATTGACAACCAAGGTAGCCAATGCTTCGTTCTCAACGTCTTCCGCGAGAATCACTAAGGCTTTGCCCATCTGAACTGTTTTTTCCAGGATCGGAAGCAGATCTTTCATGACGGAGATCTTTTTGTCAAAAATAAGAATCTTAGGATCTTCCAGAACGGCTTCCTGCGTATCCGCGTCGGTAATAAAATACGGTGACAAGAATCCGCGGTCAAATTGCATACCTTCAACGGTCTCAAGCGTCGTTTCATAACCTTTGGCTTCTTCAACCGTGATGACGCCGTCTTTGCCAACTTTTTCCATGGCATCGGCGAGAAGGGCTCCGATTTCCGAATCATTATTTGCTGAAATGGCGGCAACTTGTGCAATCTGCGCCTTGCCTTCAACTTTCTTGGTCATCTTCTTTAGTTCGTCCACGATCACTTTGACCGAAGCATCGATTCCTTTTTTCAATTCCATCGGATTCGCGCCGGCGGTCACGTTTTTGGAACCTTCGCGGAAAATAGCCTGAGCTAATACGGTTGCCGTTGTCGTGCCGTCGCCTGCGATATCGCTGGTTCTGGATGCAACTTCCCGTACCATCTGCGCGCCCATGTTTTCAACCGGCTCATCCAATTCAATTTCTTTAGCTACCGTTACGCCGTCTTTTGTTACGGTCGGTGCGCCGAATTTTTTGTCGATCAAGACATTACGGCCTTTGGGGCCTAATGTGACTTTTACCGCGTCTGCTAGGATGTCAACGCCTTTTTTCAACTTCGAGCGGGCATCAACATCAAATAAAATTTCTTTTGCTGCCATAATAATTTATCTCCTGTTATTAATTAATTATTTCTACTTTGTCTCTTTCGTCAACATAAACATTAACCTTGAATGGCAAGAATATCCACCTGGTGCATAATTAGATATTTTTTGTTGTCGATAGTCACTTCGGTGCCGGAATATTTTCCGTAAAGAACTGAATCGCCGACTTTCACTTCCATCGGTTCGTCTTTTTTACCGGGTCCTACGGCCAAAACTTTGCCTGCCTGGGGTTTTTCTTTGGCGGTATCAGGAATGAAAATGCCGCTTGCCGTTTTTTCTTCGGCTTCTAAACTTTCAACAATCACTCTGTCGCCTAATGGTTTGAGTTTCATCGTCGTCCTCCGTTGAATTGAATTAAATGTATTGGTTAGTTACTTAAATAATTTGATTGCAGAAAAAAAATTTGTTATAGTTACAGGTGAAATTCTTATATCCAATTACTGTGCCATTTTATTATTAAATTTTTGAGGCTGATTATAAACAATTTAAAGCTAGAAATCAAGCTAAATTTAGCAGTCTTTTCAATAGAGTGCTACAATGACACTTTACAACCTGACGTAATGTCGTAGTTTGCTGACAAGAATGCACAAAAAATTAATTTTCAAAATTGTATTTATTTAATTATAAAATCATGATTTAAGGCGGTAAGTATGTCGATGAGTCACTATTTCCGTGGAGTATCGCTGATTTGTCTAGCTGCATTATGTTGGAGCAGCGCGGGGTTACTCATAAAGATCATTAATTTACCGCCGATACAGATTGCTTTATACCGATCTTTCGTTGCCGGAGTTTTTCTTACCGTATATGTTTTATACAGAAAGAAAAGACTCCAAATTCCGTTCCGGTTCACCATCACACGATGGTCGATCATCACGGCGCTCTGTTATGTCTTTACCGTATCGCTTTTTGTCATCGCAAACAAACTCACGACTTCTGCGAATGCCGTTTTTCTCCAATACACAGCTCCTGTATATGTGATCCTTGTCACTTATTTTATATTTAAGGAAAAAGTGTACGCCGTTGAGATCGCTACCGTTTTTATTTGCCTCGGCGGCATGATCCTCTTGTTTATGGAGGAAGAAAAGTCCACAGCCCTTGCAGGTAATATTTTCGGTATCTTGTCAGGAATCGCCTTTGCATTTCTGCAAATATCAGTCAAAAAATCCGAACAAAACGCCGCCCTTCCTATGACAGCTCAAAGCGATATCAGCGGTATATTTAATTTGGCATTTGGGAACGCAGCGACGGTGATCGTTTTGGGAATTGCCATATCGGCTGTATTCGCATCGTCGTCCGGTTCCACCTCCTCCCCGCTATTTAGCATCTTTGGAGAAGGATTTTCGATAGCCTCAAATGATATTGTCGGTTTGCTCTTTCTCGGAATTTTTCAACTCGGCCTGGGTTATTTATTTTTTGCGAAAGGGGCAAAATATATTTCGAATGTGGAGATCGCGATCTATACTTTGCTTGAACCTATTCTCAATCCGATTTGGACTTTCCTTGGAACGGGTGAATTTCCTGGATTCTGGGCGATCATCGGCGGCTGTCTGGTTCTCTCCGCGATTATAGTCAATACAGTATTTAGGAAAAATGAAGTGTGAGCCTGATATAAACCTAAAATGGTTTGCACGTCATATAAATCAATATTAATTTGCACGTAATCTTTCCCACTTGAAAATGGGATGTGTGGATTCTCTAGTCAAAACACAAAATCTGTATGAACCTGAAATGGTTTGAACGTCAAATGAGTCAATATTAATTTGCACGTAACCTTTCCCCCTTGAAAAGGGGGTTAGGGGATTTCAAAAAAAATCAACTTAACCTCAATGCCTTATATACCCTACAAGAAGAATCTTATAAATTTTGCGCGGAAATTGAGAAATAACTCCACACCCAGTGAAGCAATATTGTGGAAGCACTTGAGCGGACGAAAATGTTGTGGTCTGCAATTTAATCGTCAAAAGCCATTAGGAAAATACATTGTCGATTTCTACTGCAAAGTAAAATGCCTCGTGATCGAAATCGATGGTCATAGTCATGGATTTGAAGAAGTATATCAAAAAGACATTTTAAAGCAAGCGGATTTGGAATCGATGGGATTGACTGTTCTGCGTTTTTCTGAAGGCGAAGTTCGAAATAATATTGACAGTGTTCTACAGACCATCGAAGCTTTCATAAAAAAAGATAATCCCCCTAACCCCCTTTCCAAGGGGGAACAGAATCTGCCACACCATATCTATCTGTGCGGATTCATGGGAAGCGGTAAAACTACCGTCGGAACTTTGCTCGCCGAGAAACTGGGTTATTCATTTATCGATACCGATCACCTGATCGAGCAAAATGAGAAAAAATCTATTAGTGAAATTTTTGCAAATTCGGGCGAGGCGCAATTCCGTGAAATAGAAATCAGAGTCATAGAACAGGTTATCAAATCAAATCAGAATACGGTTATCGCGCTAGGTGGCGGAAGCCTCATGAGTAAAGAAAATCTGAATCTGATAAAAGCTGACGGATTCCTTGTTTATCTTCATGCCGATCTAAACATCCTAGCGGAAAGACTCCGGTCGGATTCTGCGCGTCCGCTGCTAAAGCACGCTTCGTTAGATGTTTTGTTCAATCACCGAACGCTAGGTTATGAAGCCGCCAACCTGATCATTAAAACACAAAAAAACAACCCCGCCGAAGTCACGGAAGCTATATTCCATAAGCTTTCCCTCCTCGTTAATAAATAAACCGATTCCTGACGAATTTGTCTTGACAAATCACCCTTAATTTATTATCATTGCACGAAATTTAAAACGAGAAAATCTTTTTAAATATCGATGCGCCTGAGAATGCAAGGGCGGTAAACAGTTAGAAAATAATGCGATGGACTAGATCTAAAAAGGAGAGATTATGGCAAGGTTAACCGCAGCGGAGTGGGTGGCGCGCGAGAATAATTGTCAGGAACCCGAAGCCGAAAATATGCTCGAAGACGATCCTGATCTGGAATACGAATATTATTTACGATATTGCCTGCAGGAACTCAATCTTTCGCCGGACGAGATCATTCGCGGATTCGGTTCCGATACATCGGAAGCGCAGGAGCGATTCATTGAAGACTTCAAAGGTGAAGACGAAATGGAGCTGGAGCAGTAGAGTTTTTTTTATATACTTTAACAAAAAAAGAGTTAGGGACGGTTTGTCTTTAACTCTTTTTTTTATTTAAGTTTCAAGACATGCCAAATCTTTGAGATTTGGCATGTCTGTAATCGGGGAATCAATTCCGCGATTCATCGGATATCGAATCAGGTTTAAGATATCTTATCATGTGATACGCCAAACTTAATATCGCAATAGCAATTACCATTCCGATCATTTTTTCAGTCGCAAGGTTTGACAGAAACCACAAGATCGTGATCACCGAAAGCACAGGAACAACAAATCCGCCCGGTATTCTAAATGCCAGCGGATCGTTTTGACGTTGTAATCTGAATTTAATAACGGCCAACGCCACCCCTAAATATATGAGCAGAACGGATGACGATGACAGCATCGCCAGATGTTCAAACTCACCGGTAATTGCAAAAAAACAGGCCAGAGTAGTGAATGAAATGATGGAAACATAGGGCGTGGCAAATTTTGAGTGAACAAGCGACAAAGGTTTT
>JAEUSJ010000082.1:9978-13252 GCA_016788215.1 bacterium | reverse complement strand
GTCAATATCCGGCGAAAAATATAAGTTATCATAGTTTTTACCGTGCTGAATCCGAGATGTACCAGTCGTAATAACGATAATACGGCGAAAGAATGTTTACATGGGTTCCGCGTAATCGCTGATTGATTCCGACAATATTGTCGTACCAATATAAGAATGTGACCGGCTGATCGTAATAAATAATTCTCTGCAATTCTTTAAAGACCGGCCCGGCCATCTGTACGTCCGGTATGGAAGCTGTAATTTGGAGCAGGCTGTCTACTTCTCTGTTCCTGTATGAAGCCGCATTAAACGTGTTACGCTCAAGATCGGAGCCGAATTGTGGCTGCAGGTCAATGCTCATGTTAACATTGTTTCCGGTAATAAATGCATCATACTCTTTGTTTCTTAACCCGCTATTGAACACATTGCTTTCTAATAATTGCGAGCGGCAAACGATCCCGATCTTTTTCAAATCGGATTGAATTTTCTGCAAGGCAAATTCCCGTCTTGGATTGGCGGAATTCGTTGTCATGGTAAATTCAAACTTGGTCCCGTTCTTATCCAGAATACCGTCGCCGTCATGATCGGTCCAGCCCTCTTCAGCAAGCAGCGTTTTCGCGCGCGCGGGATCAAACGGGATCGGCCGCAGCGTATCGTTATAAGCCCAGCGAAAAGCCGGCGATATGGGGCCGGTGCTGATCTGCCCGAATGAGCCGAGCCAACTTTCTACCAGTTCGTCCCGATGAATGGCCATCGTCAATGCGGTACGAATGTTTTTATTTCCAAACAACCGATGCGGACGAATGGTCTTACCTTTGCTGGATTTATATAATTCAACGTCAATATTACTCCAACCCACATACTCAAAGCGTCGGTAAGGCTGTGTCTCGATGCGAAGATTTGGATTATTTTTTTGAATATCTTTTGCATCCTCGGGTGACAACCCTTCCACGATATCCACAGCGCCGGTTTTCAATTCTATGATCCTGGTTGTCATTTCCGGGATGATGCGAAACACGACACGATCAATGTAGGCTTCATGAGGAATTTTCCATTTAGCGTTCTTGACTAAAACAAGCTCCTGTTTACGCTCCCATTTAGAAAATTTGAAATGTTTTCCGGTAACCGGCTCCAGATTGCGAAGGGACGTTCGCACATCTTCGGGATCCAACCATTCAAAAATATGTTTAGGAATAAAATTAAGTTGCGTGTGAAGCAGTTGCTGGTTTTTCTGGTAGGCTGTCGCGAAGTTAAAAATGACCGTTGAATCATTCGGCGTTTCGATGGCGCGGTCAAAATCGGTTTGGCCTGAGTTATTCTTGAGAAGAAAGTTCAAATAATTTCGTCTGGGGCTCGCAACTTTCGGATGGCTATAAAGCCGATAAGAATATTCGATGTCGTGCGAAGTGATCTTAACGCTGTCACTCCAGAAAACATCATTTCTCAAATGATATACCAGCGATAGCCCGTCATTTATCCATTCCCATGAATTCGCAACCGACGGCAACAGCCGGTCAATGCCGTTGATCGAATCAAAATCATGCTCTGCAAGATCGGGAAACAAGAATTGTAGGACTATTCCGGTATTTGAACCGCTGCTCAAAACAGGATTCAGCATATCGGCATCGGATGAGAGAGCAATTACAACGGTGCCGCCCCTCGGCACGGCCGGGTCTCCGGGTTTACCGCATGCATAAATAAAAAAAACACAAAAAAAGATTTGAATCGTTCGTTTCAATCTGGTGCTTTATTTCATATTACAAAAAGACTCACGTAGGCATACGTCATCGGCCCAACGAACATCATGCTGTCGAATCGATCTAAAACTCCGCCGTGCCCCGGAATCAATGAACTGGAATCTTTGATCTGCGCATCGCGTTTCAACAAAGACTCGGCAAGGTCTCCGATCTGTCCAAGCGTTCCGGCAAAAAAACCAATGACCATCGTCTGAACAAGCGAAAGAGAGAATGAAACTCCAAATGATTCATACAGTAATTTAACAATCCATACACCCAAAAACGCTCCAAAAAATCCAGCGATCGCCCCTTCCCACGTTTTCTTGGGGCTGACGCGTTCAAAAAATTTACGACTCCCGAAAAATTTCCCGCCATAATAGGCGAACGTGTCGCATGCCCAGATACCTGCAAAAACCAAGAATACGAGCTGCGCGCCGGCATAATCGCCGAGCTCGCTGATGTTTCTCAACAGGATCATGCTTCCTATCATCAACGTAACATATATCACGCTGAATACGGTTGATGAGATATTAAGTAAGGCGGATCCCTGATTTCGGAACAATTCAATGGTCATCACGGTTAAGATAAACAGCATGATCAGCGGCAAAAAGAAATCAAACAGGTCGTGATAGAAAACAAATCCGGCCGCCGCACAAAAAAGAAATGAGGACATGGTCTGGGGTAACGTGTTTTTTTTTCGGCCCAGGTCAAGCGCTTCATACAAAGCAAGCAGCATGATAGCCAGAAGTAGAATAAAGAAATACCATCCGCCAAATATTATTGCGGCAATGAAAAAGGGAATGGCAATCACTGCCACTATGATACGTACGATTCCGGAACTCACCAAACACCTCTGAAGTTAAAATATGATGGAATGATTAGCAGAAAAAGATATGTGTAATGAAAATATAGAATGCCGTTCAAAGATAAACAAGCAAAATGTACTCGGAAGAATCTGGTGAAACTGAAGGGTGGATTAGGATTGTAGAGCTTCGCGATAGGATGCTTCGCTCATAACTTCAGAGCCGTCGATCAGCATGACCGGAATATTGTCTTTTATGTCATACCGTCTTCTGCATAGCCCATTTGTGCAGATCAGAGAATGATTAACTTCTGTTACGGGTAGTTTGCAAACAGGACAGGCTAAGATTTTGAGTAAATCTTTATTGAGCATGGTTTAGCTGACAATGGCGCCGCAGTTACCGCAGAGCCTGACTTTTCTTTCAAGAAATTTCCAAGCGCCGCTTTTTTCGGAGATTTTCGAATCAACAAATTTCGCATAGGTTACGGAACTATCCTGTTTACAGGCAGCGCATTTGATTTTCTCAGAATGCGACTCTACTTTGGTCATTTTATCAACAAAGGTCTGTTTCTTTGCCATCGAAGGCTCCTTCTCAGCTTAAAATTTAACGTGTTTCTTTATGCAGCGTGTGTTTACGTTCGACGCGGCAGTATTTCTTAACTTCCAACCGGTCGGTCGTATTTTTTTTGTTTTTCTCGGTCGTATAACGCGACACGCCCGGAAGCCCGCTGTTCTTACACTCGGTGCACTCCAG